>CALLZC010000083.1 GCA_937858995.1 uncultured Nostocoides sp.
GGGCTACTGCGCGCCGGGCTCGTCGGCATACACCACCGTGACGGTGGGGTAGCCCAGCTGGCGACCCAGCCCGGTGAGGAACTCGCGCCCGTTGTCCCGCGCGGTGGCATCGAGCCCGGACTCGGCGGCAGCCTGCTGGAGTGCCTGGATGGCGGCTTGGTCAAGAGCCTGCCGCTGCTCGAGCGGCGCGCTGGCGAAGAAGTCGTCGATCCGGGTCCCGATCCCGCGCTGCTGGGCCACGATCCGGGACTTGCCCAAGTCGATGCGCGGCGTGGTCAAGGTGGGGGGCGGGACCGTGATGGTGAGGGTACCGGCCTCCTTGTCGGCCTTGATATTGCTGTCCTGCAATGATTTCAGGTCGATCATCGCGTCGATGCTGCCCTGATAGATGGCGACGCCGGAGTCCTTGTCGATGACGTCGGGGACGATCTTGGACAGGATGCCCTTGTCCTCATCGAAGCCGTAGTAGATGGGCACCGAATAGGACCCGGTGGCCGCCCGCAACTCGGCGGTGCGCCGGATTTCCAACAAGGTGGTGTCCCCTGGCGCCGGAACCGAGTCCTCGCCCAGGAGCGCATTGCGCAGGGAGGCGAGCGTGCCCGCGAAGAGCATCGCCAGCGTCAGCACGCCCACGGCGACAACGACCAAGGGCAGCCAGGTTCGCTGCCGAACCGTGGGGCTAGTGCTCATGATCCCACTGTGCCACGTGCGGCCCGGTCGATCGGCTGGCAGCCGCCCCCCGCGGTATCAGCTTGGACGTCGAACGGTGACCAGGTCGCCGGTGTGGACCTGGCCCGCCAGCACGACCCGAGCATTGAGCCCCCGGAGTCGCCGGGGCCGCCCCACGCGCCCGTTGACGAAGCGCATGGCGTCCGGGCCGAAGCGGGCCACGAACTTCGCACATCCGGTATGCGGTTGCTCCGTGACCTCGATCACCGCGCCCGGGGCGTCGGGGTCGCCAAAAGCCAGCTGGCTCCCGGCGGGCAGGTTGCCTTCGCTGAGGTCGAGGTCGAGATACAGCTGGTCGCCCGCGAGCGGCTCGAGTGCCGGGTCTTGCGCGAGGAAGGCGACCATCCGGTGGCTCATCACATTGAGCTGCATGTCGGGATGCGCGCGGCCATCGGCGCTCCTGGTCGATCCCCGGCTGAGCCACGAGTCGCCCTCCAGGCCATAGGCGGGATCGAGCCGGCCAACCGCGAGCACTTCGCGTTCCCCCACGGCGGGCCGCCGCACGATGAGCTTAAGGAGCCCGCGGTCCGTGGGCGCCGCGTCGAGAGTCGGGACGAAGTCCGTCAACTCCTGCGGTGTCCGGTAGCGGGCAGCGTGGGGCGCGGGGGTGGAACTGTGGTCCATGGGCTGATCGTGGCGTAGTTGCCGGGTGCGCGCATCCCGATTCCGGGGCGTGTCATACCGCGGCCGCTGCCGTCCGAGATGTCTACCCCGCGCGAGACCCCGCACTGGCGCCGATTGAACTGGATCCGCCGGCCCGGCAACCTTAGGGGTCCGCGGAGCGTCTTTAAGTGACCGTAATGCGACGCAGGGAGGGCTCCGTGGATGCCGGCGAGTTCGACCGATGGTATGCCGGGTCCTACCCCCGGCTCGTCGCCCAGCTGACCGCGCTGATCGGCAACCGAGCCGAGGCTCAGGATTGCGTGCAGGAGGCGTTCATCCGCGCGTGGGACAAGGCCCCCCGCCTGGACTCAACCGGGGAACGCGATGCCTGGGTCCGCACCACCGCCTATCGACTCGCCGTCAGCCGGTGGCGTCGGGTGCGTCGCGGGCGCGAGCTCAGCACCCGCACGGCAGTCACCGGGTATGACGCCCTGGCCCGCAGCGAGGTGCGCGCCGATGTGCTGGGCGCCTTGCTCCGGCTGCCGATCGATCAGCGCTGTGTTCTGGTCCTGCACTACTTCGCCGATCGCAGCGTCGCCCAGATCGCCGCCGAGACGGGAGCACCCGAGGGGACGGTCAAGGCCCGCCTGCACCGTGGGCGACTGGCTCTCGCCGACATTCTGACCCAATCCGCGCACGGGAGCATCCGATGACCGACCTCGAGACCCTGCTTCGCACCCTCGACGGTGATCTGCGTTCGGACCCGCCCGTGGGGGCGGATGAGATTCGCCGCCGCGGGCAACAGCGCCGCGGACGCAGGCACCTCGCCCTCGCCGGTGGCACCGCTGCCGTGGTCGTCTTGGGAGCAACGCTGGCCGCGAACTGGCGCGCCCCCCAGGAGCAGCCGCCGGCCGGACCCGGACCGAGCGTCTCGGCACCGACTGCCCCAACGGGCTCCGCTACGCCGCCCACCGCGGGGGATCCCCTGTGGGTCACGCGGGTGCACTCCGATCCGGTGGTGTTTGCGCACGCGGCCGGGGGCTCGGGCCTCGCAGTCCCGAACGCCACCGGGGAGGGGCTGGTCACGCAGACCGGCGGGTGCCTGGTGCTGAGTTCCAGCGCCCGCGCCGACCAGGCTGCCGAGAACCAGCCCCGTGCCCTGATTCTGCCGATCGGCACGCGGTGGACCGGCAATCCCGGCCAGGTCCGCCTCACGCTGACCGACGGCCGCACCGTGTCCGCCGACTCGTGGATCACCGCGGATGTTCTCCTCTCGCCGCGGACCAATACCGAGTTCTCGGCGAGTTGCCCCGGCACGGCGGGGTATGCGGCGATCGTCACCCCGGAGGCGATCCGCTCGATCGCGCCGTCCCCGGCGTCGACCCCGTCCTCGACGGCCAAGGCCACACCGTCGGCAGACCTCGAGTCCACCCCGCTGGCCGCCGGCCTGATCGCCACCGGCGAAGGGATCTTGGCCGGTCCGTCCCGGTCGCTGGTTTCGCGCGTGGATGCGGAGCTTCCCGCGTGTCTGCAGCCTGCCATGGAGCGCGCTGCCGCGGGCGCGACGGACGGCCTCGCCGTGCTGCTCTCGGAGCCCGCCGCGTCATACGCCCGCTCGGTGCGAAGCTATCCGGACGAGGCCGCGGCGCGCGCGGCGCTGCAGACCTGGCGCTCGGCGCTGGCCGCCTGCGACGGCGCGCTTGTCGAGGGCACCCCGAGCCTGCGGCTGCGGGTGACGCTGGAAGACTTCGACGCCCCGGATCGGACGGTGGCCATCGTGGCCTATCGGGACGACCCGACCGGAACGCTCTACATCGCGAATGCGCGCATCAGCGTCCTGCAGGTCGGAACCGCCGTGGCACTGACCCACTCGGCCGACGAAGCCCAGGCCACGCCGTCAGCCATCGCCGCGTGGCAGGACGACGAGGCGGAAACGCTCACGCTGCTCGCCCGCGGAATGTGCCAGTTCACCGCCGCCGGGTGTGACTGAGCCCGATCTCGGGGGCGGGGAGTGCGGCATACGATCAGGGCGTGAGCGACGCGACGCAGGACGACCGGCCAGCCATCGTGATCGTGTCGGGGGAGCACAGCGAGCACCTGGCCGACGAGTTCGGTCGCTACGCCCGCGACTACGAGATCGTGACCGCGGTGAGCGCCGACGAGGCGATGGCCGCGACGATGCGGATCGTGCGCCGCTCGGGTGCGATTGCGATGTTCGTGGCCGAATCCCGCCTGCCCGATATGCCTGTGTTGGTGGGCATCAGCATGTTGCGTTCGGCCGTGCCGACCGCTCGTCGCCTGGTCGTGGCGGAGTGGTCCAACTTCCTTGCGGACGGGCCCGCGCTGCGGCCGGGCCTGGCCAAGGGCACGTTCGACGCCTTCTTGCTCATGCCCCGGGGGCAGCGTGACGAGGAGTTTCACACCGCCGTCTGCGAACTGCTCTCCGAGTGGGGTGCCACGGTCCCGGTCCCACTCGTCGATTCCGTGCAGATCGTCTCCGACCACAGCGGCGGGCTGACCCTGGCGATCCGCGACTATCTCGACCGGGTCGGCGCCCCGAACCGGCTCTACCCCCCCGACAGCGACCTCGGGCGCGAGGTCGTCGCCGCGTATGCCGGGGAGCCCACCTTCCCCCTGGTGCGCGCCTTCTCCCGCGAGGAGGTGTTGGCGCCCACGACGGTGCGCGAGGTGGCAGCCTCGATCTATGGCAAGCCCGCGGACATCGACCTCGAAACGGTCGTGGATGTCGTGATCGTGGGGGGCGGACCCGCCGGCCTGGCGACTGCGGTCTACGGGGCCAGCGAGGGCCTGTCGACCGTGCTCATCGAAGCAGAAGCCATTGGGGGACAAGCGGGTACCTCCTCGATGATTCGCAACTACCTGGGCTTCCCCCGGGGTATTTCGGGCGGCAAGCTGGCCCAACGCGCCCGGAGCCAGGCGCTGCGTTTCGGGACGCGCTTCTTCACCGGGTGGCCCGTGACGGCCATGCAGGTCGGGGGTCCGGGTGAGCCGCACGTCGTGTGCACCGATGGCGGGAACGTCCGCGCCCGGAGCGTCGTCATCGCCACGGGTGTCGACTACCGCAGGATCGGCATTGCGGCCATCGACGCGATGGTGGGCCGTGGCGTGAACTATGGCGCGGCGATGACGGCCGCCCGGGAGATGGAGGACCAGCCGGTCTTCGTCGTCGGCGGTGGGAACTCGGCCGGACAGGCAGCCGTTCACTTGGCGCGCTTCGCCAGCTCCGTCACCATTCTGATCCGGCGCGCGGATTTGAGCTCCACCATGTCGCAATATCTCATCGGGGAGATCGAACACAACCCGCGAATCACGGTGCGCGGCAATGCAACCGTCGTCGCCGGGGGCGGCGAGGACCAGCTGGAGTGGCTCGAGATCGAGGACCTGCTCACCGGGGAGCGGACCCGGAGCGCGGCGCGCGGGCTCTTCCTCCTGCTTGGTGCAGAACCCCGCTGCGAGTGGCTGACGGCGCAGGTCGCCCGCGATGAGCGTGGCTTCGTCCGCACCGGGCGCGAGGTGCCGATGGAGAGCTGGATCGACAATTGTCCGCCCGAAGCCCTGGCCACCACGGTCCCCGGGATCTTCGCCGTCGGCGATATCCGTTCGGGATCCATGAAGCGGGTCGCGAGCGCTGCGGGCGAGGGCGCAAGTGTCGTGCCGCTCATCCACGCGCATCTAGCCGTCGCCGGCGACCAGGTCGCGCCCTGATACCTGCGCGGCCACCGGGTCGAATGCCACGAGGTTCTAGGGTAGAGAGCGTTGCTGCCGGGGGCTGCGAATCTCTCGGCACGGACCGCCATCAGCTCACTTGAGAAGGAGCCACCTGGCCCATGGAGCTCAAGCCGACGACCAAGGTCGCCGAGATTCTCGCGATCGCCCAACGTGCCGCCCAGAGCGCGGGCAACCCGGAGATCACTCCCGCTCACGTCGCTCTGGCCGCCGTCGAGGTGCCGGAGACCACCGTCCCCGCCTTGCTCGCGGCCGGGGGGACGAGCCCGGAGGCCGTGGCTGCCACCGCTCGTTCCGAGATCGCAAAGCTGCCAAAAGTGAGCGGGTCCACCAGCGGTCCCGGTTTCGGTCCGGCGGTAACCGCCGTCCTGCACCAGGGCGACACCCTGATGAAGGCCTGGGGCGACAGCTTCCTATCCACCGACGCACTCGTCCTGGCGCTCGCCGAGAAGGGCGCTCTGAAGGGTCTCGATACCCAAGCCATGGAGGCTCAGATCGAGCACCTGCGGGCGGGGCACAAGGTCACGAGCGAGAATCCGGAGGCGACCACCGAAGCCCTCGACAAGTACTCCACCGATCTGACCCAAGCCGCGCGCGATGGCAAGCTCGACCCGGTCATCGGGCGGGACACCGAGATCCGCCGGGTCGTGCAGGTTCTCTCGCGGCGCACCAAGAACAACCCCGTGCTCATCGGTGAGCCCGGGGTCGGCAAGACCGCCGTCGTCGAGGGTCTGGCTCTGCGCATCGTCGACGGGGATGTCCCAGAGTCGTTGCGCGACAAGCGCCTGCTCTCCCTTGATCTAGGCGCCATGGTTGCCGGGGCAAAGTACCGCGGCGAGTTCGAGGAACGTCTCAAGGCCGTCCTGGAGGAGATCCAGGCCAGCGACGGCCAGATCATCACCTTCATCGACGAACTGCATACCGTCGTCGGTGCCGGCGCAACCGGGGAAGGCGCGATGGACGCGGGCAATATGCTCAAGCCGCTCCTGGCGCGTGGCGAACTGCGGCTGGTCGGCGCGACCACCCTGGATGAGTACCGCAAGCACATCGAGAAGGATCCCGCGCTGGAGCGCCGCTTCCAGCAGGTCTTCGTCGGCGAGCCGAGCGTCGAAGACACGATTGCGATCCTGCGCGGCCTCAAGGAACGCTACGAAGCACACCACAAGGTCGAGATCGAGGACAGTGCCCTGGTCGCCGCCGCCTCGCTGTCCGATCGGTACATCAGCGGTCGGCAACTGCCCGACAAGGCCATCGACCTGGTGGACGAGGCCGCCTCCCGGCTGCGGATGGAGATCGACTCCAGCCCCGTGGAGATCGACCAACTCCGCCGTTCGGTCGACCGAATGAAGATGGAGGAGCTGCACCTGGCCAAGGAGAGCGACGACGCGTCCAAGGAGCGCCTGGCCCGGTTGCGCAAGGACCTGGCGGACTCCGCCGAGGAACTCGCGAGCCTCACCTCCCGGTGGGAGGCCGAGAAGAGCGGTCTCAACAAGGTCGGTGACCTCAAGGTCCACCTCGACGAGGTGCGCACCCAGGCCGATCGCCTGCAGCGCGAGGGCCGCTACGAGGAGGCCTCCAAGTTGCTGTATGGCGACATCCCGGCGCTCGAGAAGGAGCTCGCCGCTGCCAGCGAGGCCGAGATCGCTCGCGGCGGCGGCGACCTGATGGTCAAGGAGCGCGTCGGGCCGGACGACATAGCGGAGGTCATCTCCGCCTGGACCGGCATCCCCGCCGGCCGGTTGCTCCAGGGCGAGACGGAGAAGTTGCTGTCGATGGAGTCCATCATCGGCTCCCGCCTCATCGGGCAGGCCGCGGCGGTCGAGGCGGTCTCGGACGCGGTGCGCCGCAGCCGGGCGGGTCTGGCCGACCCCAACCGCCCGACCGGATCCTTCCTCTTCCTCGGGCCGACCGGTGTCGGCAAGACCGAACTCGCCAAGTCGCTGGCGGACTTCCTCTTCGATGACGAGCGGGCGATCGTGCGCATCGACATGAGCGAGTACTCCGAGCGGCACGCCGTTGCCCGGCTCATCGGTGCGCCACCGGGGTATGTCGGGCACGACGAAGGTGGGCAGCTGACGGAGGCGGTGCGGCGCCGGCCATACAGCGTGGTGCTCTTCGACGAAGTCGAGAAGGCGCACCCCGAGACCTTCGACATCCTGCTGCAGGTGCTCGACGACGGTCGCCTGACCGACGGTCAGGGACGCACCGTCGATTTCCGCAATGTCATCCTGGTGATGACCTCGAACCTGGGCAGCCAATACCTCATCGATCCGACCTTGAGCAGCGACCAAAAGACGGAAGCGGTCTTGAGCGCCGTGCGTGCCGCCTTCAAACCGGAGTTCCTCAACCGGCTCGATGACATCATCATCTTCGAGCCCCTGTCGCAGGAGGAGCTCGCCCACATCGTCGAACTGCAAGTGCGCCAGCTCGCCACGCGGTTGCATGATCGCCGGATCACCTTGGATGTCACCGACGCCGCGCGGACCTGGCTGGCGCGTACCGGCTACGACCCGGCGTATGGCGCGCGCCCGCTCCGGCGGTTGGTGCAGCGCGAGATCGGTGACCGACTAGCTCGCGCCGTCCTGGCGGGCGCCGTGCGCGACGGGGGGAGCGTGACCGTCGACCTGGCACCCGATGGCAACGAGCTGACCATCAGCTGACCGCGGATCGGCCGGATTCGACCAGCGACGGGTCGGATCCGGCCGAGCTCCGTTGTCTCACACGATGGCGCGCGGGCTGGTCGCGCATCTGGCACCACGCTACGGTGGACACACGGACGGGTTTCTCGATGGGGAGGGTCTTGTGCTGAGTGCGATCAAGTTTGCCGATGAGGTCCAACCGGCCTATAGCGCTGGCGTGTTGTTGCTGATCGCGGCTCTCGCCGTTCTGGTCTTGCTCTTCCTCATCATGAAGCTGAAGCTCCATGCCTTCGTCGCCCTGATCCTGGTCAGCTTCCTGACGGCGCTGGCCACCAAGATCCCCTTCACCGACGTGGTGCCCACCATGTTGACCGGGTTTGGCAACACCCTCGCCAGCGTGGCCCTGCTCGTCGGACTCGGCGCCATGATCGGCCGACTGCTGGAAGTGACCGGCGGCGCACAGGTCTTGGCCGACACCCTGATCAACCGCTTCGGCGCCGAGCGGGCGCCCTTTGCGCTGGGCGTCGCATCGCTGCTCTTCGGGTTCCCGATCTTCTTCGACGCGGGTCTCGTGGTCATGCTGCCGATCATCTTCAGCGTGGCACGCCGATTCGGCGGTTCCGTTTTGACCTATGCGCTTCCGGCGGCTGGTGCGTTCGCCGTCATGCATGCCTTCGTCCCGCCGCACCCCGGTCCGGTCGCTGCCGGCGAACTGCTCGGCGCGGACATTGGACTGGTGCTGGTCATCGGGTTGCTCATCGGCCTGCCGACGTGGTTCATCGCGGCCTATCTGTTCGGAACCTTCACGGGACGACGCATCAACATTCCGGTGCCGGAACTGCTCGCCGGTGGGCCGGTTGCCGAGGCCGAGGACGCACAAAGCCGTCCGCTGCCGAGCTTCGGCACCGTCCTTGCGGTGCTGCTGCTTCCGCTCATCCTGATCTTCTTCAACACCGGGCTGAATACCTTGGCCACGGCGGGCACCATCGACGGCGATGCGACCTGGGTCGGGGTGGTGCGTATGTTCGGCCAGACCGCGATCGCCCTGCTCATCACCGTGCTTTTCGCCATGGTCGCCCTCGGGCGCGGCCGCCGGTCCAAGGCGGACATCGAGCAGATCGTCAACAGCGCCCTGGGGCCGGTCTGCGCGATCATCCTGATCACCGGAGCGGGCGGGATGTTCGGTGGCGTCCTGCGCGCCAGCGGGATTGGCGAGGCGCTGGCGGGCTCGCTGGACAACCTGGGGCTGCCGGTCATCGTGGCGGCCTTCGTCGTGTCCACCGCCCTGCGCGTCGCTCAGGGATCCGCCACTGTGGCCTTGACGACCACGGCAGGACTGATGGCGCCGACGGTGGCGGCAACGAGCGGGCTCAGCTCCATCGATCTCGCGGCGATCGTCGTGGCGATTGCCTGCGGCGCCACGGTGCTGTCGCACGTCAACGACTCGGGCTTCTGGCTGGTCGGTCGCTTTCTCGGGATGGACGAGAAGACGACTCTCAAGACCTGGACGGTGATGGAGACCCTCATCGGCAGCGTCGGCTTCGTCTTCGCCCTCATCGTTTCGGCACTTTTCTAGACGGGCGGGCAGATGTCCAATAGTGCACCGGCAGACCGGATCCGCACCCGCCATGTAGTGGTCATGGGCGTCTCTGGGTCCGGCAAATCGACTGTGGCCCAGGGCATCGGCGAGGCCATGAACCTGCCGTTCGCTGAGGCCGACCGCTTCCACCCGCAGGGCAATATCGACAAGATGAGCCAGGGGATCCCGCTGACGGATGACGACCGCTATCCATGGTTGCGCGACCTCGCGGCCTGGATGGCGACCCAGGCCCAGCAGGGCCAATCGACCGTGATGGCCTGCTCGGCACTGCGCCGCCAGTACCGCGACATCCTGCGCCACGGCCCCCCGGAGGTGCATTTCGTCCACCTGGCCGGCGATCTGGAGGTGATCGCGCAGCGGATGGCCGCCCGGCAGGACCACTTCATGCCGGTCTCGCTGTTGCAGTCGCAGTTCGACACCTTGGAACCACTGGAGGCCGATGAGGCCGGTGTCGCGCTGGATCTGCGTCATACCCCGGAGGAACTCATCGACGAGGCCGTGGCCTGGCTTCGGGAGCGTTGACGCGCCGGGCCACGTCGGGGGCCGTGACGGGCCGGCCGGCAGGTATGGTCACCCCCATGCGCTCGTCCCTCGTGGCCGCGGTCCTCGTGCTACCGCTCGCCCTGATCGCCTGCTCAGGCGACGCCCCGACGGCCGACCCGGTGGCCGCCCTCGCCAAGGCCAAGACCACCCTCGAGACCGCCCCCGCGGTCACCTTGGACCTCAAGTCCGACAAGCCCATCCCCAGCGGCCACAACGGTGTCTCCGCGGCCGCCGGCACCGGCCTGATTGATGCCACGAGCCCCAAGTTCAAGGGGACGGTGAGCGCCGTCGTCAGCGGTGCACCCGTCACGACGGAGGTCGTGGCCATCGGATCCGACACCTGGATGAAGCTCTTCACGCCGACGTTCAGCAAGGTGGACGTCGTCAAGCTGGGTGCACCCAACCCCGCCGGCTTCTTCGTGCCCGGTACCGGGCTCTCCTCCATCCTCGCCTCGGTCGGCTCACCGGCGGGTGGCAGCGAGAAACGCTATGGCGCCGAGATACTCGCGAGCTACACCGGATCGGTCAGCGGATCAGTTGTCAAAAAGCTGCTCAACCTGGGCACCGACACGGCCGTCTTCCGCGCCGAGTTCGGGGTCGCCACGCAGAGTGGCGAATTGCGCACCGCGAAGCTCACCGGGCCGTTCTATGACACAGGCGACTCGAGCTACTCGCTGGTGCTCACGGACTACGGCAAGACCATTGACATCACCGCCCCCTGACTCTCGGCCGCGCACCCTTCTCGGTATTGCCTCGCTGGCGATTGCGCTCGCCGCGGCCGACACCTATGTCGTGGTGCTGGCGCTGACCGAGATGATGCAGGGCGTCGGCATCGGCATCGAATCGCTGCAACGTGCCACTCCGATTATCAGCGGCTTCCTGCTGGGGTATGTCGCGGTGCTCCCCCTGATCGGGCGACTCGCGGACCTACTCGACAAGCAACGTGTCCTCCTGGGCTGCCTGGCCATCTTTGTCGTGGGATCCGCGGTGACGGCGCTCGCTTCGGACCTGACCGTCCTCGTGGCAGGGCGGGTGGTGCAGGGCGTCGGCGGCGGCGGACTGGTCCCGGCCACCCTGGCGATCGTCGCTGCCAGGTGGCCGGCCGAGACGCGCGGCTTGCCGCTGGGGGTGGTGGGCGCCGTCCAGGAACTCGGATCGGTGCTCGGACCGGTCCTGGGCGCCGCCATCCTGCTCGTCTCCGACTGGCGCGCGATCTTTTGGCTCAACGCCCTGGCCGGCATCGTGCTGGCTGGCGCCATCTGGTGGACCTCGGCGCTGCGGCCTACCGGCTCGTGGCGCACCGTCGGCATCTGGGGGACCGCGCTCGGGCTGCTCTGGCTGGCGCTGGCGGCACCCGATGCGCTCGCGACCAGCGTCTCGCTCGGCGCTCCCTTCGTGCCGATCGGTTCCAGTGACGCCCGGCTGGCAACCCCGATCGGTCTGCTCGCCCTTGCCGTCGTCATCGGGGCCACCGGCTGGTCGATCCGGCGCGGGTGGTCCTGGTTGCGCCAAGCCGGCCCCTTCGGCGCGGCCATGCTCGGCAGCGCCCTGGGCTGCGTCATCGTGACCTTTGCCGCGGCTCAACCGGAGCGCGAGATCGTCGGGCCGTTGGGATATGCGCTGCTTCCGGTGGCCGCCGCGTGCACCCTGGCGTATGCCGTGCACCATCGCCGCTCGGCCAACCCGGTCATCCCGCACGGCGTGGTTCGGGGGACCACCGCCTGGGCGCTCGCTGTGTCGTTCTGCGCGGGCGCGGCCCTGGTTGCGGTGGTCGTCAACATCCCGCTGCTCGCCCGCCTGGTCCACACCACCGATGAGGCCGAGGCGGCCTTCGTCCTGCTGCGTTTCCTGATCGCCGTCCCCCTCGGAGCCCTCCTGGGCGGGTGGGCGGTGCGGCATACCGGCGATGGCATTGTCGCCGGCATCGGTATGGGGTGCGCCGCCCTCGGACTGGCCCTGATGACCGCGTGGGGGCGCGGGGCGTTCGCTACCGCAGGCTCCTGGTTCGTGCTGGCCCTGACCGGGCTCGGCATCGGGCTCGCGCTGGCTCCCGTGAACAATGCGGCCTTGTCGGCCGTGCGTGCCGATGCCCACGGGGCTGCCAGTGCGCTGATCGTGGTCTCTCGGATGATCGGGATGGTTCTCGGCCTGGCCCTGCTCACCGCAGTCGGGCTGCACCGCTACTACGAGATCGTCGCTGGTCTGCCGGATCCCACCGACACCGAAGCGCTCAAGAGCGCCGCCATCACTCAGGTGCATTGGGTCTTTTGGGGGGCCTCGGGTGCCGCCGCGCTCGGCGCACTGCTCTCGACCCGGCTGGGCGTAAATGTCAGGAGGCGGGCTGCTGCGCCGCCACGCCACCTGCCCGCGGGAACGGGCTGACCCTCGAGCCGACCACCGATCGGGGCGGGGCTGCGACTAGGACGAGGGGGTGCCCACCACTGGTTCGTCCGGGTCACCGCTGGGGAGCAGGACGTCGCCGGTGCGCGTGAACTCGATGGCGCCGTCGGGCCAGCCGAGGATCAGTTTGTCGGCGACCCGCTCGATGGTCGTGGTCTTGCTGGCCAGCAGGCCCGCGAGCCACGCATCCTGTTTCATCAGGGGCGCCTCGCAACCCATTTCGGTCATCATCAGGCCGGGCTCGGCGAAGACGAGACGGCCGCCGACGATGCTCGCCCGCCCCGACATGGTGTTGCAGCCGGCGTTGAGGATGAGCGCATCGCCCCGGATGGACAGCCCGACCGTGACGGGCGCCATCGGGCGCGGTGCCTTCGCCAGGTTCGAGGACTGGTACATCCCCTCGAACTCGCGCAAGGCGTCGACGGCCGCGGAGCCGGACGGCGCGGACGGGCTCGGGCCTGGCCCGGGGAAGGCACGCTCAGACTTCTCGAACCCGAGCCACCCCTCGTTCCAGTTGATGCCGAGCATCGGCCCTCCGGCATCGATCTGCGGGGACTTCGTGAGGTAGTCGGCCAGCCACTCGTCCTGCGCCATCAGCTCGGGTGCGCAGGCGAGATCGGTGGTCGTCAACGAATCGACCACCAGGAGCCGGTCCTTCACGCGTGCCGTCACCTCGATGACATTGCACCCGACCCAGATCCGGAATCCCTTGTCGTGCACCTCAATCGCCTGTTCGCTGGCCACCATCGGCCGGGGCCCGGTGGCGTTGCGCCCCCAGTAGGTGCCCGCGACCGATGCGAAGCTGCGCACCGGCGTCATACCGGCTCGGTTATCGCTGGGGCCGCCCGAGCCGCTGCTGTCCACGGTGCCGGACCCGCAGGCGGCGAGGAGCAGCACGGAGGCGAGGGCGAGGGCGGGGCGCACAGTCATACCGCCTTGGACGACGGGGCTCAAGACCTCGTTCCGGCATCGCACCAGCAGTCCACAGCGTCACCACAGCTGGGTCCGCAAGGCTTGGTGGGCGGGACCCACCCGAGGGAGAGCACGATCCACCAGAAGGGGATACAGATGAGCGATCCACAGAATGCAGGCGTCCCTACCTTCCAGGGGCGGGTGCTGCCGCGGCCGCATGAGGACATCGTCGACCAGGGTCTGGCGTTCGATCTCGCGACCATCGATCGTCGCCGCGCCGTGCGGCTCCTGGGCATGGGCGTAGGAGTGGCGGTGCTCGCGGCGTGTGCGGACGACGGCGCGAGCGGTGTCTCGGGTTCGTCATCGTCCCAGGCCGGCACAACCGCCAGCAGCGCATCGTCGACCTCCGCAACGAGCGCCACCCTCACCGAGATCCCCGAGGAGACGGCGGGCCCCTATCCCGGCGACGGCTCCAATGGTCCCGACGTGCTCGGCGAAGCCGGCGTCGTCCGGCAGGACATCACCACCAGCTTTGGTGCGATGAGCGGCACGGCGCAGGGGGTGCCCGCGCGCATCGAGTTGACCATTCTCGACATGGCCAAGGGCAATGCACCCTTCGCCGGTGCCGCCGTCTATGTCTGGCACTGTGATCGCGAGGGCGGCTACTCGCTCTACTCCGACGGAGTAACCGATCAGAACTACCTGCGCGGGGTGCAGATCGCCGGAGCCGATGGGACGGTCGCATTCACCTCGATCTTCCCCGCCTGCTACTCCGGGCGCTGGCCGCACGTGCACTTCGAGGTTTATCCGGACCAGGCGAGCATCACCGATGCCGGCAACGCGATTGCCGTGTCGCAGCTGGCGATTCCCCGAGCCGAGTGCGACGCCGTCTACGCAACGCCAGGCTATGAGCAGTCCGTTGCGAACTTCGCCGGCATGCAACTGGCGACCGACAATGTCTTTCGGGACGATGGGGGAGCCGGCCAGCTCGCCAGCATGAGCGGGGATGCCGCCACTGGCTACACGATGTCCCTGACCGCGGCGGTGGACACCAGGACCTAGGCGACCCGGCACACGCTGAGCGCAACCTCTGCTGAGTTGGCCCCTGGCCCCGGGGCACGACAAGAATGGCGGTCATCACCAGCATGACCCGGCCGCTCGCTGCGCACACCGGCACCGTCGCGGGCTCCGCAGGGCGGCTAGTTCGGATCGGCGACCAGGGCATCGACGACGACCTCGGGTGCCTCGTAGCCCAGCATGTGCCCCTTGGCCGGCAGTTCGATCAACCGCGATCCGGGTATGCCGTGGTGCAGCGCGCGGGCGTAGCTCACCGGCGTGAGCCGGTCCTTTTCCCCCACCAAGATGGTTGTCGAGATGGTGCCCAGCGCCGCAAGCGAGGCGCGCTCGTCCAGCGCCTCGAGGGCTGTGAAATATTGACCCATGTCGCGGATGCTGGTGCCCGCGATCGCCTTGCGCACCAGTTTCACATCCCGGGGGTCCGGATCGTCACCGAAGTTGAGGTGGCGCTGGTGCCGGTTGCGGACGAAGACTCCGGCCGGGACCCGAGGACCGTGCGCCGCCACGCGCATGACCCCGGTCTCGACCAGCCCCACCAGGCCGGGACGCTCGACCTCGGCCGCCGCGGTCCCGAGCAGGACAACCCGCTCGACGCGTGCCAACAGGTCGGCCGGGTGCTGCCCGGCATACGCCATGATCGTCATCCCGCCCATCGAATGCCCGCCCAGGACCAGGCGGGGTGTGTCGACGGCGGCATCGATGACCGCGTGCAGGTCCCGCCCGAGTTGCGGGATCGAGGCAGGTGCCGTGCCGGGTGACGACTGCCCGTGACCGCGTTGGTCATAGGTGACGACGGTGTATTCGCCCTGGGCGTGCAGGCCCCGGATCACTCGGCTCCACACGGTGCGGTTGAGGGTCCACCCGTGGGCGAGCACGACCGTCGGCAGTGCCGGATCGGGTTCTCCGGCAGGGGGATAGACCTCGCCGACGAGGGTTGCCCCATCCTCCGTCCGGACCCGGAACGGCTCCCCACGCACCGGCGCGCGGAAGGCCTCAGGCATCGCGCACCTCCACGACGACGGGCGCGTGATCGGATGCGCCCTTGCCCTTGCGCTCCTCGCGATCGATGAAGGCGTCCGTGACCCGCTCGGCGAGATCCGGCGTGGCCAAGACGAAGTCGATGCGCATGCCCCGACCCTTTTGGAAGCGCAGCTGTTGGTAATCCCAATAGGTATAGACCTTGGGCCCAGGGTGTAGTGGCCGCACCACATCGTGGTAGCCGGCCTCGAGCACGGCCGCGAAGGCTGCGCGCTCCCGAGGGCTGACATGCGACTTGTCCTGATAGAACTCCATCGCCCACACATCCTCGTCGTGCGGGGCGATATTCCAGTCGCCCATGAGCAGGGTGGGCCCGTGGGCGCGCCAGCCGGCCGCCGCATCCCGCAGCCGGCTCAGCCACTCGATCTTGTAGTCCATGTGCGGGTCGAGCAACTGGCGACCGTTGGGCACATAGAGGGAGTTGACCCGGATGCCCGCGCAGGTCGCTGCGAGATGGCGGGCCTCGGGGCTCGGTGCCTCACCCCACACCGGCGCCCCGGCAAAACCGGCCTCGACCTCGCTCAGGCCGACCCGGGAGGCGATGGCGACCCCATTCCACTGGTCATAGCCGTGGTGCGCCACCTCGTAGCCGATCTCCTCGAATCGGAAAAACGGGAACTGGTCGTCGCGGGCCTTGGTCTCTTGGAGCGCCAGCACGTCGATGTCGCTGCGCTCGAGCCAGGGGATGACCCGTTCGATCCGAGATCGAATGGAGTTGACGTTCCAGGTCGCGATGCGCACCGCTCCACACTACGGGCGGGGCCTACCCTGCCGTCATGACTACTGCCTTGATCACGGGTGCGACGGCGGGCATCGGGTTGGAGTTCGCCACCCAGCTGGCCGCGCGGGGCCACGACCTGGTGCTCGTCGCGCGCAACCGGGAGCGACTCGAGAGCGGCGCGCAGCGGCTGCGCACGGCATACGGCGTGGCGGTGGAGGTGCTCCCCGCGGACCTGGCCGACCGGCGGCAACTGGCCACCGTCGCCGAGCGTGTCGCCGACCCGGAGCGCGAGGTCGCCATCCTGGTGAACAACGCGGGCTTCGGGCTCAAGGGCCGATTCCTCGACAACGACATTGCGGCCGAGGAAGAGCTCTTCGACGTCCTGTGCCGCGCGGTGCTGGTGCTCTCGCAGGCGGCCGCGCGGGCCATGACGGCCCGGGGTCGCGGCCAGATCATCAATGTGTCGTCGGTGGCCTCCTTCATCGCCGCGGGAACCTATTCGGCGGCCAAGTCCTATGTGACGGTGCTCACAGAATCCTTGTCCGCCGAGCTGTCGGGGACCGGGGTCACCGCCACCGCGTTGTGCCCCGGGTTCGTGCACACCGAGTTCCACGAACGGGCGGGTATGAGGATGGGCCAGTTGCCGGCAATCGCCTGGGTTCCGGTTCAAAAGCTCGTTCGCGAGGCCCTGGCGGACGCCGACAAGGGCGCGGTCATCTCGGTCCCCGGATGGCAGTACAAGGCGGTCACGAGCCTGCTTCACATCGCGCCACGCGCGGTGGCGCGCCGGGCGAGCCTGGTCAACCGGCGCCGGGATGCTCTGTAGCATCGATCGGCACCAGGACCCTTGTGGTCGTTCCTCCCCTGGAGTCGCATCATGTCAACTTCCCCCCGTATGCCGCGCCGCGCCCTCGCGCTGGCCGCCACCAGCGCCACCGTGACCGGCCTGGTCGCCTCGGTGCTCGCCCCATCGGCCGGTGCCACGCCGGTGGCCCAGGACGCCCCACCTGCCGCCGCGGCGGCCGCCCCCGGCAGCTTCCTGAAGCTCTGGTCCGCCGAGTGGATGGCCGGGCAACGCAGCTTCACCACCGCGCAGGCCCAGGACTACGCCCGCCGGATGTCGCTCATCGTGGCGATGCGTGGCAAGTTCACCAAGGACATCGCCGCCATGAAAGCGGCCAATCCCAGCCTGAAGGTCTTGGTCTATCGCAACGCCACCTTCGGCGGGAAGAGCTACCCCGACAGCCTGTATGCCAAGAACAAGAGCGGCCAGCGGATCTACGCCCGCAAGTGGCCGACCACCTTCTTGATGAATATTTCGAGCCCGGCCTGGGCCGCAGAAGTCGGCCGCTCGTGCGTGGAGCTGATCAACGTCAGCAAGTATGACGGCTGCTTCCTCGACGTCCTGGGCTCCGGACCGCTGATGGGCAACTATCTCTCGTCGCTGCCCGTCACGGGCGGCAAGACCTGGACTCATGCCCAGTGGATCAACTGGAGCGATGACATCACGGTGGCTGCCAAGCGGGCCACCGGCAAGCTGGTCATGGGCAATGGCCTCGGCAACGGGCGGCGCTACTACTCGCCGACCATGAGTTCCAAGGGGCTCGTCCCGGGCAATGACGGCATGGAGGCAGAGCTCTTCGTGCGTGAGGCGCACGCCCCGGTGGGGCAGTTCTACAGCGAGACCACCTGGAAGCAGGACGTCGACATGATGATCGACATCCAAAACAAGGGCAGTCGCCTGCTGTCCATGACCAAGGTGTGGACCACGGCGAGCGAGACCCAGAAGAATGCCTGGCACAAGTACGCCCTGGCGACCTTCCTGCTGGGCTCGAACGGCAACTCCTACTTCTGCTTCTTGCGCGACAAGAACGCCGGAGCCTCCTGGGGCGCGCACCCGTACAACCAGATCGACATGGGCACCCCACTCGGGGCTTACGCCAAGGTCGGCACCGGGGTGTACGCCCGCAACTTCACCAAGGGCAAGGTCGTGATCAACGTCGGCACGTCCGCCTCCGGGCTGCGGTTGGGTCAGACCTACCGCACCGTCGATGGCGCGCGCGCGACGGGCACCGTGACGCTGCCAGCCCATAGCGCGGAGTTCTTCCTGAAGTAGCGCTCACCTGGTCCTGCGGTGTCTTGTCGGGTCGGATCAGACCGCGCTCTCGCGGGCGAAATCTGGCGTCAGACCGCGTTCTCGCGGGCGAGATCGCGGTCCGACCACGTGTCCGTCTCAGTGCTTGAGTAGTCGGGAAGCCGCATCCCCAGACCGAGTTCGGCACGAATGGCAGCCACGCTGCGTGCTGCGGCTGCCCCGTCGCCGTAGGGATTGACGGCGTTCGCCATCGCACGATGCGCTGCGCTGTCCTCGATGAGGGTCATCGTCTCCTGGAACACCCGCTCCTCGTCGGTGCCAACGAGCTTGACTGTTCCGGCTTCCACCGCCTCGGGGCGCTCGGTCGTCTCGCGCATCACCAGGACCGGCTTGCCGAGGCTGGGAGCCTCCTCTTGGAGCCCACCGGAGTCGGTCAGCACGATCGACGACGCGCTGATCGCATGCGTGAACTCGTGATAGCCCAAGGGCTCGGTGAGCAGGACGTTCTCATAGCCGGCGAACATCGGTTCGACGACCTCGCGCACGATCCGGTTGAGGTGCATGGGAAGCAGCACGCGACACTCGGGATGCCGGTCCAGGACTCGGCGCAGGCCGCGCAAGGCCGAACGCATCGGGTCCCCCCAGGACTCGCGGCGGTGGCAGGTGACCAGGATCATCGGCCCGGGGCGCCGCAGGAACTGGGCAAGCTCTTCGTCCTGGATGAGCGGGGTGACGCCCACGGCGGCGTGCAAGGCGTCGATCACCGTGTTTCCGGTGACCGCGATCTTGGCCCGATCGATGCCCTCGTATTCGAGATTCCGACCGGCGCCGGCAGTGGGGGCCAGGTGCAAGGCGGTGATGGGGGCGATGAGACGCCGGTTGGCTTCCTCAGGGAAGGGGGAGTCCAAGTCTCCGGTGCGCAGCCCCGCCTCGAGATGCACGACGGGGATGCGCTCATAGAAGGCGGCAAGGGCGCCGCTGAGGGCGCTGGTGGTGTCGCCCTGGACGACGACGATGTCCGGGCGGTCGCGCTGGAGAACCTTGGTCAGCTCGGTCAACATGCGCGCGTTCATGTCGGCCACGGTGGCACCGGGAATCATCAGGTCGAGGTCGTGATCGGGGACGATGTCAAACAGGCCGTTGACCTGATCGAGCATTTCCCGGTGTTGCCCGGTCACCGTCACGATCGGCTCGAGCCAGTCGCAGGACCGCAATGCCCGGACCAGGGGGGCCATCTTGATGGCCTCGGGTCGCGTGCCATAGGTCAGCATGACCCGGGCGCCGCTGCCGACGGGTCCTCCCATGTGGCCGTTCACCGCAAACCCCTCACCACCGACGGACCCTGCCCGGCGAGCGCGAATGCGTACCGCCGAATAATCTATCCAAGCACAGGGTCCTCCCGACGCGCGCTTCGGCACCCGTCGTGTGGCCGCCGGGCGTGCTCGGCGTCCGGGCGATGCACAGCTGTGTGCCATGGTTGAATCGCGAGTGCTCATTCGACCGGCTCCGAGAATGGTGAAATGTATGACGGATCGCACCGCCGACTGGACCGCTCTGCTCGCGCTAATCAAGGCCAAGGCCATCGTTCACGGCCGGGTCACCCTGTCCTCGGGCGCGCAGGCGGACTACTACGTCGACCTGCGCCGGATCACCCTGGATGGGCAGGCCGCACCCCTGGTCGGACGGGTCATGCGCGACCTGGTCTCGGACCTGGATTTCGAGGCGGTCGGTGGACTCACGCTCGGCGCCGACCCGGTCGCGAGCGCCATGCTGCACGCCGCCGCGGCCGACGGCGCGCGTTTGGACGCCTTTGTGGTGCGCAAGGCCGGCAAGGCGCACGGGTTGCAGCAGCAGGTCGAAGGCCCCTCGATCACCGGACGCCGGGTCCTGATAGTCGAGGACACCTCGACCACGGGGGCCTCCCCGCTAGCCGCCGCGCAGGCGGCACGTGACCTCGGCGCGCAGGTGGTAGCGGTCGCCACCATTGCGGACCGGGCCACCGGGGCGGAGCAGCGCTTCGCAGAGGCGGGGCTGGCCTACCGCTCCGCCTTTTCGCTGCAGGATCTCGGGCTCGCCTGACCCCTCGCGCACCCCGCCCCCCCCGCTTAGGGGGTCCCGGTCCGCTCGGGCCGTTAGGATCGGCTGCGTTAGGCGATCTCGGCACCCGGGTGCGGGGCGCACGGCATACAAAGGAGTGCAGATGCTCACCGCGTTGCTCATCATTCTCGGCCTCGTCGTGCTCGCCGCGTTGTGGGCGGTGGGGGTCTACAACGGCCTGATCAAGCAGCGCAATCTGGTCCAGGAGGCCTGGCGCCAGATCGATGTGGAGCTCAAGCGTCGCCACGACCTCATCGGCAACCTCGTCGAGACGGTCAAGGGGTATGCCGCTCACGAACGCGGCACGCTCGAGGACGTCATGGCCGCGCGCGGTGCCGCAATGGCCGGTGGCCAGAGCCCCGCGCAGCAGGCCCAGTCCGAAGGGATGCTGAGCGCCGCGCTCGGCCGACTGATTGCCGTGGCCGAGGCCTACCCGGACCTGAAGGCCAACCAAAACTTCATGGCCCTGCAGAACGAACTGACCTCCACCGAGGACCGCATCGCTGCGGCGCGGCGCTACTACAACGCCAACGTTCGCGAGCTCAACACCAAGGTGGAGACGGTCCCCAGCAATTTTGTCGCGGGGATGTTCAAGATCGGGCGGGCGGAATACTTCGAGGTCGAGGGCATCGAGCGCGATCCGGTGCGGGTCGACTTCGGGCAGGGCAACTTCAATATCCCTCCGCCCGCCGGTTACAGCGCGCCCCAGGACAACGCGCCGACCCAGATCCCGACCACCCCACCACCTGGCCAGTTGCCCCCGGCCTGAGACGGAATGCCCCCTTGACTAACCTCTGCTAGCAGAGGTTAGTCAAATCAGCACACTTTCCTAGGTATGCAGATTTGGCCAAGGTGCGCTGAGTGCCCCAACTCGCGTGGCAGCAGGGCTGTTCAGCGGAAGGCGGGGATGCCGGTGAGGGTCTGCCCGACCACCAGTGTGTGCATCTCCACGGTGCCTTCGTAGGTCAACACTGACTCGAGGTTGTTCATGTGGCGGATGACGGGATACTCCAGGGAGATCCCGTTGGCGCCGAGGATGGTGCGCGCGGTGCGGCAGATGTCCAACGCCGCGCGGATGTTGTTGAGCTTGCCGAGGCTGACCTGCTCGGGCGTCAGGGTGCCGGCATCTTTGCGTCGACCGAGGTGGAGCGCCAGCAGCAGACCCTTGGTGTATTCGAGGTACATCTCGGCCAGCTTCTGCTGGGTCAGTTGGAAGGCGGCGATCGGCTTGCCGAACTGTTCGCGCTCCCCGGCGTATGTCAGGGCGGATTCCAGTGCCGAGCGCGCCGCGCCCAGCGAGCCCCAGACGATTCCGTAGCGAGCCTCGGAGAGACAGGACAGCGGTCCCTTCAACCCGCGGACCTCGGGGAGCACGGCCGAGCCCGGCAGCCGCACCTCATCGAGGACCAGTTCGCTGGTCACCGATGCCCGCAGGGACAGCTTGTGCTTGATCAGGGGAGCGGTGAAGCCGGGCGCGTCGGTGGGCACGACGAAGCCGCGGATCCCGTCGGCGCTCTGCGCCCAGACGATGGCGACGTCGGCGACCGAGCCGTTGGTGATCCACATCTTCCGCCCGGTCAGCAGCCAGTCGTCGCCATCTCGCCTGGCCCGGGTGCGCATGCCGCCGGGATCGGAGCCGTGATCGGGCTCCGTGAGTCCAAAGCAGCCGATCGCCTCGCCGCTGGCCAGGAGGGGCAACCAGCGCTGTTTGTGCTCTTCGCTCCCGAAGCGCCAGATCGCGAACATCGCCAGCGACCCCTGCACCGAGACCAGCGAACGAATCCCGGAGTCGCTGGCCTCCAATTCGATGCACGCCAGTCCGTAGTCGACCGCGGACAGGCCGGCGCAGCCATACCCGCTGAGGTGCATGCCGAGCAGTCCGAGTGCGCCGAGTTCCGTGGCGAGCCCGCGAATGTCGTCGATCTCCCCCCGCTCGAACCAGTCGGCGACGAAGGGATCGACGCGGCGGCGCATCAGTTCGCGAACGCTGGCGCGGATGGCGAGCTCGTCGGCAGTGAAGAGGTCATCGAGGCCGGCAAAGTCGAGGCGGTCCGACAGGCTGGGGGTGGGCACGCAGGTCTCCTGAATCTCTCGTGCGAGGCGCGACAGGTGCTAGCCAGCGCCCGGCTCGGCTGATCCGAACGGCCACCCCGCCCGGAGTCCGGGGGCGATCCCCGGCTCGATGTAGTGCTCGCTTCCGAAGACCAGAGCGAAGATCTCCGGTGGCAATCCGAGCATTCCCTCGATGTCGCTGCTCTGACTGCCGTGCGCCTCGAGGGCGGCCCGCTTGCGGGCCAGGACGTCGCTGACGTCCACCGCCCACGTGATCTCGCTTTCGGGCGTGCCGAGCGGGTTCCCGTCATCCATGGGTTGGTCGGGATCCCAGGCCTGATCGGCCATTCCGGCGGCAACCGCGGCGGCATACAGACCCCGCATCACGTCGCGGTTCATCGTGGATTCCAGGACCCGGGGCCGGCGGGCGGCGAGCCGCGCGGCCTCGTGCAGAACCTGATGGACCTTGACATGGTCGGGGTGGCCGTAGCCGCCGTGCCAGTCGTAGCCCACCACGATGTCCGCGGCCTCGCGGTCCAGGATGCTGGCCAACTTGAGGCCGGCTTCCAGGAGTCCGGCCTGGTGAAAGGCGGCGGGGTGGCCGTTCTGGTCCCAGCCGGTCATGCCGGAGTCGGAGTACCCGAGCCATTCCACGCGGGAAATGCCAAGGACGGCAGCCGAGGCCATGGCCTCCCGGCGCCGCCGGTCCGTGAGCGTCTCGCCATCCGCCAGATCATCGGGCACCTGCCCGTGCTCGCCGTGGGTGGCGAAGACGACCACGACGCGATGGCCGAGCGCCGCCGCGCGCGCCATCGAACCGGCGGTCGACGACGCCTCGTCATCGGGGTGCGCGTGGAAAAAGACGATGGTGGCCACCGGGCGATTCACCTCGCTCCAGCACGGAAGTAACACCGCGCTGCAGGGCCGGAAGCGCGGGGCATGCGGGTCAGCATACGGCGATGTGCGCGGGGGTCTTCGTGCCCCTCGTGGCCGGGTGCGGCGCTACGCCCGCTCGCCTCAGGCCGAGGTGCGCTGGGCGCGTGCCTCGCGGCGGTGCTTGAGCACTTCGAAGGCCATCGGGACCACCGAGACCGCCACGATGAGCAGGATCGCCGCCTCGAGGTGTTCGCTCAGGGCGGGGAAGGCCTGGCCGAGGAAGTACCCGGCGAGGGTGATTCCCGTGGCCCACAAGGCGGCCCCGACCCCACTCCATACGAAGAAGTGGCGACGGTCCATCTTGCCGACCCCCGCGACCACCGTGATGAAGGTGCGCACGATCGGGACGAACCGGCCGAGGACCAGGGCCTTGGCGCCATACCGCTCGAAGAAGGCGTGGGTCTTGTCGAAGTTCGCCTTGTTGATGAACCGGCCGTCACGGCCATAGAGCGGGGTGCCGATGGCCCGCCCGATCTCGTAGCCGACGACATTGCCGATGAAGGCCGCCACGGTCAAGATGATGCAGGCCGTGACGATATTGAGGTTGAGCGAACCCTCGGCGATGAAGAGCCCAATCGCAAAGAGCAGCGAGTCGCCCGGCAGGATCGGGAACAACAGCCCGCACTCGATGAACACGATGGCGGTGCTCACCCAGAAGAACTGGCTGCCGAATCGCTCGAGCAGCCAGGCGGGGTCCATCCAGTCAGGTCCAAGACTCGGCAACATCACCCGTCAAGGGTAGGTGCTCGGGCCGCAGAGCCAGCTGTATGCCGCGCGGCAGCGCCCTAGGGATTCGCCCGGCGAGTTGGTCGCAGGGATCGCCAGCCCTTGCGCTGGTGGGGTGGACCCAGTTGGCTGGGGGTGCGGCGGGTCCCTCGTGGGGCCTGCGCCGTGCGGCACCACGCGGGGCGGCCACATCCGGACCGTCCGAATCAGAAGGGGAGAGTTTGATGTCACGAACCCAGCAGGGGGTTGGTCTAGCGCTTGGCGCGCTCTTGCTCACCGGGGCGTTGCCCCCGACGAGCAGCGCCGCGCCGGCGAGCAGCGCTGCGCCGGCGAGTACCGCTGCGCCGGCGAGTACCGCCGCGCCGGCGAGTACCGCTGCGCCAGCGGCCGATCAGGTCACCGCGCCCGTGCCCACGATCACCTGGGGTCCGTGCGACGGCCCGGGGCCGGGAGTCTGCGGGCGCGCCCTTGCCCCGCTCGACTATGACAATCCGGGCGGCCCGAAGATCATCCTGGATCTGCGCAAGATCCCCGCGTCCCGGTCCGCGGCGAAATTGGGGACCCTCTTCGTCAACCCGGGCGGTCCCGGTGGCAGTTCCACGGGGTTCGCCCCGTTCGCCGCCCAACTGCTCGGTCGCACGGTGGCCGAACGCTATGACGTCGTCGGAGTCGACCCGCGAGGTGTTGGTGAGAGCTCGCTGATGGTGTGCAAGAACACCAATCCGATTCCGACCTTCCCCTTGAGTGCCTTCCCCACCACGGTGGCCGACTCCATCGCCCACTTCCGCATCGCGGAGTACATCCGCTCGGCGTGCACGCGCGACCCGAACGCCATCACCCTGCACATGTCGAGCGCTGACACGGCCCGCGACATGGATCTGATGCGCCAGGCAGTGGGCGACGCACGACTGCACTACTACGGCATCTCCTATGGAACCCAATTGGGGTCGACCTATGCCTCGATGTTCCCGGCCCGCGTGGGTCGCATGGTGGTGGACGGGGTCTTGGACCCGGTGGCGTGGTCAACGGGTGGCCCCGCGAATCTGCCGGCCACGCAACCCTTTTCCACGCGCCTGCGCAGCGCCAAGGGCGCCTATGAAGCGCTGACCTCGGGCCTGCGGGAGTGTGAGCGCGTGGGTCGCGCCGAATGCGACTTCGCGCCGAATGCGAGCGCCAAGTGGGCCAAACTCGTCGACCTGGCACGGGCGGGAACCCTGACCGCGGGCGGGGTCGAGCTGCCCTACTCGTACCTCATCTCGGGAGTCCTCGGCTACCTCTACGGTCTGAACTATTCCGGCCTGGATTCCGACCTGCAGGCCTTGTGGCTGGAAAACACCGGCGCGCGGGTGCCGATGTCGCAGCGGTCGGCCGCCGCCCTGCGCACGAAGGCCGAGGAGGTTAGCGTCGCCCCCTATCTGACGCCAGTCGGCAGGGTGGTCAAGATCTCCAATGCCTTTGTCGGCGTGGCCTGCTCGGACTCGCGCAACCCGACGACCCGGGAGGACTGGTGGAACGCCGGCCGCGCCCAGGACAAGCAGTACCCGTGGTTCGGGTCCCTGTGGACCTGGGCCTCGGCGCCGTGCGCGAACTACCCCATCAAGACCAAGAGCGACACCTGGTTCGGGCCCTATGGCGGCCGCACCGCCCATCCGCTGCTGATCGTGGGCAACACCTATGACCCGGCCACGCCGATCCACGGCGCCCGGGCGGTCGCCCGGCTGTTCCCCGGATCGCGGCTGCTCACCTACGACGGCTGGGGTCATGGCGCCTTGGGCACCAGCTGCGTGACCCGGGCGTTCGATCGCTACTACGCCACGGGAGCCCTGCCCGCGCCCGGGGCGACGTGCGGCATGGACGCCGGCCTCTTTGCCGCCGGCCCGCGCGGGAGCTGAGCCAGCTCTCGCGAAGCACTGAACCGGCAGCGTCGGGGCGGCTACGATCCACAGGTAGCCGTCCCGACGGCATCTCGCGATGCCGCACCGCCAGGAGGATTCCGTATGCCGTCCGCCCCGCTGCGCCCCGCAGCTCTCCTTCTGCTCGCGATCGCCCTGGCCGGTTGTGGTGCGCCACAAGGCGCGCCGGGCGCCAGCACTGCGGTGGTGACGAGTTCGTCCGGGTCCGCCAGCGGCAGCGGCTCGGCCACGGGCACGCCCAGCGAACCGATCGCCTCCGACTCGGCAGGTCTGCCGATCCCCGGAGACTGCCTCAAGGGCAGCCTGGCGACTCGCGTCCAGGGCACGCTGACCATCGGGACGGACAACCCGGCATACGAGCCGTGGTTCAGCGACAACGACCCCGCCAATGGCAAGGGCTATGAGTCCGCGGTGGCCTATGCCATTGCGGGCAAGCTCGGCTTCGCGGCCAGCGATGTCGTGTGGACCAAGGTGCCCTTCAACAAGGCCGTGCTGCCGGGTGCCAAGGACTTCGACTTCGACCTCAACCAGGTCTCGATCACCGAGGCCCGCAAGAAGGCGGTGGACTTCTCCTCGGGCTACTACGACGTCGTCCAGGCCGTGGTGACCTACGCCGGCAGCCCCATCGATGGCACAACGAGCGTCGCCGACCTCAAGGACGCGAAGCTCGGCGCGCAGGTCGGGACCACCTCGCTCACCGCGATCAGCGACCAGATCGGGGCCAAGGCCAGCGTCTATGACACCAATGACGCCGCCGTTCAGGGGCTGCTCGCCAAGCAAATCGACGGCATCGTCGTCGACCTGCCGACGGCCTTCTATATGACGGCCGCGCAACTCGACGATGGGGTCATCGTCGGTCAGCTCCCCCTCGCCGGCGACACGCCCGAGCAATTCGGCGCCGTGCTCGACAAGGGGTCTGCGCTGACCGGCTGCATCTCCGCCGCCGTCGACTCGTTGCGTGGCGATGGCACCCTCGATGCGCTGGTCGCGCAATGGCTCTCCGCTCAGGGCGCTCCGGCGCTGAAGTAGGGCTCGCCATGGTGCACGGCGTGCCGGTGCCCACCGACGACTGGACGCCGTCGGCCATCGAACGGGAGCGGACGGCATACCGCACCCGGGCCACGCGCCGCTCGGCGCTCGTGGCGGCCATGGCCTCCGTGGCGGTGCTTGCGGTGGTCGCGGCGGCCGTCACCTCGTCGCCGGGATGGCCGGCATTCCGCGAGACATTCTTCAACTGGGACAAGGCCGTCGACTCCTTGCCGGCGGTCGCGCAGGGGCTGTGGCTCAACATCCGCGTCATGCTCGTCTGCGCGGTGTGTATCGCGGTCCTCGGCATGGTCGTGGCCATCATGCGGACGGCGCGGGGCCCGGTCATGTTCCCCGTGCGGGCGTTGGGGACGGCGTATGTCGACCTCTTTCGCGGACTGCCCTTGCTGCTCCTGCTCTTCCTGCTCGGCTTTGGGATGCCGTCTCTGCGGCTGGCCGGCCTGCCCACCAGCGCGCTCTTCTGGGGCGGCCTGGCCATCACCTTGTCCTACTCGGCCTATGTCGCCGAGGTGTTTCGCTCGGGGATCGAGTCGATCCACCCCTCGCAGTGGGCGGCGGCGCGCTCATTGGGCTTGACCTATCGACAGACACTGCGTCATGTCGTTCTCCCGCAAGCGATCCGGCGGGTGACTCCAGCCCTGATGAATGACGTCGTATCGCTCCAGAAGGACTCGGGACTGGTCGCGGTCTTGGGCGTGGTCGACGCGATCCGCGCCGCCCAGATCGAGACCTCTGTCGACTACAACTTCACCCCGTATGTGGTGGCCGGGGCCTTGTTTCTCCTCCTGACCATTCCGATGGCCCGGTTCACAGACTGGCTCGCCAGACGCCAGGGCCTGCGAAGCGGCGTGCTGTGACAGGCTCGGCACTCTCGTCTGCCGCCTCGCCGGTGCTTGCCGTGGAACACCTGCGCAAGGCCTTCGGCGCCCATGTGGTCCTGCGCGATGTCTCGTTGAGCGTGGCGCAGGGGGAGTGTGTCGTCCTGATCGGCGCGTCCGGATCGGGCAAGTCGACGCTGCTGCGGTGCGTGAATCTGCTGGAGCGCGCGGACGACGGCATCGTGCGCCTGGACGGCGTCGACATCACCGATCCGCGGGTCGACGCCGATGCCGTCCGATCCCGGATCGGCATGGTCTTCCAGGCCTACAACCTCTTCCCTCACCTGTCGGTCCTCGACAATGTCACCCTCGCACCAATTCGCGTGCACAAGCTCGCGCCCGAACCGGCCCGAGCCGCCGGCCTCGCCATGTTGGAGCGAGTCGGCCTGTCCCACAAGGCGGCCGCGAGACCCGACTCGCTCTCCGGTGGCCAGCAGCAGCGGGTCGCGATTGCGCGAGCCCTGGTCAGCACCCCCCGCGTCATGCTCTTGGACGAGGTGACCTCGGCGCTGGACCCGGAACTCGTGGGCGAGGTGCTCGATCTGTTGCGCGATCTGAAGTCCGACGGCATGACGATGATCCTGAATACCCACGAGATGGGCTTTGCCCGTCAGGTCGCCGACACGGTCTGCTTCCTCGACGGCGGGGGAATCGTGGAGCAGGGGTCACCGGATGCGGTCTTGGGCCATCCCAGCCACGCCCGGACGCGGCAGTTCCTCTCCCGCCTGCGGGTGTGAGCTGGTGCTCTCGGCCCCGGCGACCCGAGGCGCTAGCCGGTGTTGCGCAGGCCGGCCGCGACGCCGTTGACCGCCAGCAGCAGTGCCCGCTGGAGCTGCGGGTCGGTGTCGCCCGCCCGGATCCGGGCGAGCATCGAAATCTGCAGATAGGAGATGGGGTCGAGGTAGCGGTCCCGCACCTCGAGGGTTCGTTTGAGCGACGGCTGATTCTCCAGGAGCTCGCTCTCGCCGGTGATCTCGAGCACGGCGGCAACGGTTCGCTCGTACTCGGCCGTGATCTGCTCGAAGATGGCGTGCAATTCGGGGGCTACGAGCGCAGTGACGTACTCGCCAGCGATATCGAGCCGCGTCTTTTTGCACATCATCTCCACGTTGGAGACGAAGGTGCCAAAGAAGTGCCATTCGGCATACATGCCGCGCAGCTCCTCGAGCTTTCCGGCATCCAACGCGCTCCGCAGACCGGTGCCTACCCCGAACCAGCCGGGAACGATCTGCCGGGATTGGGTCCACCCGAAAACCCAGGGGATGGCGCGCAGTCCACTCAGGCCCTGACCGCTGTCCGGCCGCTTCGAGGGTCGGGAACCAATCTTGAGGGCACCCAGCTGCTCGACGGGCGTCGACTGGGTGAAATAGACCGGCAACTGCGGGTGCTCGACCAACCCGCGGTAGGCCGCGAACGCGGCATCGCTGATGTCGGTCATGGTCGCGTCCCACTGGCTGAGGGTCCCCGGTTCCACCCGGGTGCTCGTATGCAGGGCGCTCGCCTCCATGACGGCGGCGATGGTCAGCTCGAGGTTCTCTCGCGCCAGGGCCGGGAGGAGGTACTTGTCGGAGATGACCTCCCCCTGCTCGGTCACCTTGATCTCTCCGGAGAGGGTGCCCCAGGGCTGGGCGAGAATCGCCTCGTGGGTGGGTCCGCCGCCGCGACCCACGCTGCCCCCGCGGCCGTGGAAGAGTCGCAGTTGGACACCATGCGCGGCACAGACATCCCGCAGCTCACGTTGGGCGCGGTGGATCTCCCACTGGCTCGTCGTGATCCCGGCGTCCTTGTTGGAGTCGGAGTATCCGAGCATCACCTCCTGCACCCCGCCGCGCGCGTCGACGATGGCCCGGTATGCCGGCACGGCGAGCAGGGCGTCGAGGATCGCTCCCGCAGAACGTAGTTCGGCGACCGTTTCCAGCAGAGGGACGAAACCGATGTCTGCGCGTGGTGTCCGCCCAGAACCTCCAGCGAGGTCGATGAGCCCGGCCTCGCGGGCGATGACGGCCGCCGCGAGGAGATCGTCGGCGCCCTGGGTCATCGAGACGATGTAGCTTTCGATGACCTCTTCGCCGAACCACCGGTGGGCCGTGCGGATCGCCTCGAAGGTCTCGAAGGTGCGCTGCCCCTCTGCGTCCAGCGGCGGCGGCGCAGTTGCGAGCGGCCGGCGGCCCGCCAATTCGCCGCCGAGCCAGGTGAGCCGCTCCGGGCGGGTGCGGGCGGCATACTCACCGGCCACCCCGCTGGCGCGGTCGGCGAGCTGGGCCACGACCTGGTGGTGCGCGTCGCTGTGTTCGCGAATGTCCATGGTCGCCACCTGCGGGCCGCAGGCGCTAGCGGTGCGGATGAGGGTGGCGAGGGCGCCGCCAGCGACCAGCTCGCCATGGTTCGCGAGCAGGGAATCGCGGATGAGAAGCAGGTCCGCGAGGAGATTCGCCCGCCCCACATAGTCCTGGCCTGGGCGCGAGTCCTCCCGTCGGGCAATGCGATCGCGGGTGTTCTCCAGCCGCTGCCGGACGCAACTCAGCTTGAGGCGATACGGCTCTTCGACATTGAGTCGCCGGATCCGCGCCTCGATGTCCAGCTCCGCGAGGTCGCGCTCGAGCGAGGCGGCGAGTTCCGGGGTGACACCCACGAGTTTGGTGGACATCGACACCTCGTCCACGCATTGCTGGACCATCCGCACCAGAGCCCGAATCCCGATCGCATGCTGCATGACCAAGACATCGATCGTTGTCTGCGGGGAAACATTGGGGTTGCCATCGCGATCCCCCCCGATCCAATTGCCGAAGACGAGCGGGCGCGCCGTGGGCGGCAAGTAGGCACCGCGCCGGGCGGCCTCCTCGGCCAGATCGGCGAGCAGGTGGGGGACGGTCTCATCGAGCAGACCGTCGAGAAAGAAGAGCATATTCCGCGCCTCGTCGGCCACGGTGGGCTGATCCACGCGCAGGTCATCGCTCTGCCACATCGACTCGATGATCTCGGCGAGCCGGCGGTCGCGGCGGCGCTCGTTGCGTGCGGTCGGGGCCGCCCGGTAGGCGATGAGCGCGTCCGCAATCTCCCGCAGCTTCAGCAATGCTGTCCGGCGGCTGGCCTCGGTGGGGTGCGCGGTATACACCGGGCGCACGGAGAGTCGCGACAGGGCGGTGGTCAGGGCCGCCGGGCCGCGCTCGTCGACGATCCGGTCCATGGCGGCGTTCAGCCAGTCGGCGTCCTGCGGACGTTCGGCCAGGTGCGCGGCACGGTCAACTTGCTCGGCGATATTGGCCAGCTGGAAGTACGTCGCGAAGGCGCGCACCATCAGCGTCGCGGTGGGCAGGTCCACCGTGGCCAACGCTTTGGCCATCCGGCGGGTGGCGTCCGGGTCCCCGCCCTGCACCGCCTTGGTCAGGACCCGCACGCTCTCCACGGCGTCGAGGACCGACTGGTTCTCCTGACGCACCAGCGTCTGGCCGAGCAACTCGCCGAGGCGGCGAATGTCGCGCCGCAGCAGGGCATCCGCACGTTCGGGGACAGCTGATGCGGATTCGGGCGCCGTCCCGGGTGGGTGGTCCATGGTTCCGAGAGTATGGAACCGCTTTCATCCACGGCAACCGCCGCTCACCCTCCGGGCACTGCGGACCCTGTGCTCGCGATCGTAGGACCTCGGGTCTGGGCTGAGCAGGCACCTGCTTGAACCCGCTGACGGTGGCCCGTATCCACTGGGTGGACACCCGGGCCGTCGTGCCCGAGGCGCGGTGAGACGCGGGCCACGGCATCCCGGCTTCGTGGCAGGATCGTGGGTGGAGAAGTCCGCACCCGGCACCCCGCACGAAGGAGCACACAGTGCCTATCGCAACCCCCGAGATTTACGCCGACATGCTGGACCGGGCCAAGAGCGGCTCGTTCGCATACCCGGCGATCAATATCACCTCCAGCCAGACGATTACTGCCGCGATTCGCGGCTTCGCCGAGGCCGGTTCCGACGGCATCATCCAGGTCTCGACGGGCGGCGGGGAGTATGCCTCCGGCTCGACGATCAAGGACATGGTCACCGGCGCTGTCGCGCTCGCCGCGTATGCCGAGGAGGTCGCCAAGAACTACCCGGTCAATATCGCCCTGCACACCGACCACTGCCCCAAGGACAAGCTCGACAGCTTCGTTCGTCCGCTGCTCGCCCTGTCGCAGGAGCGGGTCGACAAGGGGGGCCTGCCGATCTTCCAGTCCCACATGTGGGACGGCTCGGCCGTGCCGCTGGAGGAGAACCTGCAGATCGCCCAGGAACTGCTTGCCCGGTGTCTCGCGGCCAAGGTCATCCTCGAGATCGAGGTCGGCGTCGTCGGCGGCGAGGAGGATGGCGTGGAGAACGCCATCAACGACAAGCTCTACTCCACCCCCGAGGACGCGATCGCCACGGTGCGTGCCCTGGGCAGCGGGGAGAACGGCTACTACATGACCGCGCTGACCTTCGGCAACGTTCACGGGGTCTACAAGCCGGGCAATGTCAAGCTGCGTCCCGAGGTCCTCAAGGCTGCCCAGGAGGCTGTCGAGGGCGAACTCGGTCTGGCTGCGGGCAGCAAGCCCTTCCACTTGGTCTTCCACGGCGGCTCGGGCTCCCTGCCCGAGGAGATCTCGGCCGCCGTCGACTACGGCGTCGTCAAGATGAATGTCGACACCGACACCCAGTACGCCTTCACTCGCCCGGTCGCCGGCTGGATGATGCGCAACTACGACGGGGTCTTGAAGATCGACGGTGAGGTCGGCAACAAGAAGCAGTATGACCCGCGCGCCTGGGGCAAGGAGGCCGAGGCCGGCATGGCGGCCCGCGTCGTCGAGGCCTGCCAGAACCTGCGCTCGGCCGGCACCCACGTCTGAGCCAAGGTCGCGGCCCGCCGACTAGCGTGCGTGTCCCACACGACACGCAGCCCTGCGTCAGCACCAGCGGCGGGCCGCCTGCATAGTTGACCCATGACCGACTTGATGGGCATTCCCGAGACCTTCCTCCCCGTCGACCAGGCCGCGGCGCACCTGGCCGCGGGAGAGGGGGACCTCGAGGCGATGGCGGCGGCATACCCGGCGTCGTGCCTGGCCTGGGCCCTCTTGGCCGAGGCGGCACTCGCCGCCGGACAGCCTGTCGCCGCCTACGCCTACGCGCGCACCGGCTATCACCGCGGGCTGGACGCCTTACGCCGCGCCGGCTGGCGGGGCCAGGGGCCCATCCCCTGGAACCACGAGCCGAACCGCGGGTTCCTGCGCGCGCTGGCCGCGCTGGCACTGGCGGCCGATGCCATCGGTGATGAAGAGGAGCGGATGCGGTGCACCGAGTTCCTGCGCGCGTCGAGCGCTGAGGCGGCGCGCGAGTTGGGGCTCTGAGTCTCGTGCCGGACCTGCTGGCCAGTTTTCACCGCCAGATCCGCCTCGGGGTGGGTGAGGGCTCGCCCCGATCCGAGCGCACGTGGGTCGATGGGCTCGCTCGGGTCGTCTCCACGGACCCGCAGGACCCGTGGGCCATGGTGGACTGCCCCAACGGACTGGGTGCCGACCCCGACGCTCGCATCGCCCGGGAACGTGACCACTTCGTGGGCCTGGGCCTTGCCTTGGAGTGGAAGACCTATTCGTATGACGAGCCGGCGGACCTCGGCGCACGCCTGCTGGCGGCCGGGTTCGCCAAGGAAGACGACGAGGCCCTGATGCTCGGCGAGCTTGCCGATCTCGTGGGCAGTCTCGACCTGCCGCCGGGAGTGGTCGTCCGTCCCCTACGCACCACGGGCGATGTGCGGCGGGTCCGCGAGCTCTACCACCACGTCTGGGGCGGCTCCTGGGGAGCCGCCGATGGCGGCGGGGGACGCGACGACGAGGAGCCGCTCCCACCGGGCGACCCCAGCGAATGTGCGCTGCTGGCGGAAGTCGGCCCGGACGGCCCAGTAGTGTGCGCTGCCCGAGTCAACCTGTGCCCCGGAACGGAGTTCGCGGGTATGTGGGGTGGCTCGACCCATCCGCAATGGCGCCGCCGAGGCCTGTTTCGCGCCCTGTTGTCGACGCGCGCGCAATGGGCGATGGATCGGGGTTATCGCCTCGCCCGAGTCGACGCCTCTCCCGACTCGGAGCCGATTCTCGCCGGGCTCGGGCTGCGGCGGGTGGCAACGACCACGCCCTATACGTTCGCCGCCGCCGCGAACGACTGACGCCCGGGACAGCCATCAGGCGGGTGGACCGCCGGGCGGGCGCGCGGCGGTCCCCCGCATCCGACTAGCCTGAGCACTCGGTTGGACGACGAAGGAGGCAGGGCATGCCAGCGATCGTGCTGGTCGGCGCTCAGTGGGGCGATGAGGGGAAGGGCAAGGCGACCGACCTCATGGGCCCGGACGTCGACTATGTGGTGAAGTTCAATGGCGGCAACAACGCCGGTCATACCATCGTCATCGACGGTGAGAAATACGCCTTGCATCTCTTGCCCAGCGGGATCCTGACCCCTACCTGCACCCCGGTGATCGGCAATGGTGTGGTGATCGACCTCGAGGTGCTGTTCCGGGAGATCGACGGGCTGGAGGCGCGTGGGGTCTCGACCGACAAGCTCGTCGTCAGCGCCAACGCCCATATCATCGCGCCCTACAACCGCACACTCGACCGGGTGACCGAGCGCTTCCTCGGTTCGCGCAAGATCGGAACGACCGGGCGCGGCATCGGCCCCACCTATGCGGACAAGATGTCGCGCAACGGTATTCGCGTTCAGGACCTCTTCGACCACCACATTCTGGAGCAGAAGGTCGAGGCTGCCCTAGCCCTCAAGAACCAGATCTTGACCAAGATCTACAACCGGCGGGCCATCTCGGTGACCGAAGTCATGGATGAACTGCTTCCGTATGCCGCGCGGCTCGCCCCCATGGTCGCCGACACCACCCGAGTGCTTGAGCGGGCGCTCGACGAGGGCAAGAACGTCCTGCTCGAAGCGGGGCAGGCCACCCTTCTCGACGTCGACCACGGCACGTACCCCTATGTCACCTCCTCGAGCGCCACCGCCGGCGGCGCCTGCACCGGCTCTGGCATCCCGCCCACGCGCATCACGCGGGTCATCGCCATCCTCAAGGCCTACACCACTCGCGTTGGCGAAGGTCCTTTTCCCACAGAGCTTTTCGACGCTGACGGCGAGTTCCTGCGCACGACAGGCTTTGAGTTCGGAACGACCACGGGCCGGCCGCGCCGCTGCGGCTGGCTGGACACGGTGATCGGTCGCTACGCCACCCGCATCAATGGAGTGACGGACTTCGTCATCACCAAGCTGGATGTCCTCACGGGCCTGGACACCGTGCCGATCTGCGTCGCCTATGACGTCGACGGTGTGCGCCATGACGAGATGCCGGTCAATCAGAGCGACTTCCATCACGCGAAGCCGGTGTACGAGGAACTGGCGGGCTGGTCGGAGGACCTTTCCGACGTCCGGCGCTTCGAGGATCTGCCGGCGGCCGCACAGGCCTATGTGTTGCGGGTTGAGGAACTCATCGGTGCCCGGGTCTCGGCGATCGGCGTCGGCCCCGGACGCGAGCAGATCATCTCGCGCCACCCGCTCCTGGACTGAGCGCACCGAGCGTGGCTTGATGGCTAGCGCCAAGCGCGGGCGATGGCCTCGTGCGCTTCGTCCTGGGCAAACCCCAGGTGGCGCGCCGTCTCGACGTATGACCGTGCGGCGCAGTCCAATCGGAGCCTGGTCGCCCGCGCCGGAGTGACGGCATTCGCTGCCACGGTGGTGCCGCCACCGCGCCGCGTGGTCACCAGCCGCGCGGCCTCCAACTCCGCATAGGCCCGCGCTACGGTGCCATTGGCCAGTCCCAGGTCACGCGCTAGCTGGCGCACCGAGGGCAGACGCTCGCCCGCGGCCAGCTGACCGGACGTGATGAGCGCGACGAGTTGGCGGCGCACCTGTTCATAGGGTGGCGTCGGGTCGTTTAGGTCGACGTTGACTGCGGGGGTCACGATCCGGTGCCCAAGGTGTCGATCGAGCGGTGCGACGCATGCGCCACCGCGGGCTCTCGATCAGGCAGGAGCACGTTGGCGAGCATGATGACCGCGAGAAGGACGCAGGCTAGGCCGAGGATGACCAGCATGCCGGTGACAACCTTGTTGCCGTTGATGCAGTCGGCATTCGATAGCACCGTGGCCATGGTGAGCAACGTGGGACCAAGTGTCCCGTAGCAGGTCGCGCCGAGCGCGCTGACGACCTTGCGGGTTGCCACCGCCCGGAGTCGTAGGTCGACATCGCTATGGGTGGCATCCGGGTTGGCCCGATCCCGGATCGTGACGACGCCGACGACGGTGAGACCGAGAGCTAGGGCAATCAGTACGGCGCTGGGCAGGGCATAGAAGCTCCCCGGCCAGGGCGTGGAGCTCGTGGTGACCCGGACCTCTCCCAGCTCCGGCAGGTTCTGTAGGCAGGTCGCTACCAAAGCCCGGCCACGGCGGCCCTGGTCGTCGGGCGATGCCGTGAGGGTGCCTACGACGAGCGTCGCCACGAGCGAGCCGAGGCCAGCGGCTACGATCCACGAACGAGGTTGCGGCAGCGTGTCTTTCACTCTGCGGGCGCTCAGACTCGCGCTGCGAGTGGCGGTGCGTGCCGGCCGCGCTGACACTTCTCCGATCACTGTTGCCGCGAGGATGACGATGCCGCACAAGGCGGGGGCGGCCATCGCCAGGCGGCCCAGACCAAGCGCCCCCGAGTCCGCGCTGGCCGCCCAGATGGCCAGGAGCGAGCCGACGGCAACTCCCGCCCAGCGCCAGCGGCTGGTCCAGCGGGCCAGGTGCGCGAGGTCGGCGCTGTCGGCGGTGGTTCCGGGGGCTGAGGAGCGCACCAGCCGGGCGACGGCGACGACCGCCAGGCCGGCGGCGGCGCCGAGCAGCACGAGGAACAGAACGAGAGTGGACATGGTCGATTCCGATCTTGTCTCAAGCACTAGGTACAAATAGAGGATGACGGCAGCGCCGTTTTGTGTCAAGTGGTTGATACAAACGCCGCCAAGGTGAATCGCGGCGTGCAGGCGACCTAGTCGCGTGGTCGCAACACGGTCATGCGATGCGCTGCCCGGGTCAGCGCGACGTAGAGCACCCGGATGCCACCGGGAGCCTCATCGATGATCGCGTCGGGATCGACCACGACCGTCGCGTCCCACTCGAGACCCTTGGTCGACATCGGGTCGATGACCGTGACGCGCCCGCCGTGGCTGCCATCGAGGTCGGCGAGCGTATCGGCATACCGGGTCGGGGTGATCACCGCGATCGAGCCGGATACCTCATCGATGAGCGCCGCGAGCGACCTCTCCACGTCAGCGACGATGTCGCCAGTCATCGCTTGGTCGAGGGGTTCGACCCCGGTCTCGCGCACCGCGTTGGGGATGTCCGCATCGGGGATGAAGCGCATGACGACGTCCCGCGCGTAGTCGAAGATCTCCCGGGCGTTGCGATAGTTGGTGTCGAGGTGGAAGTGGCGCCGCGGTTGGGTGCCGAACGCCTGCTCGCGAGCAGCCCGCGCTTCGCCGGCATCGGACCACGAGGCCTGGGCGGCGTCACCCACGATGGTCCACGATGCATACTCGGCGCGCCGGCCGACCATCCGCCATTGCATGGGGGAGAGGTCTTGGGCCTCATCGACCAAGATGTGCGCGTAGTCCTCGGGAGCGCCCACCTGTCCCTGGAGAAGGTGGTCGCGCGGCTCACCGCTGCGGGACGTCATCTGGGCCAGTGTCCGCGGCGATAGTTCGCGGGATTGGACACCGAGGCGCTCGTCCAGATCGTCGATTTCATAGAAGCCGCGGTCCTCGGCCGGCTGCTGCTGCACCAACCCGAGCCGCGCCGACAGATCGTCGATGAGGGCGACGTCGGCGACCGACCAGGTTCCCAGCTCCACCGCCTCGCGGATCGACTCGGCGAAGGCGGCCAGCTCCCCATCGGTGAAGATGCCGCGGCCATGGCGATAGGCCAGGTCCGTGTCCGCCAACCACAGCAGGACCTCGCGCGGATCGACCTGCGGCCACCACCGCTCCATGAAGTCATCAACGGCCATCGACTGCTCGAAGGATTCGAAGAAGTCCGCCCGCTCGCCGGCGCGATGGGTAGCCCACGCAGCCTCGGCAAGCATGCCCCGCGCACTGGCCGCTCCGGAGTTGCGCTGATGCCCACGCAGCACCCTGCGCCGGATGTCATCGAGCTGGGCGGGCGCGATGGTGATGGCTTGACCCCCGACGAAGGCGCGAAAGCCGTCCGGCGCCCCCGGCACCCGATCGCTCGCCACGCGCTCAAGAAGCCGCCGTACACGCAGAGTGCCCTTGATCGCTGCCACCTCGGGCCGATCGAGGCGCCCGGTGGTGATCGCGTCCACCACATCCCCCAGCGATCGCAGGGTGACCGAGTCCTCACCCAGTGACGGCAGGACCCGCTCGATGTATGCGGTGTAGGCGCTGGATGGACCGATGACCAAGACGCCACCGCCCTCATACCGGCGCCGCTCGTTGTAGAGGAGGTATGCCGCTCGGTGCAGCGCCACGACGGTCTTCCCGGTGCCGGGGCCACCGGTGATCTCGGTGACCCCCCGGCCGGGCGCCCGGATGGCCTCGTCCTGATGGCGCTGAATCGTCGCGACGATGTCGCGCATGCGCGATCCACGGGTGCGCGTCAGCGCGGCCATCAACGCCCCGTCGCCGACGACGACGAGGTCATCGGGTGCTTCCGGTGCCATGAGGTCGTCCTCGACGCCGACAACGACCGGGCCGCTGCTGCGCAAGACCCGGCGTCGGATTACGCCATATGGCTGGGCCGGCGTGGCCCGATAGAAGGCCGCCGCCGCCGGCGCTCGCCAGTCGATGACCAACGGCTCGTAGTCTTCGTCGCGCACCCCGAGCCTCCCGATATAGCGGACCTGGCGATCACTAGCCAGCCACCACTGTGGCGGCAGGTCCGAGCCGGAGGTGGATCCCACGTCATCGAGGTCAAGGGTGTCGAGGCGGCCGAACACCAAGCCCTCGTACTGCTGGTCCAAGCTCGCCTGCCGCCGCGCGGCATTGAAGACCAGGGCATCGCGCTCGAAGAGGCCGGTGATCTCCTCGTCGCGGATGTCACCGACCCGATCGGTACGACCGCGGCTCATCCCATCGGCCGCCACGAGGCCTGCACGCTCGCTGGCGCGCGACAATTCCGCGTACACGGTGTCGACATGTGCCTGCTCGGCGGCGATCTCCCGCGCGACGACATCGGTGGTCGGCGCGGCAGTGGGGTGACTCACGGGAATCTCGCGATCAATGCCGGGAAACGGAACACATAAGTCTATCCGGGGCCGCGCCTTACCTCGTCCGCTGGCCGCCCGTGCCCGTCATACCAGGCCCTGGCGCACCGCTTCGACCCCCGCCTGGAACCTGGTGTCGGCACCCAGGCTGTCCAGCAGGTGCCGGACCCGGCGCTCGACCGTGCGTTGCGAGATTCCGAGCCGCCGGGTGATGGTCGAATCCGTGGCCCCACTCGCCAGCAGCTTGAGGATGACGGCGTCCCGGCTCGCCGTGGTCGAGCTCAGCGTGGCCTCCTGGGAGTGCAGTGGCACGGCGAAGCTCCAGAGGGCGTTCATGGTCCGAACCAGCGCGGCGACGAAGGCCGGATTGCGCACCAAGAGCGCACCCTGCCCAGTGGGGTCGATATTGCTGAACTCGACGACGGCGGCGCTCTCGTCGACGATGACGGCCGAGAAGTGCAGGGGGCGACCCGACAGTCGGATCTCCTCGCCGCCGATGCTGCGGTCCTTGAGCGCTTCGAGCGCCCCCGGAGTGTCCAGGACCGCCGGATCATAGATCGCGCGGATGTCGATGACCTCGCCGTAGGCATTGCGGAAGAGTTCCCGGTGCGAGTTGTAGGGGTCGAGCAGGAGTTGCCGGGTGCGGCGCGAGTCCGCGCGCAGGCAGAGGATCTCGGAGTTGGCGCCCGCGGTGATGGTGGCAGTCGCGGAGGCGATGTCGGCCAGGGAGCCGATGTCCCGATTGCCGCTGTCGGCCACGGTGGCCGCGCGGGCCGCGGCATACACCTGATGCACCTCGCTCGCGGTGGCGCGCCATGCCCGGGCGCGCCGCTCGGTGTCTGCGGCCCACGCGGGAAGCGCGATGTCCGGCGCCGGCACCTCCCAGGTGCCGTCGGCTCCGATCACCAGCAAGCCGCGCTGGTGGAGCACCAAGCTGGCGTGTTCCACCAACTCCAGGTCGATCCCGGAGGCGACGAGAGACTCCCGGGTTGGCTGCGCCTGCCCCAGGATGGCGAGGTAGACGAGACTGATCTCCTCCTCGCTCAGCAGATGCGGGGACCGTGGGACGGGTGGGGAATCGGAGGCCTCTGGCACGGGATCCACCGTGCCACAGTTGGCGGATTTCCGTCAATGACGGTGAACACACAGGTCGCGGCTTTACTCGAGAGTAGAAATTTGTAAAACTTTCATTGGTTGATCCCGCGTCAACCCGCACGCTGAGCGCCGGTTCCCCCCAACCAGAGCGCCGCGTGCACAGGCGCGGTGTTCCCGGGGGAATCCCCCCCTGCACCCCGGGAACACCGCGCCGTTTTAATCGGTACGCGGTGGCAGACCTCCCCAACCCCCAGTGACTGCTGGGCTGAGACCTCCTGATCCTAGGCATAGGGTTGCCCCGTGAAGGTGCTTGTCGTGGGATCCGGGGCGCGTGAGCACGCGCTGGTGCTCGCCCTCCTCGCCGACCCGAGCGTGGATGCGGTTATTGCTGCCCCAGGGAACCCGGGAATCGCACGCATCGCCGCCTGCGAGCCGATCGCGGGAAGCCTCACCGAGAGTCCCGAACTGGTTGCCGTCGCGCGCAAGCATGAGGTCGACCTGGTGGTCATCGGACCCGAGGCACCGCTGGTCGATGGCGTCGCGGATGACCTGCGCCACGCCGGGTTCGCCACCTTCGGTCCCTCCGCACAGGCAGCGCAGTTGGAGGGCAGCAAGGCCTTCGCCAAGCGGATCATGGCCGAAGCCGGCGTCCCCACCGCACTGGCGCACGTGTGCACCACCATGTCCGAGGTCGCGGATGCCATCGACGCCTTTGGCACCCCGTATGTCGTCAAGGACGATGGCCTCGCGGCGGGCAAGGGGGTCCTGGTCACCGACGTTCGCGAGGATGCGCTGGCGCACGCCGCTGCCACGCTCGCGCGACCGGACGGGCGGATCGTTGTCGAGGAATATCTGGAGGGGCCCGAGGTCTCGCTCTTTTGCCTCAGCGATGGCGAGGAGGTCGTTGCCCTATCCCCGGCCCAGGATTTCAAGCGGCTCGACGATGGTGATGCCGGGCCCAACACGGGCGGCATGGGGGCGTACTCGCCGCTCCCCTGGGCACCACATGACCTTGCCGACGACATCCTGGAGCGCGTAGCCCGGCCGACGATCCGCCAAATGGCGCTGTTGGGTATGCCGTTCGCCGGGGTCCTGTACGTCGGGCTCGCCCTGACCGTTCGCGGCCCACGGGTGATCGAGTTCAATGTCCGGTTCGGCGACCCTGAGACCCAGGTCGTGCTGGCCCGCTTGCGCACTCCGCTCGCCGGCCTGCTGTATGCGGCCGCGACCGGCCACCTCGCCGACGCGGCGCCACCGACCTGGCGTGAAGAGTCCGCGGTCACCGTGGTCTTGGCGGCGCAGGGCTACCCCACAGCGCCGGTCGTGGGTCATCCGATCACCGGGCTGGACGAGGCCGGGGAGGACACGTCATACGTCCTGCACGCGGGGACGAGTCACGGCCCCGAGGGGATCGTCAGTGCCGGAGGTCGGGTGCTCAGCGTTGTGGGGCTGGGTGCAGACCTTGCTGCGGCGCGAGCGGCGGCATACGCGCGGATGGAGCGAATCGCTTTGCCCGGCGGGCACTTTCGTCGTGACATCGCGCTGGCGGCCCAGCGCGACGAGATCCGCATTTCCGGATGAAAGAGGCAGACGGCCCCGTGATCAAGGTGCCTGGCTACGTCCATCTCTATTCGGGAAAAGTCCGCGACCTCTATGCCCCGCTCCTGGCCGACGGAGAGGTCGATCCAGATCGGTTGCTGCTCGTGGCCTCGGACCGGATGTCCGCCTATGACCACATCCTGCGCACAACGATTCCGGACAAGGGCCGGGTGCTGACCCAACTCTCGCTGTGGTGGTTCGAGCGCCTGGCCGATCTCCTGCCGAACCACGTGCTGTCCACGCACGTGCCAGAGGTCGTCGCGGGGCGGGCGATCCTGGTGCGGCGACTGCGGATGCTGCCCGTCGAGTGCGTTGCCCGCGCCTACCTCACTGGGGGCGGGCTGGGGGAGTACCGGGCCAGCGGCGCCGTGAGCGGCATACCCCTGCCGTCGGGGCTGCGGGACGGTTCGCGGCTGCCGGAACCGATCTTCACCCCCTCCACCAAGGCACCCGCCGGCGAGCACGACGAGCCCATGGCGTATGCCGAGGTCGTCGCCACGATCGGCGCCGACCGGGCGGCCGAGGTACGCGATCTCACGCTCGCCATCCTGATGCGTGCCAACGCCATCGCCGCCGAGAGCGGGATCCTCATTGCCGACACCAAGGTCGAGTTCGGAATCGATGCCGATGGTGGGGTCATGCTGGCGGATGAGGTCCTCACCCCCGATTCCTCGCGGTTCTGGCCGGCCGCCACCTGGCAGCCCGGCCGTACCCAGGAGTCCTTCGACAAGCAATACGTCCGCGATTGGCTGACGAGAGACAGTGGCTGGGACAAGGCCAGTGGCCAGGAACCACCACCGCTTCCCGAGGCCGTCGTGGCCGCGACCCGCGCGCGCTATATGGAGGCCTACGAGCGCCTGACCGGCCTGCGGTTGTAGGCCGCGCACCGCGTCGGGGGTGGCGGGTGGCGAGTGTCGGGAGGCGAGTGTCGGGAGGCGATTCACCTTCTGCTAGCAGAGGCTGCGTTCAGCCCCACAGGTTGCATCCTGTGGGGCTGAGCGCACGGTGTGCTGAGTTGGCTCAGCCCTTCCCACGGGTGGGGCAAAATGGCGGGTATGCCGCCGCGTCGCCGAATCCGTGTCGCGGACGGTGCCGCCGCTCTGGAGTCATGGCGCGAGGGCGCAGACCTGTCGCCTGAGGTGATGGCCCTCGCGGTGCGGTTCACGCTCGAAGAGCTGGCACATCGGCACCCGGGTCGAAGCGTCGAGGTGCGGGTGCCCCCGTTTGGGGCAACCCAGTGCATCGCGGGGCCAGTGCACCGGCGCGGGACCCCAGCCAATGTCGTGGAGGCACCGCCCACGACGTGGCTCGCGCTGGTGACGGGGACCCTCACGTGGGCTCAGGCGGTGGAGTCCGGCATGTTGCGCTGGAGCGGGAGCCGCTCGGACCTGAGCGACTATGTGCCCTTGTGACCCCAAGGGCACGTGCCCTCGCGGGGGCTATTCGCCGGGGTAGCGCACGCCGATCTGGTCGCGGACCGTGTCCATGGTGCGCATGATGGCGAGCGTGTCCCGCAGCGGCATGAGCGGGCTCTCCAGGGCACCGATGCTTAGGCAACGGGCCGCCTCGGCGGCCTCATACTTCAATCCGAGGTGACGAATACCCACGTCGTCGGACCAGGTGCCGAGCACCGTTCCGGACGAATCGATGAGCCGCACCAGGTTGGGGTTGTAGAAGTCGCCGGCAACCTCGATGCGCGCCCGGTCGCCGGCGATGCAGGCGGTGGTCGGTGTCTTTGCGCCCATCGTCGCGTTGAGGACGGCGTGTGCGCCGGCCGCACCCGTGGCCACGATGCTCACATTGGCATCGACGCCCCGGTCTGTCAGCGTGCCCACCGCTCGGACGTCACCGAGGTCGCCAATGACCATCTGCGCCAAAGAGATCGGATAGATGCCTAAATCGAGCAGCCCACCGCCGGCGAGGGCCGGGTCCGAGAGGCGCTGTGGTCCGTGCGGCCACAACAATTGACCGTGATCGGCAAAGACGGTGCGCACCGTCCCGACGTGACCACCGGAAACAAGCTGCCGAATTACGTCATAGTGGGGGAGGAAGCGAGCCCACATCGCCTCCATGCAGAACGTGCCAGCCGACTGCGCAGCCGCGACCACCTCCTGGGCCTGCGCCACATTGCGGGTGAACGCCTTCTCGACGAGGACGGGTTTGCCGGCCGCCAACGCAAGCAGGGCATGGTCGCGGTGTTCCGAGTGGGGGCTCGCGACATACACCATGTCGACCTCGTCGGCGGTCACGAGCTCTTCATAGCTCCCGACCGCTCGGGCCACCTCGTGCTGGGCCGCGAAGGCGTGAGCTCGCTCGTGCCGCCGCGAACCGACCACGGCGAGGTGGCCGCGGGTGCCCGTGCGGACGGCATACGCAAAGGCACCGGCGATCAGTCCCGTCCCGAGGATGCCCCACCGCACCGGCGGGGCATCCATCGGGTCCGGGATCCGACTCTGCGGAAGGTCCACGTCAGCCAGCGGCGCGAAGCTTGGCGTTGGTCGCGATCCGATCTGCGGATGCGGGCGTTGAGTGGGTGCCGCGCGCCGGAAGGAAGCCGTTGGCGGCGGTGTGCGCAGGTGCCACACGCGCGGTGAGCCAGGCGTGGAAGAACGCCGTCAGTTCCTCGCCCGAGACACGCTCAGCCATCGCCGTGAACTCTGCGACGCTGCCATTTCCGTAGCGTTTGGAGGTCGCCCAGTTGCGCAGCAGCTTCTCCATGTCCGCTTCGCCGATGCGGTTGCGCAAGGCCGCCAGGGTCATGCCGCCGCGCAGATAGACCTGGAAGGCGAACTCGTTCTTGGCGCCAGGGTTGGAGATGGGAAGCCTCCAGAAGTCGGGCTCGGCGGCGAAGGCTGCGTAGTACTCCTCGAGAAGTTGGTTGGTGGTTCCTTCGCCGTGCTTGTCCGACCACAGGAACTCCACATAGGTCGCGAAGCCCTCGTTCAGCCAGATGTCGCGCCAGTTCGTCACGCTCACCGAGTCGCCGAACCACTGGTGCGCCAATTCGTGGACAACGACGTAGATATTGCTGCCCCCGCTCCAGAAAGCCGGGGAGTAGACCGGGCGTTGCTGGGTTTCGAGCGCGAATCCGGCGTTCATCGGCACGACGACCCCGCCGACCTCCTTGAAGGGGTAGGCGCCGAACTGGGCTGCTCCCCAGTTGACCACGGATGGGGTGCGCAGCAGGTCGGTCCGGGCCCGGGTGATGGCCGCGTCGCTGCGGCTCTGGGTGATGGCGGTGGTGTACGGCCGCTTGTTCATCGTGCCGGTCAGCACCTCGTACTGCCCGACGGCCAGGAAGGCGAGATAGGTCGCCATCGGTGAGGACGAGGACCACTTCCAGGTGTCCTTGGTCGCCCCGCTGGTCATCCCGCCGAAGTCGCCGGCCCCGATGGCCTCGAGACCCTTGGGCACCGTAAAGCTCATCTGGTAGGTGGCCTTGTCGCGGGGATGATCGTTGCTGGGGAACCACCACGCGGCGATCTCCGGCTCCCCGAGGGCCAGGGCTTCGGTGCCGGAGCCGATCCAGGGGCTGACCCCGTTGTAGCTCAGGCGGCTAGGGATGCCGGTGTAGGTCACCTTCACGATCATCGTCGCGCCGTTGCGGACGGGCAGGACCGGCTTGACGACCAGTTCGTGCGGGTCGGGTTTTGCGAAGTCGGCGGCCTTGCCGTTGACCGTGACGGACTTCGCCTGGAGCATCAGATCGAGGTTGAAGGACGACAGGTCCTGGGTCGCCTTCGCGGTGATGATCGCCGTGCCGGTGATCCGACCGGACGTCGGAACGTAGTCCACGAACAAGCTGTAGTTCGAAACGTCGTAGCCGCCGTTACCGTATGCGGGGTAGTACGGATCGCCGATCCCCCCGGATCCGGGGGCGGGCTCGGCGAGGGCGGCGGTGGCCGCGAGCAGCGTGAGCGCCGTCGCCCCCGCGGTCGCCAGCCGCGCCGTTCGGCGGGCGGGATGGGCTGTCGTAGTCGTAGTCATCGGTGGTCCTCCCAGTTCGTCAATGAACGAATGACACACTAGGCGGGGCCACCGACAAGCGCGCGGTGGAGCGCTGCCGTTTCGCAGCTGAAAGTTCAAGGAGCCGTATGCCCAGCAAGTCGCCCCGGGAGCCCCGCGTCATGGCGTTCATCGCAACGGGCGGGGTCCTGGGCTTCGTTGCCGGGTCCGGAGTCTTTCTGCTGACCGACGACAACGGCCAGTACAGCGCCCGCACGGCCGTTGGCTACCTGGCCGTTTTCGGTATGTTGCTCGGCGCTTTGCTCGGGACCGTGGTCGCGGCGCTCCTGGCGGGACGTCGCCGCTGAGGCTGCGCTGCGAGTGCTGTCATGAAGGTAACGGCCATCTGAGGCCCGACACACGACGAGCGAGCCGCCTCTTGTCGCACCTGCGACGTATGTTTGTGCTGCCGGCGCGCTCAGCGCGGCAGTGGGACGGGAGAAACGATGGCAAACGAGCAGTCCGGCGGGTTCCATGACGGCGAGAATCAGCACGTCCACTCGCCGGGCGAACCCCGGATTGTCGGACACGAGCGAGTGGCGACCTGGGCGGAGGAAACTCGTCGTTACCGCCGCAATGTCGGGGGCTGGTGGTGGCTTGCCTTCCTCGGGGTCCCCGCTGTGATCGCCGCCGCTGGCCTATCCCTCGGCGGGTCCAATGACGCTCCGAGCAGCGGGGGGACGGGCGCCGCGAGTTCCTCGGCCAGCGCATCCTCGACCTCAGGGGGCACCTCAACCTCGACCTCGCAAGGCACCGCGACCGGCTCGGGTGCGCAACCGACAGCGTCGGGCGGGGCCTCTGGGGTCGCGGCCAGCGAGGCCTTCGCGATCACCCGTACTGGAGCGGCGGTCACGGTGCGAGCCGTGGTGCCCAATGAGGACGCCAAGGCTGAACTCATCGCGTCGGTGAAGAGCGCGCTGCAGGTCGCCGACGTGACCGACAAGGTTTCCGTCAGCGCCGCCGCGAGCGGGCCGGCGGCGGCTGCCGTGGGGTCTGCGCTCGGCGCGCTCAAAGAGGCCGGCGACTTCGGGCTGGCCTGGGATTTGAAGACCCTCGTCGCCACCGGCGTCGTCCCGACGGCCGAGGCCAAGGCCAGTCTCGGATCTGCACTCGGCGCGGCGTGGCCCGGGGTCACGGTCAGCAACGGCGTCAGCGTGGGCAACGACGCAGCAGCCGCGTGCGCGAATCTCGGCGATGCGATCAAGGTTGCACTCGCGGACACCAAGATCACCTTCGTCAAGTACGGCACCGACCCCAACGCGGAATCGGTAACAGTACTTAAGAAGGTTGCTGCGATGGCTGGGAAATGCCCCAACGCCAAACTCACGGTCACTGGCTATACCGATGCCTCGGGGACTCCCGGCGAGAATCAGCGGCTCAGCGAGGAGCGCGCACAAGCCGTGCGCGCGGTCCTGGTGGGCAGTGGCGTCGCGAGCGCGCAGGTGACGGCCACCGGAAAGGGTGAGGCGAGTCCCATCGCCTCCAACGACACCCCGGCGGGGATTGCCGCCAACCGCCGCGTCGAGATAACGGTTAGCTGAGGACATGATGGAGTTCATCACCGCCTGGTTGTGGTATCTGCTGGCCTTCGCGCTCGGCGCCGTGGTCGCCTATCTGGCGGCTCGGATGGCGATCGCCCCGACCAATGAGAACGAGGCGTTCGCCGACGTTCCCGAAACCCGTGCGATCGGAGACCGGCCATGAAGTGGTGGCTTTTCGTCCTGGCCTTCCTGCTGGGCGCCCTGTTGACCTGGATCTATATGGTGCGTCGGGCCACGCGCGAGGTCCGGATCATCGCCGACGTCCCGATCCATGCCGCGGACCCGGCGAGCACCATCAACGCGAGCGGCACCGAGGGTGGGGTCGCCACGCTGCGCGAACCTGGCTCGCACGAGCACCCGGAGGCTCGCGATGAGTATGCCGTCGGCAGCGTCGATACCGCCGTGGACCTGGCCCCCGCAGTCCCGTCCGCTGCGGCCCTGGCACCGCAGGTCGCGAACGGGGCGATGGACCTGGACGCACCAGTAGTCGACCTGGACGCGCCCGCTGGTGCGGACATTGGCCTGGATCTCGACGCGCCCGACGCTATGAACCTTGATGCCCCGGCGCTCGTGGAGCTGGACGCACCAGAAGCCCCGGCGGTCGTGGATCTGGACGTGCCGGCGGTCGTGGATCTGGACGTGCCGGCGGTGATGGATCTCGACGCACCCGCCGCAGCCATGGACCTCGACGCGCCCGAGGTCGCTGCGGTCATGGACCTGGACGTCGCGAACGCGGTCATGGACCTCGACGCGCCCGAGGTCGCTGCGGTCATGGAGCTCGACGCGCCCGAAGCCGCTGCGGTCATGGACCTGGACGTCGCGGACGCAGCCCTGGACCTGGACGTCGCGGACGCAGCCCTGGACCTCGACGAATCAGAAGCCGCTGCGGTCATAGACCTCGACGCACCCGCCGCAGCCTTGGACCTCGACGCGCCCGAAGCCGCTGCGGTCATGGACCTGGACGTCGCGGACGCGGTCATGGATCTGGACGCATCAGAGGCCGATGCGGCCTTGGACCTCGACGCACCCGAGGTCGCTGCGGTCATGGACCTGGACGTCGCGGACGCAGCCCTGGACCTTGACGCACCAGAGGCCGCTGCGGTCATGGACCTGGACGTCGCGGACGCAGCCCTGGATCTGGACGCACCAGAGGCCGATGCGGCCTTGGACCTCGACGAATCAGAAGCCGCTGCGGTCATGGACCTGGACGTCGCGGACGCAGCCCTGGATCTGGACGCACCAGAGGCCGATGCGGTCATAGACCTCGACGCACCCGCCGCAGCCTTGGACCTGGACGTCGCGGACGCAGCCCTGGATCTGGATGCTCCCGACGTTGCGGTAGCTCTCGACGCCCCAGAAGCCGCCGAGGTTGTGGATCTCGATGCACCGGACGCTGGGCCGGACCTCGACGCTGCCGACTTCGCGGTGGTGGACCTCGATGCTGCGGACGGGGCATCAGTCGAAGATGTGGCGGTTTCGCCGGTTGCGGCAGGCGCCCTTGCCGTGGCGGCCTACGGGGCCGGCTCGGCGCTGCCCACCGACGATGGGTCGGGCCCTCAGGGCTGGGAGGTCAAGGGCAACGAGGACTCGATGCTCTACCACACCCCCGAGAGCCAGCACTATGAGCGGACCGTCGCGGAGGTCTGGTTTATCGACGAGGCGACCGCGGTCGCGGCCGGATTCTCCCCGTGGAATTGGAAGCAGCGCGCCAAGGCGGCCCAGACCGCTAAGGCAGGCCAGACGGCTCAGTCCGCCCCCAGCCACGCCGTCGATGCGGTTGCCGCTCCCGAGGAAGCGCTGGTAGGGCCAGTTGCCGGCGACATGGGCGCCGTAGACGAGCGCGCTGCCGACAGGGGCGCCATCGCCGCCGAGGTGGGCGCTGACGCGGAAGCGGCCTCGGCAAAGGCCGATCCATCCACGCCGTCGCCTGCCCTCTCAGCGGACGAGTTGGACGAGGCGGCCGCTCTGGTCGACCTCTCCAGCACCGTGCCAGCGCCCGCCGTGGACGCCCTATCCATCCTGAATGCACCATCCATCCTGGATGCCCCACCCATCCGGGACGCCCCGGACGCCTCGGCTGCGCCCGCGATGTTGGCTGGCCTCGAGGTCGTCCCCGATCAGTCCGATCAACCTGAGCTGTCGCGCCCGGCCTCAACCCGGATCACCGATGCGGCGAGCGAGCCGGAGGCCTTCGTCGAGGCGGCATACGGCAAGGGCTCCGTCCTGCCCGCCTCGGACGGCTCCGGCCCCAGCGGTTGGGAGGTCAAGGGCAACGAGGACTCGATGCTCTTCCACACCCCGTCAAGCCCCAACTACAGGCGGACCAAGGCCGAGGTCTGGTTTGCCGACGAGGTCAGCGCGCAGGCGGCCGGATTCACCCGCTGGGATCACAAGGCTCCGGCGGTTGCACCGCCAGCACTCATGGACGTGCCTCCCGGGCCATACGGACCGGGGTCAGCGGCCCCCGGACCCAGGGGCAAGGGGCCCGAGGGTTGGACCATCAAGGGCAATCAGGACAGCATGCTGTTCCACACCCCAGAGAGTCCCTGGTTCAAGCGGACCAAGGCCGAGGTCTGGTTCGCGGACGAAGCCAGCGCCGAGCGCGCCGGCTTCACCCGCTGGGACCGAAACAGCTAAGCGGGCTGCACAACCTCCCTCAACTTCACTGCAGGTGTGCCCCGGCTGCGGCAACCGTTCGCATCAGCGCAGAGCCCCGTAGATCGCAACCGCGGTCGAGGCACCCACGGCAGCGCCGCCGGCAAGCTGTGCCAGGGAATGGCGACCATCGCGCCACCGTGCCCAGCCCAGCAGGGGCAGCAGGAGGGCCGTCATCGCACAGACCGGTACCTCCATCGCAGCGATGGCCACCGCACCCGCCGCCACGGCAAGGTGCATGCTGGCCTTCCATCTCAGGGTGACCGCTGTCATGGCGGCCAGCCCACCCGCCTGCGCGAGCACCAGGACGACCAGCGCCCGTGGTGCGCCGACGACGACGAGCAATGCCAGAGCAGCGGCGACGCAGCCCAGAGCGGCCGCCATGAGCGCTGGGCGCTGGGATCGCCTAACGACCTGACGATCGTCCACGACTCCCAGGTGCAACGCCCGAAAGAGCACCAGATACGGTGCTCCGACCACGAGAAGCACCGTTGCGCAAGCCCATCCGACGCCTGCCGTCCACCCCGGCGAATGCCGGATCGCGACGAAGAGAGTCAGCGCCGATACGACCAGGGCCGGCGTCAGCGCTCCGGCGATGAACCGCGCCGCGAGAGACGGCCGGCGCGAGCCAAGCCGGTCGAGATCGGCGCGATCATGGCCCCGAGCTGAGTCCTGGCCAGCGAGCATGTCGCAGCGTCCTTCCCCGGTCAGGTCCGCGCCGGACTCGCGTTTCTGCCACGCTACACGCCTGCTGGCAGCACGCAGGAGCGGGAGGACGGCCGCCCGTGTGGGAGACTTGCCCGGTGCCAGGAGGAGACGGGCAGCTCAGCCACGAGCTGATGCCCGGCGAACGCGGCCCGCAGGACGCCTGCGGTGTCTTCGGCATCTGGGCCCCGGGTGAGGAAGTCGCCCGACTGACCTACTTCGGCCTGTATGCCCTGCAGCACCGCGGCCAGGAGTCGGCCGGTATCGCGGCCTCCGACGGTCGCCGCCTCCTGGTCTACAAGGACATGGGCCTGGTCTCTCAAGTCTTCAACGAGCGATCGCTCGCGAGCTTGGTCGGGCACATCGCCGTGGGCCACTGCCGCTACTCCACGACCGGCGGGTCGACATGGGAGAACGCCCAGCCCACCCTCGGTGGGCACAGTGGGTTCACCGTGGCGCTCGCCCACAATGGCAATCTGATCAACTCCGCCCAACTGCGCGAGCACGTCATGGAGCGCGCCGAGGCCGGGTATGACGTCCACGCCGGTGAACTGCGGCGCGGCAACACCACGGATACCGCCCTCGTCACTGCTCTGCTGGTCGATGACCCCTCGCTGAGCATCGAGGAGCGGGCCTTGCAGGTGCTGCCCAAGCTGCGGGGCGCCTTCAGCTTCGTATTCATGGACGAGCACACGCTGTATGCCGCGCGCGACCCGCAGGGGATCCGACCCTTGGTCCTGGGCCGGGTCGATCGCGGCTGGGTGGTCGCCTCGGAGACCGCTGCGCTGGACATCGTCGGCGCCTCGGTCATCCGCGAAGTCGAACCGGGGGAGCTCATCGCCATCGACGAGGACGGCCTGCGGTCGCGCCGCTGGGCCGATCCCGAGCCGAAGGGCTGCGTCTTCGAATACGTCTACCTGGCGCGGCCCGACACCACCATCAGGGGCCGCGTCGTCCACGAAGCGCGGGTCGAAATGGGGCGCACCCTGGCCAGGGAGCACCCGGTCGCGGCGGACCTGGTCATCCCCACTCCCGAGTCGGGCACTCCGGCGGCGATCGGCTACGCCCAGGAGTCGGGCATCCCCTATGGGCAGGGTCTGGTCAAGAATGCGTATGTCGGGCGCACCTTCATCTCCCCCAACCAGACCATTCGCCAACTCGGGATCCGGTTGAAGCTGAACCCGCTGCGCGAAGTGATCCACGGCAAACGCCTCGTGGTCGTGGACGATTCCATCGTGCGAGGCAATACCCAGCGGGCCCTGGTGCGGATGCTCCGCGAGGCGGGCGCGGCCGAGGTCCACGTTCGCATCTCCTCGCCGCCGGTGCGTTGGCCGTGTTTCTACGGCATCGATTTCGCCACCCGCGCGGAACTCATCGCCACCGGGATCGGTGTCGCCGACGTCTGCCGCTCGATCGGCGCCGATAGTCTCGGCTACATCAGCGAAGCGGGCATGATCGCGGCGACCAACCAGCCGGCTGCCCAGTTGTGCACGGCCTGCTTCACGGGCACCTATCCCATCGAGTTGCCGTCGCACGACAAGCTGGGCAAGGGGTTGCTGGAGATGCAACTCCCGATGGACCTGGCCAGCAGCTGACATAGCGGGGGCCGGCTCTGTCAGCGACCACGTGCTCGCACGGGGTAGCGTCACCTACGTGAGTCTCGAGAAGGTAATTTTCGGCTTCTTCGTGGTCCTGGCTGCCACGTTGAACTTCGGGTACTTCGTCGGCGACCTGACCGACCCCGAGGTGCACAACATCTATGAGTTGTATGCCGCGGTGGTCGTCAATGTCATCGCCGTCATCCTCAAGTTCGGTGACCGCACGCAGATCGGGGCCTTGCATCTGGCCACGAGCCTGGTCGCGGTCATCCAGTTGATCGGGGCGGCCATCACCTGGATCCTCGCCAACGCGGACGGCACCATCACGGGCGGCGAGATGAGTGCGGTCGTCTCACTCTCGGGTGGGGCTCTGGTCGCCAATATCGTCTCCATCGTCCTGCTCGTCGGTGAGACGCTGACCTACCACCGCCGATAGTCGGGCGGTCGGCTGTGGTCAACCCCCTGATGCTGGTCCGGCCGCGCAAGCGACGCACCACAGACCTGCGCCAGAACCAGGTGTCGATTCCCGCCCAGGCGGTGGCATCCGACGCCATCTTCTTGCTGCTGCGCCGGATGCGCCTGCCGCTGGTGGTTCTGGTGGTCGTCTTCACGATCAGCGTCTTCGGCCTCGCGGCGGTCCCCGGCACCGACGCGCAGGGCACACCGCACCGCTTGTCGGTCTTCGAGGCCTTCTATGTGATGAGCTACACGGCGACGACGATCGGGTTCGGTGAGATCCCCTACGCGTTCAGCACCGCGCAGCGCATCTGGGTCACCTGCAGCATTTATGCCAGCGTCATCGCGTGGGCCTACGCCATCGGCATGGTGCTCTCGCTCGTCCAGGACGAGGCCTTCCGGGAGGCGGTGTCCGCCCAACGGTTCGGGCGCAAGGTGCGGCATATGGGCGAGCCCTTCCACATCATCGCCGGCTACGGCGGCGCCGGGAGCCGGGTCGCGAAGGCGCTCGACCTCATACGCAAGCGGTTCGTCGTCATCGACCGTCAGGGCGCACGGATCGACCGGTTGGAGACGGAACTGTTCACCTCCGAGGCGCCCGGCCTGGAGGGGGATGCGGCCAACTCAGCCGTCCTGGGCCTCGCGGGGCTCGGCCACAAACGGTGCGCCGGTGTCCTGGCCATGACGGGGGACGACCTGGCGAATCTGGGGGTTGTCCAGGCCGTCCATTTGCTGCGACCGGAGTTGCCGGTCGTGGCGTGGAGTCGCGATCGCGCCATCGCCGAACACATGCGTGAATTCGGGGCAACGCACGTCATCAACCCCTACGACCGCTTCGGCGTCTACCTCACCATCGGGTTGCGGCGCCCGGTCAGCCTCCAACTGATGCAGTGGCTCATGGCCCCGCTCGGGACCCCGCTGGGCGAGTCGGCGCCCCCGATTCCCGATGGCACCTGGCTCGTGTGCGCCGAGGGAGTCTTCAAGGACGAGATAGAACGCGACCTGCGAGCCGCCGGATATGACGTGGTGCATCGCGACGTCCACGAGGGCGTCGGTCACTGCCACGGATATGTGGGTTTCGTCGCCGGCGCCGACAGCGACACCGTCAACCTCGCCCTGGGCGCCGAGGTTCGCCGGCAAATGCCGGAGATCTTCTTGTGTCTGCGGCAGAGCAAGGCGGCCGCGGCCCCGCTGTATGAGGCATTCGCCCCGGATTCGATCTTCTTGGCCCCTGATCTCGTCGCCCGGGAGTGCTTTGCCCGGATCGTGACGCCACGCACCTGGGCGTTCCTGGAGACCGTCAGCGCGTGGTCCGACGAGCGCTCGCAGGAGTTCATGGACCATGTGGTGCAGCGCTGCGGCACCGGCTCACCCAATGGGTGGCGGCTGGCGTTGACGCGCGACGAGGCTCCGGGCGTGCTCCGGTGGCTGGCGCACGACACCTTGACCCTCGAGCAGTTGCTGCGGCACCCAACGGATCCACAGCGCCATGCCCCCGTCGCGGCGCTCGGCCTCACCCGCGGCGGTGAATTCATCGCGGCGCCGCCCGAATCGACGGCCCTGCAGCCTGGTGATGACCTGCTGCTGGCCTCCCCATCGCGCGGCTACGCCTATCTGCGGGATGCCCTGTTCAACGAGGCCGTGATCGAGTATGTCGTCACCGGCCACGCCGTCCCGACCACCTGGGCGTTCCGCGTGCTGTCCCGGCTGCGGGTGTCCAGGCGCCGGTGACGCGGCCAGGGGGCCGCGCGGATCCACGTCGACGGCAAGGTCGCGCACCCGGTGGGACGGTCGCGGCAGCCGCGGCGGAGCGCTGATAGGCTCAACGCCGTGACTGAGGGCCCGATCACCTATGCCGCCGCCGGAGTCGATGTCGAGGCCGGCGACCGGGCCGTCGAGTTGATGAAGGCATCGGTAGCTCGCTCCAACCGCCCGGAAGTCCTCGGTGGGCTGGGCGGATTCGCCGGGATGTTCGACGCCTCGGCACTGCGGACGATGACGCGTCCCGTCCTGGCGACCTCGACCGATGGGGTCGGCACCAAGGTCGCCATCGCGCAGGCGATGGATCGCCACGACACCATTGGCTACGACCTCGTGGGCATGGTCATCGACGACATCGTGGTGTGTGGGGCCGAGCCGCTGTTCATGACCGACTACATCGCGTGCGGCCGGGTGGTCCCGGAGCGGATCGCCGCCATCGTGTCCGGGATCGCGGGCGCGTGCACCCAGGCGGGGGCGGCACTGATCGGCGGGGAAACCGCCGAGCACCCCGGCTTGCTGGGCGTCGACGAGTACGACCTCGCGGGGGCCGCCACCGGCGTGGTCGAGCATGCTCAGGTGCTCGGCCCGCACCTGGTGCGCCCCGGCGATGTCGTGCTGGGCCTGGCATCGTCCGGTCTGCACGCGAACGGTTACTCGCTCGTGCGGCGGGTGATCGCCGCCGCCGGCTGGCAGCTCGATCGTGAGGTGGCCGAGTTCGGGCGGACCCTCGGCGAGGAACTGCTGACCCCCACGAGGGTGTATGCCGCCGACCTCCTCGCCCTCCTGCGTGACCCCTCGGTGCGCGCCGCGGGGGGTATTCACGCGCTCTCGCACGTCACCGGCGGTGGCTTGGCGGCCAACCTTGCCCGGGTGCTGCCCCCGGGCGTGCACGCGAGCGTTCGGCGCAGCACCTGGACCCCGCCCCCGGTCTTTTCCACGATCGGGGCCTTGGGGGCCGTCCCGCAGGCGGACCTCGAGCGCACCCTGAACATGGGGGTTGGTTTCGTGGCCGTGCTGCCGCAGAGCGCGCTCGAGCCCGCGATGCGCCGGCTCGAGTCCGTCGGAATCGACGCCTGGCCGATGGGGGAGGTGCGGGCCGCCGACGCGGCCGAGATCGATGAGTCCGCGGAGGTGGTGCGCGGCGCGAAGGGCGTCGAGGGCGGCTCGGTGCAACTGATCGGCGCCTACGCGACCTGACCGCATCGCGGCAGCGACCGCGTCTGGGGTGATCGCATCGGTCCCTGCCGGCTCAGCCTTCGCTTCGCCACAGCGTGCTCTGGTCCCCATCGAGGGTGGCGAGCCACAGGGAGCTGCCGGCGCATGTCAGCGCGCTCGGGGCGCCGGGGGTGCGTACCGCAAGCCAGCCGTCGGCGCGCCCGCCCGGGCGGGGGGTGAACTGGCCCCGCCAGATCACCCCGGCGCCGGTGCCATCGGCCACCGCGACCCAGTCGTAGTGCGGGCCGACGCCGACCGCAACGACCCGGGCACCGCTGGACAGCACATACCCGCCGCTGGGCTTCGTGTCGGGCTCGGGCGGGGGTGAGGCCTCGGGCAGCGCGCGTGCCTGCGACACCACGCCGTCGGCGACCTGCATCGACCAGATGCGTAAGACTCCCGACGCTCGGCCGGCCAGGAGGCACCAGTCGCCGCGACAGCCGATCGCCTCGACTCCGGTGCTCAACCCCGGACGCGATTCCGGCGTCCGCCCCGTTGCGTGGCCTCCTGGTTGCGCGGACGCGTCAGGCGGGTCGGGCAGGGTGCTGGAGACCCACGTGCCGTCGCGCGCGGTCCACACCGTCGCGATCACCGAGACGCCGTCGCGCAGGTTGGTCGTCGCACCGGCGAGGACGGCGCCGCCCGCCGCCGTGGCCACCCCACTCACCTGCACCAGGCGCTCGCGCGTGCTGGCCAAGGCAGTGCCTGTCGACGGCTCGCGGATCCAGCGCTGGCCGACCGGACGCCATACGGCCGCATCGAGCCCTGCGGCGGCCGAGACCCAACTGCCGGCCACCAGCGGACCGTCTCGCTCGACGGCCGCGCCGCTGAGCCCGCCGGCGTCGACCCCGCCGAAGGTCTCGAAGGTCTGCGGTTGCTCGGTGAGGCCGCTCTCGTCGCCGGCCCACACCGCCCACCGGACGTTTCCGTGGGCGCCGCCGGAGATCCCGGTGACCCCCACCAGTCGCCCGCCGTCGGCGGCCAGGAACCGCCAGCGGCCCTCGAAGGCATAGGGCGTCTGGGCGCGGACGGCAAGAGGCCGAACGCTCTGGCCGATCACGCTCGCGAGCCCGGCGCGGGGGCGCGAGTCCACGTCATACGAACCGATCACGGGGTGGCCGTTCTGGCTGGCCAGGGCGGTGATCTGTCCCCGGGTCACCACCGAGGTGTCGGTGAACAGGTCATGGAATCCGGGTGGCCGCGAGCAGCCACCCGCAGTCGCCGCCAGCACCACAAGGGCGCCGAGTGCGATCACGCGCGTCCCACCGGCCGGCGCCATGTGGCGACCCCGCCGCTACGCGATGGTGATCTGAGGGGCGAATAGCGCCATGAGTTCCAGTGCCTTGCGGTGATTCTCGGGTGTCGAGCCCGCACAGGCGTCCGCGGCGATGCGGATGGTTGCGCCCGTATCGGCGGCAGGCAGGGCGGTGGCCAGAACGCAACAATCCGTCGACACCCCCGCGAGGGTCATCCGCGGATGGGTGCCCAGAATGGAGCGCAGCCAGCCGCCCCACTTGCCGAAGGTTGGCTCGGTGACGGTATGGCCGGCCGCGCCCGCCAGGCCGGGAACCACGGCATACAGCGGGTCGTCGTCGGCGACGACAGCGAAGGGCCAGTCGTCGTAGTAGGGCCCCCAGGAACCGCCCAGGGTGGGGTCGGCGACGAATCGCGTGATGATCGTACGCTCGGGGCCATAGGCGGCGGCGAGGTCGATCATGACGGGCACGGCCGCGGCGAACATGGGCGATCCCCACGGGGAGAGCGCCGGGTCGGCGAAGATCGTTTGGGGATCGACGATGAGCAACCAGTCGTCGTCCGCCGGGAGCCTCATCCGCGAACCTGCTGGGCGAAGGGACGCTCGCTCGCGCCCGCCTCCTGTGCCGCTACCCGCCCGCGGCGGGCCAGATAGGTGATGGCGAACGAGCCGACCAGGGCGAGTAGGACGCCGAGGTTGGCGTATGGCCAGTTGCCCTCCCAAAACTGGTCCGTCGCGTTCCACGTCCCCAGGCCCAGGGGCTCCAGCAGGAAGCCCTGCCAGTTGTTCCAGGCCGCGTCGGCGGCGAAGTTGTTGACCACCAGGCCCCACCCAAGCACCGACATCCCGATCATGGTCGCGATCGAGGTCCAGTCGAAGGCACCATAGATGCCGCGGGCGTCGAAGAGTGAGTTCTCGTCGTAGTCGCGTTTGCGCAGGGCGATGTCGGCGATCATGATCCCCGCCCACGAGGCCAGCGGAACTCCCATGGTGATGAGGAAGGACTGGAAGGGGCCCAGGAAGTTGTCGGCGATGAAGACGACATAGAAAGTCCCCAGCGTCAACAGCACCCCGTCGATGAGCGCCGCCGACGGCCGGGGGATGCGAACCCCCAGCGAGAGCAGAGTCAGACCCGAGGAATAGATGCCCAGGACCGCGCCGGAGACCAGGGACAGGATCACGGCGAGCAGGAAGGGCACCAGAAACCAGGTCGGCAGCACCGGGGCGAGCGCCCCGATCGGGTCACCGGCGATTCCTGACCGGACCTCGTCGTCGGAACCAGCCAGCAGCAGCCCAAAGATCACCAAGAGCACCGGGGCGATAGCGCCGCCGAAGGCATTCCACGCCACGATGGCCGAACCCTTGGCGTCGCGGCGCTGGTAGCGCGACCAGTCGGCGGAGATATTGATCCAGCCCAGTCCGAAACCGGTCATGAGCATGACCAAGGCCCCGACGACCGCCTGCCACGGCCCGGCGGGCAGGTCCGAGACCTTCGCCCAGTCGATCTTGGGCGCGGCGATGACCACGAACATGATGGTGACGATGCCGGTGATCCACGTCAGATAGGACTGCATCTTCATGATGATGTGGTAGCCCGCCACCGAGGCGAGCACGATCATCGTGGCCACGACGACGGCAGCGACGATCTTGACTCCCGTCCCACCGCCCCAGCCGAGCCGCTCAAAGACGGTGGCCGTCGCGAGCACGGCCATGATGGCCAAGAAGGTCTCCCAGCCGATCGAGACGAGCCACGAGATCACGCCGGGGATCTTTTGCCCGGTGACGCCGAAGGCGGCCCGGGAGAGAACCATCGTGGGCGCGGAGCCGCGCTTGCCGGCGATCGCGATGATCCCGCAGAGCACGAAGGAGATCACGATGCCGATCACCGTGACCAGAGCGGCCTGCCAGAAGGAGATGCCGAAGCCAAGGACGAAGGCGGCATACGAGATGCCGAAGACCGAGACATTGGCCGCAAACCACGGCCAGAACAGATCCTTAGGGGACGCGGTCCGCTCAGACTCGGCGATGATCTCGATCCCGGTGGTTTCGACACCGAGTGAACGCACCCGCTCGGCGCCCGATGTTGCAGTGCTCATACCCCGAAGCGTGCCAGATCACAGCGCGCCTGTGGGGACGCGGCGAAGCACGATGTGGCACATGTCGAGGACCGAGCGGGCTAGCCGCTCGGTGCGCACAGGGGCCGATCAGGGCGGCGATTTAACGATCGTCGGCCCATCGGGCGTAGTAGTCGCCGTCGTCGTCGTCGGAGTCGTCGGTTGGCACCGTGTCGATCCCGGTCGTCGTTCCGTGGAGCTCACGCTCAAGCGCGCTGAGATCGGTGTTCGGCGAGTAGTACTTCAACTCCCGAGCAACCTTGGTCTGCTTGGCTTTGGCTCGGCCGCGCCCCATGGCGTGACCCCCTCATGCGTCTAGCGGGATGGCATCACTACCGCAGGTCTGCACCCGGTGAGGTGCCAACCGGCGCTCGCGGAGCGGTCCCGGTGATGTGGATTATCGTGGGTCTAACGCTACATGGTCCGCAACTGTTTCCGCGCCATGTAAGGAGCGCTTACCCGTGATCGCATCGTTACCTCGCCGCGATCGAACTCAGGTCGGTGGGCGCAGAAAGCTCCGTAGGGTCGCCGTGAACGCCGGCCCCGCCACCCCCCAGTCGTATGACGTGCGGGCCGCCTCGTGGCCGGCCCGCCCGAGTGCCGCGGCCCGGGTGGGATCCGCTCGCAGCGCCAGCACGGCGGCGGTGGCGGCCTGGGGATCGTCGAAGGGGACCACGATGCCGGCGCCCGCGCGCTCGACCAGGTCCACCGCGACGGGCAACGGTGTGGTCACGACCGGGACGCCGTGCGCCATGTACTCCACGATTTTCGTCGGCCGCGAGTGCCGATAATTGGGCAGGTCCTGCAGCAGCGACAGACCCGCCAAAGCCCCCGGCAACTGCTGCAGGGCCGCGCTGCTCGGCAGGAAGCCGTGCCAGGTCACGATGCCGTCTGCCTGCGCGCGCGTGAGCAGGCGCGTGGACTCCTCGTCCCGGGCGCCGCCGATGATGTCCACCCGGGTCGCGCCAGCGGTCGCGCTCGCCAGGTGCTCGGCCACCTGCACCATCGTGGCCGTTCCGCGCGCCATCGTCACGGTCCCGAGGTAGACCACGCGCTCGGTGCCCGGCGGCGGCACGCACGCCGGGACCACCACCGTGTTGGGGACTACCGGGTGGGTCCGTGCGAACCGCTCCTGGTAGGCATATTCCGCCAGCAGCAATCGGTGCGTGCGTTCGCTGAGGCGTTCGGCCGCGCGCCAGCTTCGGCCGACCACCCCCGCCAGGGGCCGCGGCAGCCAGTCCTTGGCGACCAGGGCGGCCGCGGGGTCCTCGTGCACGTCCCATACGAGATGGGGCAGCCGCAGGCCCGCAACAGCGGGCAGCAACTCAGGATCGTGGACGAGGACCAGGTCATGCTCCCGCCCCGCGCGGGCGATCAGCGCCCGGGCGGCACGGTCGGCGGTGAGCCGGCGCCGGCCGAGCGCCCGGGGCAACTCGATGGTGCGCAGGCCGGGCAGCTGCGGCGCGTGCCGGTCATACGCGGCGAAGGGGGCGGCATAGGTGACCTGCCAGCCGTCGGCGAGCAGCGCGGGAATCTGCCGATGGCGGATGCGCGAGTCCTCCGGATCGTGCACGACGGTGACGATGAGGATGCTGGGCATGGGCCTAGGCCGGGCCGGGTGGCGGCGTCGCCGGCTTGCGCGGTGGCTTGGCGGGCGGTGTCTTCTTGGGCAGGGTCCGCTCGTAGGCGGCCACGACCTCATCGGTCGGTCCGTCGGCCACCAGCCGCCCGCGATCCATCCACAGCACGCGGGTGCAGAGCTGACGGATGGTCGCATTGGAGTGTGAGACCAGGAAGACCGTGGATGCCTGCTCCCGGATCTCGGCCACCTTGGCGGCGCTGCGCTCCTTGAAGTCCGCGTCGCCCGTCGCCAGGGCCTCATCGATCATCAGGATGTCCGGGGCAGCCGCCGCGGAGATGGCGAACCGGAGTCGGGCCGCCTGTCCGGAGGAGTAGGTCTTCATGGGGCGATAGATCGACTGGCCGATGCCGGAGAACTCGACGATCTCGCCGAACCGGTCGCGGACCTGTGCGCGGGTCAGACCCATGGCCTGCCCGCCGATATAGACATTGCGCTCACCGGTGAGGCGGCTCATCAGGACCGCATTGACGCCCAGCAACGACGGGTCACCGTCGCAGTAGATCTCGCCCGCGGTCGGCGGAATCAGTCCGGCGGCCGCGCGCAGGAGCGTCGACTTGCCCGACCCATTGCGGCCGATGATCCCGATGGACTCGCCGTGATAGGCCACGAACGAGACATCCTGCACCGCGACCACCGATTGCTGGCTGCTCAGCTCCCGCCCCCGGCGAAAGAGGCCCGCCACGATCGAGTCGTCGTCGCCGTCCTCGGCCAGGGACATCTTCTTGGAGGCCTTGACGCGATAGGTGATGTCGACATGGCTGACGATCAGGGCGGGGCGACGCTCAGGCTCGGCCATAGTTCGCCTCATCCCGCCAGAAGACCCACAGCCCGACGCTCATCAGCCCGAGCGCCCACGCCAGGGCGATGACCCAGTTGCCCCACTCGATCGGATATTCGGCCATCAGCGACTCCCGCACCAGGGTGATGGGCAGCGCCAGGGGCTGAAAGCTCAGCAGCGAGCGCACCACCTCCTGATCGGGGACCTGCGCCTCGATGCTGAAGAAGACCCCCGAGATGTAGCGCAACAGCCGGATCCCGACGGGTATGAGGTTTCCGAGGTCCCGGGAGGCGTTGAGCAGCCGCGCCCCCATGAGCACCAGCCCCCCGAGGATCGCCGCCTGGAGAGCGAAGGCCACCGGCAGCAGCAGCCACCCGAGCTTGGGGCTCTCCCCGGTGGCGAACATGACGACCAGGAGCACGAGGAAGGCGGGCAGGGTGGCCAGGCCCTCGCTGATGACGACCCCGAGCGGCAGCATCGCCCGGGGGAAGCGCAGCGCCCGGACCAGGTTCAGGTTGCTGACGATGGCCTTGGCGCCCCGGGTGATCGCCGCCGACGAGTAGCCAAAGACGACGACACCGATGGACAGGAAGCCGACATAGTTCTCGACCCCCGCGCGGGTGTTGAGCAGAAGCCCGAAGATGAGGAAATAGCTGGCCACCAGGAAGAGCGGGTTGAACAGCGACCACAGGGCGCCCAACCGGTCTTCGGCGTTCTTCTCGGCGGCTTGGGCGCTGGAGAGGGTCCACAGGAAGGACCGCCGCTGCCAGAGCCGCTTGACATAGGTGCCGAACGGGGGGCGACCGCCGAGCCGCTCCAGACCGAAGCGACCCGCGAGGTCCCGGGCCGCCTGCGCGCTCAGTGCCGGCGGCGCCCCGTCCGGGGCCTGGCTCACAGCCGGGAGACCCTCTCGCCCTCGGCGGCGACGCCTCGGGTGTCGAAGAAGCGCTGAGCGCGCTGGGCGAGGGCGTCCACGTCATACTCGCGGTGGTTCTGGACCAGCACGACCAGGTCCGCCGCCGGGACGGCAGCGTCCAGATCGTCGACCCGCTCGGCCCGGCCACCGACGGCCGTCCAGTGCGGAACATGCGGGTCGTGGTACTGGACCACGGCGCCCTTGTCCGCGAGTTGGCGGGCCAACGGGACCGCGGGGCTCTCGCGCTGGTCGGCGATATTGGGCTTGTAGGTCACGCCGAGCAGCAGCACCACCGAGCCGCGCAGCGGCTTGGCGTCCTCGTTCAGGAGGTTCTGGGCGCGCTGGACGACATAGGCCGGCATCGTGGCGTTGATTTCCTGAGCCAGCTCGACGAACCGGAAGGGGTAGCCCAGTCGGGCCCGGACGTTGTGCGAGAGGTAGTTGGGGTCGATGGGGATGCAGTGACCACCGACGCCCGGCCCGGGATAGAACGCCTGGAAGCCGAACGGCTTGGTCTTGGCCGCCGCGATGACATCCCACAAGTCGATGCCCAGGTCGTGGCAGAAGCGGGCCATCTCGTTGACCAGGGCAATGTTGATGTGCCGATAGGTGTTCTCGAGAAGTTTGGCGGTCTCCGCCTCGCGGGTCCCCTTGGCGCGCACCACGGTGTCGACGAACTGGCCGTAGAAGGCGGCGGCGGCGTCACCACAGGCGGGGGTCTGGCCACCGACCACCTTGGGGGTGTTCTTGGCACCGAAGTGCTCGTTGCCGGGGTCGATGCGCTCGGGGGAGAAGGCCAGGTTGAAGTCGGTCCCGGCGCTCAGGCCGGTTGCCTCGAGAATGGGGCGCACGACCTCATCGGTGGTGCCGGGATAGGTGGTCGACTCCAGGATGACGAGCATGCCCTTGCGCAGGTTGTCGGCGATGGTCGTGACCGCCGAAACGACCGGCCCGAGGTCCGGCCCGCCGTCCGCCGACAACGGGGTGGGCACACAGATGACGATGGTCCCGGCCTGGGAGAGCCGGCTCGAGTCCGTGGTGGCTTCGAATCCGGCCGCCCGCATGGCCGCGATATCGGCGTCCGAGAGGTCGTCGATGTGCGAGGTGCCCGCATTGAGGCTGTCCACGACGCCCTGCCCGATGTCATAGCCCAGCACCGTCAGGCCGACTCGGGATGCCTCTTGGGCCAGGGGCAGGCCGACGTAGCCGAGGCCGACGATGGCGACGTCAACTGACATTCGTGGATTCTCCTTGGGATGCGCGGGGGCGGTCTGCTGCGTGACCTGCGGCGGCGCCGAGGGCGCCGGCCCGCTCGGATCCACGGCAGTCTAGCCCAGGCGACTTCGCCCCCTCGACGGGTCGTGACATGATCGGGCCACCATGTCGAGCACCGGATCGCCGACGGCGCAGGCACGGGCGCGCGCGCCCGGCCGCGACCGCATCCTGCTCATGTCGAGCAATGGCGCGGGGATGGGTCACCTCACCCGGCTGCTGGCGTATGCCGCGCACCTGCCTCCCGAGGTGGAGCCCTATGTGCTTTCGCTCTCCCAGGCGGTGCCGTTGGTGGGCCAGTTTGGCTATCGCTACGAGTACCTGCCCTCCCACGGTGCGCTGGGGATGGCGCCTACCGGGTGGGAGGCGCTCTTCGAGGAGCGCTTGCATGAGGTCGTGGGCCGGGTCCAGCCGCGCGTGGTGGTCTTCGACGGTGCCCATCCGTATCGCGGGATGGACCGGGTGCGGTCGGCCTACCCGGACACCCGCTGGGTCTGGTCGCGCCGCGGGATGTGGCGCCCCGGACGCGGGCGTGACCAACTGGCGAAGTCGGCGTGGTTCGAGGAGGTCATCGAGCCGGGAGATCTGGCGGCGGCCTCTGACCGGGGGGCCTCGGCCAGCGCCCCGGCATACCGCGTGGACCCCGTGACCCTCACCGGCCGGGAGCACCTCGTGGAGCGCGAGGTGGCCCGCGGCGAGCTGGGCTTGCCCGCCGACGGACTCCTCGGGTTGATCGCCCTGGGGGCGGGCAATATCAACGACACCAGCACACAGGTGGGTGCCGCGGCCGCGGTGCTGCGGGCGGCCGGTTGCGCCGTGGCGGTGACCGATGTCGCGATCGCCGAGACGACCAGTGCCACCGACGTCCATCTCGTGCGGGCCTACCCCCTGGCGCCCTACTTCTCGGCCTTCGACATCGTGATCTCCGCCGCGGGATACAACTCCTTCCACGAACTATTGCGCCTGGGCGTGCCGAGCGTGTTCATCCCCAACGCCGATACGGCGACCGATGACCAGGTGGCCCGCGCGACCCATGCGGCGCAGCAGGGCTGGGCGCGCATGGTGCCCAGTGCCACGGACCCCCAGCTCGCCGACGCGGTGCGCCTGATGCTGGCTCACGGTGCCGATCTGGCCGCGGCCGCCATGGCGGCCGATCCGGGTAATGGTGCGCGTGCTGCCGCGGCCCGGGTGCTCGAGGTCATGGCGGCGCCGCGCCGCGAGCGGCTGGAGCGCTGATGGCTGGGCGTCGCACGGACGGTATGCCGGGTTGGCTGGTGGCCGCGGCCCGCACCGTGCGCTCGTCGGGGCGATTGTCCGCCGCGAGTCACCGTGCTGTCGAGGGGATCCAGGGCAACCGCGCCGTGGTGGGGGTTGCGACCCGGGTGCTGCGCCAGGGTGGTGGCGTCCCGGTCATCCTCCTCAAGTCCGGCTCGGGCCTCGCCGGTGTGGAACACCCCGAACGCCTGCCGGTCGTGATTGTCGATGCGGCGGGCGTCCCGGTCGAGGGGATCGCAGCCCTGCTGGCGCAGGTCGCCGAACTGCAGGAGCAGACGCAGGGATTCCGGCCCGTGCTGTTGCTGTCGGTGCCCGCCTTCGCCGAGGTCCGTGCCTATGGCTGGCCCGTGGAACTCGTTGTCAACGAGGCAGATTGGGACTTTGAGCAGGACTGGGCCGACCATGTCACGTTGCGGTTGGCGATGATGCAGACGCGCTATCAGGCGTGGGCAACGGTCGCCGTGGTCGACGGTGAGTTGGCAGCCGGTGGAGTGCGCCTGCTGCGGTCGCTGGAGTTCTATCGGCCCTGGGAAGCCAGCCCGACGTGAGGCCGGTGCAGCGTCACGACACCTGGTCGGGGGAGGCCCTGGTGGCTGCCAAACGCGGACGGACCGTCTCCGTCGTCATACCCGCTCGCGACGAAGAGCCCAGCGTCGCACACGTCGTGGCGGGGGTCCGTGAGCAGTGGGTTGAGCGGGTGGGCCTCGTGGATGAGGTGGTCGTCATCGATAGCGACTCCCGCGACGCCACGGCCGAGGTTGCCCGCGCCGCTGGGGCGATTGTGTTTTCTGCCAAGGATATTCGTCCAGATCTGGGACCTGCCGAGGGCAAGGGTGAAGCCTTGTGGAAGGCGCTGCACGTGGTCTCGGGCGAGGTGCTGGTCTTCCTCGATGCGGATTTGGTCGAGTGGGGACCGCACTTCGTCTCCGGGCTGCTCGGTCCCTTGCTCACCGACGACGCCGTCCACTTGGTCAAGGCGGTGTATGACCGTCCCATGCTCGGCCCCTCCGGCGGCGAGGCGGAGGCCGGCGGTCGCGTCACCGAGCTGGTTGCCCGCCCGCTGCTGGCCTTGCACTGGCCGCAGCTTGCCGGCCTGGTGCAGCCACTTTCGGGTGAATGGGCAATCCGGCGAGCGGTTTTCGAGCGCTGCTCGGTGCCGATGGGGTATGGCGTGGAGATCGCCGCCGTCATCGACATCGCGGAGCGCTATGGGTCCGACGCGATCGCTCAGGTCGACCTCGAGCGCCGCACGCACCGTCATCATCAGCACGACACCCTGGGGCCGATGGCGGTGCAAGTGCTGGCGGCCGGGGAGTCCCGGCTCGGCTGGCGCACGCCCGATCGCCGGGCCGACCATGTCACTCTGGTCCAATTCGACCGGACGGCAGCGGGTTTCGTGCCGAATGTGCGCCATCCCAATATCGGTGAGCGGCCGCCGGCCTGGTCGACTCCCGGATACCGGGGCCGACGCGACGACGAACAGACCGGGGGACGATCATGGCACTGACCTTCCGGCTGGGGCGGCATACCTATGACGCGGACGCCCGCCTCGTGATGGCAATCGTCAACCGCACTCCCGACTCCTTTTATGACAAGGGGGCGACGTGGGGGTCCGATGCCGCGAAGGATCGGGTGCATCTGGTCGTCTCGCAGGGCGCGGACATCGTCGACATCGGCGGGATCAAAGCCGCCCCGGGTGTGGATATCGATGCGGCAGAAGAGAAGCGGCGCGTGGTCGACTTCGTTGCCTGGGTCCGGGCCGAATATCCACACCTGGTGATCTCGGTGGACACCCTGTCTCTTATACACATCTCCGAGCCCACGAGACGGACTCCTATCTCGTATGCCGTCTTCTGCTTGAA
>CALLZC010000084.1 GCA_937858995.1 uncultured Nostocoides sp.
TTTAATGAGACGGCGACCACCGAGATCTACACCTCTCTATTCGTCGGCAGCGTCAGATGTGTATAAGAGACAGCCGCATAGCAGCGCCTCAACGGCATCATCGCAACGCGCCGCAAGCTCCTCCAGGGCGCCGGCCTGCTCCCGGGGCGAGGCGAACGGCATACCTCCACTCTAGTGAGGGCAGCACACAGTCCGACCTAGTTATCCACAGGCGGAGCAGCGGATGATCGCGCGTGCACGGGGTGCCGCTTGGCGTGCGGCGGCTGCGGGTCGATACAGTCGGACGGGGCAACGCCGCCCCCGCGCGATGACGAGGAATTGCCGACTGTGCCGATCACGACAATTGACAAGCAGCAACGCACCGAGGCCCTCGCTGAGGTGGGTCACCTGGCCGCCTCGATCGAGGGTGCGCCTGAGGCGGAGCTGATCGAGGCCTACTTCCGGCACGCGCCGGCCGAGGACGTCACGTCGCGCAGTCCGCGCGGGCTGCTCGACCTGGTCATCGCCCACCGGGAGCTGGCCGAGCAGCGACCTGCCGGGACCGCAATGGTCGAGTGCGTGACCGCACCCACGGATGAGTCAGCCCACACCATCGTGCGCGTCGTCACCGACGACATGCCCTTCCTGGTGGACTCGGTCCGTGGCGAGCTCATGATGATGGATCGACGCATCCACGCCATCCTCCATCCCGTCTTGGCCGTCGAACGGGACGCGACGGGCGCCCTGCTGCGGGTCATCGGTGAGCAGGACGAGCCGGGGCGGGGGCGCGGTCGTGCGGTGGGTCGCCTCACCGAGTCCTGGATGCATGTGGAGATTGATCGAGAGAGTGATCCGGCCGAGCGCGAGGAGATCGTGGCCCGGGTTCGCTCGGTGCTATCCGATGTCCGCGAGAGCGTCGAGGACTGGCCCAAGATGCGCGAACGGGCCCGCCAGGTCGCCAGCACCCTGCGCTCCGAGGTCCCCGCTCAGGTCCCGTCGGCGGAGGTCACCCAGGCCGCGGAGTTGCTCGACTGGTTGGCCGACAACCACTTCACCTTCCTCGGCTGCCGCGACTACCTCCTCGGCGCGGTGCCGGGTGGGATGGGCTTGATCCCGGTCCCGGGTTCGGGCTTGGGGCTGTTGCGGCCCGACCCGCCGATGAACGAGGATCGGCCGGCCCTGAGCGGCGCGGTGCTCGCCAAGGCTGCCGAGCCGAAGCTGCTCATCGTGACCAAGGCGAATTCGCGGTCCACCGTGCACCGTCCGGTCCACCTCGACTACGTCGGCGTCAAGACCTTCGGACCCGACGGAGCGGTGAACGGGGAGCGCCGCTTCCTGGGGCTGTTCACCGCGAGCGCCTATGCCGAGTCGGTGCTGCGTGTCCCGTACCTGCGCGACAAGGTCGCGGCGATCATGGAGCGCACCGGCTTTGCTCCCGACTCCCACTCGGGCAAGGACTTGATGGGCATCCTCGAGGAGTTCCCGAGGGACGAGCTCTTCCAGTCCGACGTCGACCTGCTGGTCGAGGTCGCCACCTCCGTCCTCTCGGTCGCCGAGAAGCGCCAGGCGCGGGTCTTCGTGCGCCCCGACGACTTCGGGCGGTATGTCGCCGCGCTGGTCTTCATCCCCCGCGACCGCTACACCACGGCCGTGCGCTTGCGTGTCGAGGCCATCCTGCGGGAGGCATTCGGGGCCGCGAGCGTCGACTACACGGCGCGTGTCTCGGAATCCCCGCTCGCGCGAGTGAGCTATGTTTTGCGCCTCCCACCGCACGCCACCGTCCCCAGCGTTGACCTCGAGGACCTCAACGCGCGCGTCGCGGCGGCCACCCGGACCTGGGATGAGGACTTCGCGGACGCCGCTGTCGCGACCTTGGGCGAGGAGAGCGCCGGGCCGCTCGTGGCCGCCTACCGGAACGCCTTCCCGACCTCATACAAGGAGGACTTCGAGGTCTCCCAAGGATTGGCCGACCTGCGGCATCTGGAGTCGCTGAGCGCTCCGGACAGCACCTCCTTCGCCCTCTACAAGTCGCCCCATCACCCGGAGTCGATTCGGCGATTCAAGATCTTCCGCCGCTCACCCCTGTCGTTGACCCGGGTCCTACCGCTGTTCACCGATCTGGGCCTCGAGGTCGTGGACGAGCGGCCGTATGAGGTGGAGCGCGCCGACGGCACCATGCTGTACGTCTACGACTTTGGCCTGCGCGCGCCGGCCGACGACCTGTGGGGCTCGATGACCCACGCGCGGCTGCGCGAACTCCTCGAGGCTGCGGTCGAGGCGGTCTGGGCCGGCAAGGCCGAGTCGGATGGGCTCGGCGCCCTGGTGCTGCGAGCCCAGCTCACCTGGCGCCAGGTGGTTGCGCTGCGCGCGATCACCAAGTACATCCGCCAGACCCAGTCGACCTTCTCCGAGCCCTATGTCCACGCTGCGCTGGTGCACAACTGGCAGATCGCGGCGGATCTGGTGGCCTTGTTCACCGCCCGGTTCGACCCGAATGCCGAGGGCGATCGTGAGGCCGCACAGGCCGAGATCATCCAGCGGATCGCGAACGCCCTGGACGGGGTCCACTCGCTGGACGAAGACAAGATCATCCGAGCCTGCCGGGGCGTGATTCTGGCGGGCTTGCGCACCAACCACTTCCAGCCCGACGGCTCCGGTGCGGAGAAGACCTACTTCTCCCTGAAACTGGACCCCACGAAGGTGCCGGACCTGCCGGCGCCGCGCCCGGCATACGAGATTTGGGTCTACAGCCCGCGCGTCGAGGGCGTGCACCTGCGGTTCGGGTCGGTGGCCCGCGGCGGTCTGCGGTGGAGCGATCGGCGCGAGGACTTCCGCACCGAGATTCTCGGACTGGTCAAGGCGCAGATGGTCAAGAACGCCGTCATCGTGCCGACTGGCTCCAAGGGGGGCTTCTATGCCAAGCAGCTGCCTGACCCGGCGCTGGATCGCGCGGCCTGGCTGGCCGAGGGCATCGAGGCCTACAAGTTGTTCATCCGCGGGCTGCTCGACCTGACCGACAATCGAGACGGCACCACTATCGTCGCGCCACCGCACGTGGTGCGCCACGACGGTGACGACTCCTATCTGGTGGTGGCCGCGGACAAGGGAACCGCTACTTTCTCCGACATCGCCAATGGTGTCTCGCAGGACTACGGCTTCTGGCTTGACGACGCCTTCGCCTCGGGTGGATCCAGCGGCTACGACCACAAGGTCATGGGCATCACCGCCCGCGGCGCGTGGGAGTCGGTCAAACGACACTTCCGAGAGATGGGCATCGACACCCAGACCACGGAATTCACGGTGGTCGGGATCGGCGACATGAGCGGCGACGTCTTCGGCAATGGCATGCTGCTCTCGGAGCACATCCGCCTGCTGGTGGCCTTCGACCACCGCCACATCTTCCTCGACCCCAGCCCGGATGCGGCTGCGTCGTTCGCCGAGCGGCAGCGCATGTTCGCCCTCCCCGGGTCCTCATGGGAGGACTACGACAAGAGCCTGATCAGCGCGGGCGGTGGGGTCTATCCGCGCTCTGCCAAGTCGATCCCGATCACCCCGGAAGTGGCCAGCGCCTTGGCCCTGCCCGAGGGCACGGCGGCGATGACGCCGACGGAGCTCATCCACGCGGCGCTATTGGCCCCGGTGGACCTGCTCTGGAATGGGGGCATCGGCACCTACGTCAAGGCGGCCGATGAGTCCCATGCCGAGATCGGGGACCGCGCCAATGACGCCATTCGGGTCAACGGCGGGGAGCTGCGCGTCAAGGTCGTCGGCGAGGGCGGCAATCTCGGTCTCTCGCAACTTGGTCGGATCGAGGCGGCCCTGCACGGGGTGCGACTCAATACCGATGCGATCGACAACTCCGCCGGTGTCGACACCTCCGATCACGAGGTGAACATCAAGATCCTTCTCGGTCAGGTGATGCGCGAGGGCGGCCTCGATCTGCCGGCGCGTGACGAACTGCTCGCCTCGATGACCGACGAGATCGCCCACATGGTCCTGCGCGACAACTACGAGCAGAACGTCCTGCTCGGGAACGCCCGCGCCCAACAGCGCTCCATGCTTCCCGTGCACGTCCGCCTGATCCACCGGTTGGAGCAAGAGGGTGGCCTCAATCGGGCCCTGGAGTTCTTGCCGGGGGACATCGAGCTCGCCGAACGGATGGCGGACGATCGGGGCCTGGTCTCGCCCGAGTTCTCGGTCCTCGTCGCCTACAGCAAGCTGGCGCTCAAAAGCGACCTGCTGGCATCCAGCCTCCCGGACGACCCCTGGCTGGAGCGGATCTTGCGTGGCTACTTCCCACCCGTCTTGTGGGAGCGGTATGCCGCGACGATTGCCGAGCATCCGCTGCGTCGGGAGATCATCGTGACGGCCATCGCCAACTCGATGGTCAACCGTGGCGGGATCACCTTCGGCTTCCGCGCGGCGGAGGAGACCGGTGCGACCGTCGAGCAGGTGACTCGGGCCTATGTCATTGCCCGAGAGGTTTTCGGTGTCGCCGACTACTTCGCCCGGGTCGAGGCCTTGGACAACAAGGTGAGTACCGCGGTGCAGACCGGGCTCTATCTCGAGATGCGCCGACTCCTGGACCGGGCCGTCCGCTGGTTTGTCACGAGCCGGCCGGCCGCGCTGGACCTGGGCTCCGAAATCGAGCGCTATCAGAGCGTGGTCGCGCAGTTCACCCCGAGGTTGCCTGATCTGCTGGTCGGATCCGAAGCTCGTCGGCTGCGCGACTCGATCGGCGAGCGGGTGGCGATCGGGGTTCCGCAGGACCTGGCCATGACCTGTGCCTCGCTGCTGGACTCCTTCTCGTTGCTCGATATCGCGGACATCTCGATCGAGCGACGCCGGGACCCGGCGGTCGTCGCGCCGCTGTACTTCCATGCCTCCGAACAGTTGCGTGTCGATGCCCTCCTCGGCAAGATCACCCAACTGCCCCGCGAGGACCACTGGGAGTCCTTGGCCCGAGGTGCCTTGCGCGACGATCTCTACGGCATCCTCGAGAGCATCACCATGGCGGTGCTGGACGGGGCCCCGGCAGACGAGAGCGATGCCGCACGGTTGATGGAGCGGTGGGTCGCCGCCCACAAGGAGACGCTGGAACGGGCCCGGCGTTCGCTTGCTGGGATCGACCGCCTCGACCAGCCGAGCATTGCCGCCTTGTCGGTGGCGCTGCGCACGCTGCGCAGCGTCGTGCGAGCGGGCGCCAGCGAACGCTGACGCCCGCCGGGGGCGTTAGGCTGCCTGCTCGTGGCCCGCCTCCTCGCCGAACAGTTGCACCGCGAGTCGGCGCTCTCCGAGCCCGAGATCGAGCATCTGCATTTGCTGCTCGGCGACTGGCAACTGCTCTCTGACCTCTCCTTCGCCGACCTCGTGCTGTGGGTGCGGATGCGGGGCGGCGAGTGGCGTGCTGTGGCGCATGTGCGGCCCAACACCGGGCAGATGGTCTTCTTCGAAGACATTGTCGGGCAACAGGCGCTCGGCGACCGTGCGCGATTGCTGGATCGCGCCCTGGCCGAGGGCGCGATCCTTCGACGCGGCGGCCCCCTGCTGGATCACGACCACGCGATCCGCGAGGAGGCGGTCCCGGTACGCATCGGCGAGCAGGCGTTCGCGGTCTTGTCCCGTCATACCAACCTGACGGCCCTGCGCACCCCCAGCCGACTCGAGTTGAGCTATCAGGGGCTGGCGGCCGCGCTGGTTCGGATGATCGCGGCGGGTGAATGGCCATCGCCCAGCGCTCCCACCGGACTGCGTCGCGGGGCCCCCCGCGTGGGTGACGGCGTGATTCATCTGGGCGTCGACGGCGCGGTTCTGTATGCCAGCCCCAACGCCATGAGTGCCATCCATCGGCTCGGGCACCCGGGCGAGGTGATCGGCGAGCAGTTGGCCACGGTGGTGGCCAATGTGCTGCGGGATGAGGCACCGGTCGACGAGGCTCTGGCCATGGTGGCGATGGGCCGCGCCGCCTGGCGCGCCGATGTGACCACCCGCTCGGGCGCCGTGGCGTTGCGCGCGATTCCGCTGACCGAGGCGGGGGAGCGGGTCGGTGCGGTGATCCTGTTGCGCGATGTCAGCGAGTTGCGCCGCCGGGAACACGAACTGCTGTCCAAGGACGCGACCATCCGCGAGATCCATCACCGGGTCAAGAACAACCTGCAGACCGTTGCCGCCCTCTTGCGGCTCCAGGCGCGACGCCTTCCCCATGGCCCCGCCCGGGCCGCCTTGGAGGAGGCCGACCGACGAGTCGGGACCATCGCCTTGGTCCATGAGACTCTCTCGCATGGGTTCGACGAGACCGTCGACTTCGACGAAATCGCCGAACGCGGGCTGCGCGCGATTGTCGAGGTGGCCACCACGGAGCTGCCGATCAATTCCCGGCTTGAGGGCAGTTTTGGGCGGCTGCGCGCCGAGGACGCCATGCCGCTCGCGCTGGTGATCAGCGAGTTGGTGCAAAATGCCGTCGAACATGGGCTGCGAGACACCGGCGGGACGGTGAGCGTGCGGGTGGATCGGGAACAGCGTGAGGCCTCCGAAGGCGATGTCCTGCAGGTGGCCATCGTCGACGACGGCACCGGCATCCCTGCGGGCTTCCGTCCGGGGAAGGCGGGACTCGGCACCCAAATCGTGAACACGCTCGTCCAGGGTCTGCACGGCACGATTCGATGGGAGGATGCGCAACCGCACGGGACGCAGGTGCGCTTCTTTGCCCGTCTGCGGCCCTTGGAAGGCTAGTTTCCCGGGGACGGTCAGGAGAGGTGCGGTGGTGACTGGTCAGGCTGACGGATTTCAGCCGGCGCGGCGGGCCCGTGCGTTACGCCGTTTGAGCGCTCGGCGCTCATCCTCCGACAGGCCGCCCCAGACGCCGGAATCCTGTCCGGTCTCGATCGCCCATTTGAGGCACGTGTCTACAACCTCGCAGCGCCGACAGACCAGTTTGGCCTCCTCGATCTGCAAGATCGCCGGTCCCGTATTCCCGATCGGGAAGAACAGTTCCGGGTCCTCGTCAAGACACGCAGCGCGGTCGCGCCAGTCCATGAAATGGGTCTCTTTCGTTCGTTGCCACGGCAGCGGATTGGCCCGGGACGGGCTACCGCCCCCGGGCCATTGGGGTCGAGAATGGTCGACACCCCATTGTCAGGGACCGACCACCCTTCTGCCAATGGTTTGGACCCATGCATTTGTTCCCGTTTCAATAATTAGGCTGGGAACCATGTCCGATGTGATCCGAATCGCCCGCCCCGACCGCCCGCCATCGCCGTGGGCGCGGGTCGCGGCGGCCGTGGTGGCGATCGAGGCGCTGCTGCTGGTGGCGCTGGCAGCGGCATACGGCATCGGCATCAGGCAGGACGCGGAGAGCAGCCTGGGGCGTGCGTTGGCCTCCATCGCGCTCTTCATCGTTGGAGCGACCATCCTGGGATGGATGGCTCGCGCCTGGCTTCAGGGCCAGATCTGGCCGCGCATGGCCACCCTGGTCCTGAACGCCCTGTTGGTTCCGGTTTCCTTCACCATGATTCGAGGTGACGGCGTCCTCATCGGCGCCCCCGTCCTGCTGCTGGGCCTCAGTGGGGTCGCCGCCGCCCTGGCCAGCTCGCCCGAGTTGCCCGAGTAGCCGCCGAGTAGCCCGGGGCCGAGTCACTCAGCGCGCCTGGCCGGCCCGGGTCAGCAGCCGTCCCCGCAGCTGAGACATCCACTACCGAAGTCCAGGAGATCGCCCGCAGCATCCGCGAAGTCGCCAGCGCTGTCGGCAACACCCCCGAGCCCGGCACCCCACTCGGTGACATCGAAGCCCGCGGCGAGCGAGTCGATGCCGTCCACGATGGACACCACGTCGAGCGGTGCCGCGAGAATCTCGCTCAGCGCCCCGAACCCGTCGATCCAGCCGAGGTCGATCAGGCCCGGCCCCAGACCCTCTCGTTGTGCCTGGGCCGCGACCTGCGCGAAGGTGGCCGCCCACCGGTCGGCTACCCCGAAAACCATGGCATAGGGCAGGTAGCGGGAAAAGAGGTCGCGTGCCTCCTCGAACCGGATCTGGTTGGCCTCGGCCGTGGTGATGTACTCGCGAAACCCGAGGGCCTGGATGCGGGCGGCACTGCCATCCGCCGTGCGTGGCGTGCGTCCCCGCCCTCCCCAGATCAGCACCAGTGCCGCAAGGAGCAACCCGGCGCCGAGCGCGAGCAGCAGGCGGTATGCGGGGCTCGACCCGAGTTGGAGCAGCGTATAGCCGAGGGCGCCTCCCCCCGTCAGGAGCAGCGGGATGCCAAGACACCCCAGCCGGCGATTGCGATCGCGGGGATGTTTGGCATACCAGCCGCGATCCACGACCTCCCGATAGAGGCCGACCTGTGCCTCGCGCATCGTCAGGTCGAAACCGCGCGCCTTCAGCTCCCGCAGGGTCACCTCCTTGCCTGCCGCGAAGACCGCATCGAGGAGGGTCTGCTCGAAGGGGGCGAGGCGAGCATTTGGCGGATCGGGCAGGCGGGTCAGGCGCCAGTCATGCGAGCTCGGCGGCCGGGTCGGGTGCGATCGGGGTCCCCGGGGTGGTGGCGGCGGGATGCTGGGATCCGCCGCTTCGGCGTGCAGGTGCACGAATCCGCGGACGGCGAGGTCGACCAGGGTGGCGCTGACGTCGACCACGTCGGCCCGGCCGTCGATGACGGTGCCCACCAACCCGGGCGTCAAACCCGACGGCGGGGTGAAACGCACGGCCACCGGCCCGGACCACTGGGTGCTGCCGCGCGCCACCCGGCGGCGTGCGACCTGTTGTCCGAGCGCCGGGAGCTCGCCCGGGGTGATGCCGTCGTAGACCTCGTCACGACGTCGGTGGCGAAACCAGAAGACGACGATCGCAGCCAGAAGCACCGGCAGGCCGACGCCGGCGATCAGTTCGGCAACCTCAGTGGTCTCCATAGCGCCCCTCTCCCTTAGGGCTGGAGCTTACAAAGCGCCCCGGGTGGTGAGGGTACGATCCGGGCCGTGGCCAACCGATATGTTCTGACTCTCTCCTGCCCGGATCGGCCCGGGATCGTCGCGGCCGTGGCATCGACTCTGGCCAACCTGGGCGGCAACATCCTGGAGAGTCAGCAGTTCGATGACTCGCGCACCGGTCGCTTCTTCATGCGCGTCCTGCTCGAACCGGTCGGCGGTGAGAGCCTCGAGGCTGAGCACCTGCACGGTGCCATTGCCGCGGTGGGTCGGCGTTTCGACATGGACTTCGATCTGCGCCGCGCCGATGCGCCCTATCGCACCATCTTGATGGTCTCCAAGTTCGGCCACTGCCTCAACGATCTGCTGTTCCGCTGGCGCAGTGGTGGGATCAACATGGACGTTGCGGCCATCGTCTCCAATCACCCCGACCTTGAGCCGCTGGCTCGCTCGTATGGCGTTGACTACCACCACATTCCGGTGACCCCCAGCACCAAGGTCGAGGCCGAGGAGCGGCTCATGACGCTCGTGGACGGGCTCGACGTCGACCTGGTGGTGCTGGCGCGTTATATGCAGATCCTGTCCGCGGACCTGACCCGAGCGCTGTCCGGCCGGATCATCAACATCCATCACTCCTTCTTGCCCTCGTTCAAGGGCGCTAAGCCCTATCACCAGGCCTACGAGCGGGGGGTCAAGCTCATCGGCGCCACGGCGCACTATGTGACCGCGGACCTCGACGAGGGCCCGATCATCGAACAGGACGCGATCCGGGCCGACCACCGAATGCTTCCGGATGACCTGGTGCGCGCGGGTGAAGAATGCGAGGCGCGCGTGCTCGCGCGTGCGTTGCGCTGGCACTGTGAGTCGCGGGTGCTCGTCGCCGGCGATCGCACCGTGGTCTTCAGCTGACCTCGGGCGCGGGGGTCGTCACGGCAACTGCGCCAGGCATTCCCGGGCGATCTGTTGCTCCTCATTGGTGGGGATGACGTATGCCGTGACCGGGCTCCCCGGGACCGTCAGCACGCTCTCCCCGACGGCCCGCTCGTTGGCGCCGCTATCCAGCACTACCCCAAAAAGGCCAAGGCGGGCAAGGACGTCGGCCCGCAGCGCCGGATTGTGCTCGCCGATCCCACCGGTGAAGGCGATGGCGTCCAAGCGGCCCATCGTCGCGGCATACGCGCCGACGTACTTCACCAGCCGATGGGTCACGACATCGATGGCGGCTCGCGCGTTCGGATCCCCGGAAGTGGCGCGAGCAGCAACCGACCGGAAGTCGTTGTCTCCGGTCAGACCTTTCAGGCCGCTATCGGCGTTGAGCGCTCGTTCGACGCGCGCTATGTCGAGGCCGGCGCTGCGTGCGACATGGAAGGGGATGGCGGGATCGAGGTCGCCGGACCGGGTGCCCATGACCAAACCTTCCAAGGGCGTCATGCCCATGGACGTCTCGACACTGCGTCCGTCAAGCACCGCGCACGCGCTGGCCCCATTTCCGAGGTGCAGTACGACGGTTGCCAGATCGGATCGCCCACGCAAAGCGGCGACCCGGCCCGCGACGTACTGGTGAGAGGTGCCGTGAAATCCATAGCGCCGCACGCCATACTCCTCGCGCCAGGCGCGCGGCACGGCATAGGTATAGGCAGCGGGGGGCAGGGTTGCGTGGAAGGCCGTGTCGAAGACCGCGAATTGGGGAACGTCTGGGAACTGCGCCAACGCCGCCTCGATACCGGCGATATTTGCCGGATTGTGCAGGGGGGCCAGGGGATTGAGTTCGCGCAAGCCGGCCAAGACGCTCTCGTCGATCCGCGTGGTGCGTTCAAAGCGGGTGCCCCCGTGGACGACGCGGTGCCCGACGGCAATGGGCGGGTGGGCCTGCAGATCGGGTCCGTGGCGGGCGAAGGCAGCACGCAGGGCAGCGAGTGCGGCGCCGATATTCGTCAACCCGCCGGCACTCACCTGCTCGTCGCCGGCCACCCAATGTCGGTGCTGACCCCCACCCTCACCGATCTGCTCGATGAGTCCCTTGGCGCTGACCACGCCCGAATCGGGTTGCAGAAGCTGGTATTTCAGCGAAGAAGACCCGGCATTGATGACCAAGACCGAACCCTCTGGTCGGTTCATTTCGCAGCCCCTGCCGCCTGGATGGCCGTGATGGCGATCGTGTTGACGATGTCCCGGACCAGCGCACCGCGGGAGAGATCATTGACCGGGCGGCGTAGGCCCTGCAAGACCGGGCCAACGGCAATGGCGTTGGCCGAGCGTTGCACCGCTTTGTAGGTGTTGTTGCCAGTATTGAGGTCGGGGAAGATGAAGACGGTTGCTTGTCCGGCGACCGGGCTGCCCGAGAGCTTCGCGGCCGCGACCTCGGGGTCGATCGCGGCGTCATACTGAATGGGCCCTTCGACGGGTAGCCGTCGATCCCGCGCCCGCACGAGTTCGGTTGCTGTGCGTACCTTTTCGACATCGGCGCCGACTCCGGATGCGCCGGTGGAATAGGACAGCATGGCGACCCTCGGCGTTATCCCGAACTGCCGGGCGGTCGTGGCAGAGCTCAGCGCGATATCCGCTAGCTGTTCGGCCGTCGGCTCCGGGTTCACGGCGCAATCGCCATACACGAGAACGCGATCCGCCAGACACATGAAGAAGACGCTCGAGACGACGCTGACGTCCGGAAGGGTCTTGACAACCTCGAGTGCGGGTCGGATGGTGTGCGCGGTGGTGTGGTTCGCTCCGGACACCATGCCGTCGGCATCGCCCATCAGGACCATCATGGTGCCGAAGTAGGCCCCATCGAGGAGGCGATCGCGGGCCATGTCCAGCGTGACACCCTTGTGGCCGCGCAGGCGGGCGTACTCTTGGGCATACCGCTCGTGCATCGGCTGGGTGCTCGTGGCCAGCAATGTGGCGTCCGCGAGGTCGAGCCCGAGAACGGACGCGCGGGCGGCGATCCGAGTGGGGTCACCGAGCAGCGTCAGCCGCGCCGCGCGCCGCTGCACAATGCTCGCGGCGGCTTCCAGGATCCGATCATCATCGCCCTCGGGCAGCACGATGTGGCGCTGCGCGGCGCGCGCCGAGCTGATGAGATGCTGCTCGAACATCAGTGGGGTGACAGCGCCGTGGGAGGTGGCGCCCAGTCGCTCGATCAACGCGTCCGCGTCGACATTGTCGGCAAAGAGTCGTTCGGCCGCCTCGATCTTGCGGGTCGCTGCGGGAGTCAGCGTTCCCTTGACCGATGACAGCGTCGCCGTCGTGGCCATCGTGCCGCCGGCGCACGCGATCACCGGCAGGCTGGGATGGAGCCCCGCGATGAGCCGCTGCACTTGCGGGCTGGGGCGCAGACCGCCGTTGAGGAAGAGCGCGGACAGGGCGGGGAAGGTGTTCGCCGCATCGGCCAGCAGTACCCCGAGGAGCACGTCCTCGCGGTCACCGGGGGTGATCACGGCACGGGCAGCCAGCAGCCGGTCCAAGACATTGGGCATGGTCATGGCGGCCACGATCAACCCGACGGACTCGCTGTCCAGTCGCCGTTCGTCGCCGAAGAGGAGTTCTCCGTCGACGGCCTCCATGAGCTCGCGAACGGTCGGCGCGTCGAGCAGCGGTGCCTCCGGAACGGCATACACCGCAGTGTCGGGCAGGGCCGCCGAGATGGCGGTCCGAATGTCCTTGATGTTGGCGCCGACCCGGTTGGCAATCACCGCCAAGACTTGGGCGTGGTGCGCACGGGCATCGGCGACCACCTGCTCGCAGGCGCGTGCCACGTCGGGCGCGCTGCGGCCCGCGCCATTGACCACGAGCACCATGGGGGCATCGAGGTGCGCGGCGAGCGTGGCATTGGTGGCGAACTCCGTCGGGGCCGGGATCCCGGAGTAGTCGGAGCCGACGACGACCATCGTTTCGACATCCGCTGCTGCTGCGTGGAATCGGGCGACGATCTCGGTCATCGCGGCGTCCGGATCGGCATGCAGGGCATCGGCGCTCACGCCAACGGCGGCGGCCAGGTCCACGGGTGTTGCCAGCCGGGAGTTGAGCAAGGTCAGGACGGGATCGGCGCCTCGATGGTCGGCGGGAAAGGGCCGGAAGATGCCGACTCGGCCGGCATGGCGCACCAAGGCGGAGACCAACCCCATGGCGATGGCCGACTTGCCCGACCGGGGCTCCCCGGACGCAACGAAAACCCGCGTCGACATGGTTGCAGCCTAGGGGATGGGCCAGTCAACGCGGGCTCGTCCGTTGGATGCTGGATCGGACGTCACCGGCCACGGGTGGCTCAGGCGGAGTGCAGGAGGCGGTAGTGGGTCGCCAGATTGTTGGAGAGCATTTCGCGCATGAGATCGGCCTGGGGGTCATCGGAGCGGTCGACTGCGGCGAGCAGATCGTCGATCTCGGTCGGGGTGCGGTAGAGCGACAGCGCGTTCTGCAACCGGCGGTACTCACCCAGCCCGGTGTAGGAGGTGCGGATGGACTTGTGGATCTTTCGGATGGTCATGTATCCAGTGTCGCGAGCCATGATCAATGCGTCCAATAGACATTGCGCAACTGACATATGCGTTATCGTCATGGATTGTGGACACCGAGGCACTGCGATGGTTCCAGCATGTGGCGGATGGCATGACCGTCACCGAGGTTGCGGACATCTATGGCGTGAGCCAGCCGGGCGTCTCCCGCGCCCTGTCGCGGGTCGAGCAGGAGGCCGGGACGCCGCTGCTGCAACGCTCCGGGCGCACCCTGCGCCTGACCCTCGCCGGCGCGGCCTTCAAACAGCATGTGGATCGCCTCATGGTCGACCTCGACGACGGGATCGCGGCGGTCGAGCAACTGCTCGACCCCGGCACTGGCGTGGTCAGCTTGTCCTATCCGCTCAGCCTCGGCACCTGGTTCGTTCCGAAGCTCATTCGCGACTTCCGGGTGGTTCGGCCTCGGGTGCGGTTTCGGCTTCAGCGCTCGGCGGTGGGCGAGCCGGGGGCGATCTCGCGTCTGCTGGCGACCCGGGCCGTCGACCTGGAAATCACGACCGAACGGGTCCGGGGACCCGGTGTGCAGTGGCGCCGCGTGGCGATCGAACCACTGCTCCTTGCGGTCCCGGACGATCATCACCTGGCCGGGGCAACCGACGTGGACCTGGCACGCGTCGCGGGGGAGCCGTTCATCGTGCGTCGGGCGCCGTCCGGCATGCGGGAGAAGGTTTTGGGCCTGTGCGCCGCAGCGGGCTTCGAGCCCGAGATCGCGTATGAGGTCGACGACCTCCCCACGGTGCGCGGCTTCGTCGGGGCGGGCCTGGGGGTCTCTGTCGTCCCGACAGTCGGTGCGGAAGCGACGACCCAGCTCGGGCCGGTGCGTTTTGTGCCGCTGCGCGACGAGGAGGCCCGACGCGAGATCGGGATCGCATGGCTGGCCGAGCGGCGGCTCCTCCCAGCGGCCGAGTCGATGCGCCGGTATGCGGTGCGGTGGGGCGCCACGAGCGACGCGCGCGCCTGAGGTCGTGCGGCGGATCACCCCGTGTCCTGCGGCATCCGCGTCGCTTTGGTTGCGAGACTGGCACCCACGCATCGTCTCGGCTCGCCGCCGCGCACCGCATACCCCCAGCCACCGAAAGGCCACCTCGTGCCTCCTCGCCCCCGCGCCAAGGGCGCCACCATCCTTGCCGTCGCCAATCAAAAGGGCGGAGTAGCCAAGACGACCTCGGTTGCCTCGCTCGGAGCGGCCTTCGCCGAGCTCGGTAACCGCGTCTTGCTGGTCGATCTGGACCCGCAGGCCTGCCTGACCTACAGCCTCGGCATCGACCCCGACCAGGTGGCAGCCGCCATCCACGAGGTGCTCACCGGGGCTACGGGGCTCACGGAAATCATCCAGGAATGCGGTCCGGGCGTCGATCTGGTCCCCAGCTCGATCGAACTTGCCGGCACCGAGTCGGTCCTGCTCGGCCGACCGGGCCGTGAATACATCCTGCAGGAGGTGCTGGCGCCGGTGCTCCCGGCATACGACATCGTCCTGCTGGATTGCAGCCCCAGTCTGGGGGTGCTCACCCTCAACGCCCTCACGGCCGCGCACGGCCTGATCATTCCCATGCCCTGCGAGATGCTCGGGCACCGGGGGGTGGGTCAACTCCTCGACACGGTCCGCGACGTCAAGCGGATCCTGAACAAGAAGCTGACCGTCGTCGGGGTGCTACCGACGATGTATGACGGGCGCAGCGTCCACCAGCGCGACGTCCTGGCGGATGTGGGGGAGCGCTACGGCCTCCCAGTCTTGAGCCCCCCCATCCCGCGCACGGTGCGCTTCGCCGAGGCCCCCGCCGTCGGCCGCTCGATCCTGGATACCGCGCGCAATTCCAAAGGCGCACAGGCGTATCGAGCGGTGGCCAAGGACATCCTGACCCGCCTGTGACCCCGCGCCGCCCCGGTGTTTTGACTAACCTCTGCTAGCAGAAGTTAGTCAAATCTGCGCACTGTGCTAGCTGCGCAGATTTGACGAACCTGCGCTGAGTTGCCGGGGTCCCCGGCTTGGCGACTCAGTCGGCGACGGGTTGGCCGCTCTGGCGCCCGCCCGTTGTCCGGCGGCGCGTGCGTGCGCGCCGGGGGCGCGAGGTTTCCCCGTCACTAGCGGTGGCGCCGACCGGTGGCGTGGAGCCCTCACCGAGTGCACGTGACCCACGGCCCCGGGTGCGGGTGTCGCGGGACCCGGCGTCGCGAGACCCGGCGTCGCGAGACCCACCGTCGCGACCGCCTCGTGGGCCGCCGCGGCCCCGATTGCCGGTCGACGTGCGCGTCGGCCCTTCGATGTCCTCGATCTCCTCGGCAGCCAGGCCGGCCCGGGTTTGGGCCGAACGCGGCAACTTGCCCGTCGCGCCGCGGGGTATGTCGAGGTCGCTGTAGAGGTGATCCGAGGAGGAGTAGGTCTCCTGTGGCTGCGGAATGCCCAGGTCGAGGGACTTGTTGATCAGGCCCCACCGCGGCAGGTCATCCCAGTCCACGAAGGTCACGGCGACGCCGGTGTTGCCCGCACGCCCGGTGCGTCCGGTGCGGTGCAGGTAGGTCTTCTCGTCCTCGGGGCATTGGAAGTTCACCACGTGCGTGACATTCTCGACGTCGATACCGCGGGCGGCCACGTCCGTGGCAACCAGGACGTCGACCTTGCCCGACCGGAACGCCCGCAAGGCCTGCTCGCGGGCCCCCTGCCCGAGATCACCGTGGATGGCCGCCGCCGCGAATCCGCGGTCGCTCAGGTCCTCCGCGACCTTGGCGGCGGTGCGCTTGGTGCGACTGAAGATGATGGTCAGCCCGCGGCCCTTCGCTTGCAGGATCCGGCTGAGCATTTCCGTCTTGTCCAACGCATGGGCGCGATAGACGAACTGCTCGATTGCCGTGACGGTGTGCTGGTTTTCACCGTCTTCGCTCATGGCGCGGATGTGCGTCGGTTGCGTCATATAGCGGCGCGCGAGCGCCACGACGGCTCCGGGCATCGTTGCGGAAAAGAGCATGGTCTGCCGGCCGGCCGGGGTCAGGGCAAGCAACTTCTCCACGTCCGGCAAGAAGCCGAGGTCGAGCATTTCGTCTGCCTCGTCGAGGACCACGATCCGGGCGTGGGCCAGGCTCAGGTGGCCCTGCGCGGCCAGGTCGAGGAGGCGACCAGGTGTGCCGACGACGATTTCCACCCCGCGGCGCAGCGCCTCCACCTGCGGCTCGTATGCCCGTCCGCCATAGACGGTCAACACGCGCACTCCACGGCGCTTCCCGGCGCGCTCGAGATCGGCCGCGACCTGGATCGCGAGTTCGCGAGTGGGTGCTACGGCCAGCGCCTGCGGCGCGCCGGGAACGGGCAGGGCGGCATACGCTGCCTCATCCGCGGGGCTCACGACACGCTGCAGCATGGGGATACCGAAGCCGAGGGTCTTGCCGGTGCCGGTCTTGGCCTGGCCGATGATGTCGTGGCCCCCCAAGGCGACGGGCAGCGTCATGGCCTGGATCGGGAAGGGGTGCACGATATCGAGTGCGGCGAGCGCGTCGGCGATATCCGGGTGCACACCAAAATCGGCAAAAGTTTGTTCAGACAACAGTATTCATCTCTCGATCGGGATGTCGACTCACAGGCGACATCGGTGAGGAGCCGATCGGAGGTCTTCGGTGCTCGAGCTTGGTGCTCTCGTGCGAGGGGTCCGGCCCACTGCCGGTGCAGGTGATTCGTGCCGACCGGGCACCAATGTATTGACGAGGGGAGTCTAGCGTGCGGGCGCCCGCGCCCTGTGCAACTGCGCTGTGCAACTGCCCCGTGCCCCTGCCTAGCGGGTCGCTCCACGTGGTCCCCCTGCCGCATGGCCCGAGCCTGGTCGCTCGGCATGGGTGGCCAGCGGGTGACTAGGCTGCACTGGTGGGTTTTCCCCTTCCCGATGATCCCGAGTACCGGGCCGCCATCGCTGATCTCCTGGGCATGTTGGCACTCGGCGAGTTGGCCGCCTTTTCGCGTCTCGCCGCCGACGCGGAGATGGCGCCAGCCATCGAGGATCGCGAGGCGTTCGCGCGTCTGGCGCTCACGGAGTTCACGCACTACGAACTCCTGGCGGCCCGAGTGCGCGAGTTCGGCTATGAGCCGGCGGCCGTCATGTCTCCCTATGCGGAGGGATTTGCCGCCTTTCACGAGCGGACCCGGCCGAGCACCTGGCTCGAGGCGGTGGTCAAAGCCTTCGTCGGCGATGGGATCGCCGCGGACTTCGCTCGCGAGATCGCCGAGTTCGTCGACGGGGACTCCCGCTCGGTGATCCACGCGACGGTGGCACACGAGGAGCGGTCGACGGTGTTATTGGACCTTGCCCGACGGGGTATGGCCGCGGACGCGCACGTCAGCGGTCGGCTGGCACTGTGGGGACGCCGTCTCCACGGTGAGGCGATCACGCAGGCCCAAGTCGTGGCGGCGCAACGCGAATCATTGGCGGCGCTGCTCACTGATCAGTTTGGTGGCCCAGGTCTGGACCTGGCACGACTCGGTGAGCTCTTCGCCCGACTGGCGGATCGTCATACCGATCGGATGGCTCTGCTCGGCCTCACGGCCTGATGTGAAGGGAACGCAGGAGGGCCGGACCATCCGGTCCGACCCTCCCGACTGGGACCTACTGCGCCGTGATCAGTTCAGTTGCTTGCGTGCGGTCACATTGCCATAGAGGACGATGAGCCCGGCAGCGACGATGACGCTGAGGATCCACTGGATCCACGGGATGCCGCCGCTCTCGTTGTCGTAGTTGAAGACTGCGCTGGTGATGAGCGTGGTCAGCACCGACCCGGCGATGCCGATGAGGATTGTGATGGGCAAGCTGATGTTCTGCTTGCCGGGGAGAATTGCGCGCGCTAGCGCACCGATGATGAGGCCGGCGATGATGGCGCCGATGATGGCAGTGACCACGAGAGATCGTGTCCTTTCACAGTGCCCTCTACCGGGGCGTGGAGCCTAGGGGATGTAGACCGCTCATACACAACGATGCCACGGTGAGCCTCATTCCTGGGGAATTGACTCCGGTGCGGTGCTGGGCGTGTCCCAGTTGTGATGCGGCCCTAGGCGCCGAAGCCCACGCGCCCCTTGTTCGGCTCACCGATGTCCACATAGCCGATCGCCGCGGCCGGAACGAGCACGACGCGACCCTTGGCGTCCGTCAAGCGCAACGGGACGCCGTCACGCACCGCGGCAGTAACCGCGTCCTCGACCGAGGCGGAGCTCATCTCGGGCTCGATGCTGACCTCACGGGCGATGTTGGTGATACCGATCTTGACTTCCACGTTCACTCCTTGACAGCTGCGGATCGCCACGCGCTGGACGCGGGCGAGATCTCGAATTCGCTGCAGTCAAACACAGCACTAAACCTGTGGATTCCCCGGGGGGGCGTGGCGAGCCGGCTGCCCGCCAACTCCGCGCCAGGCGAGGCGTCCGACGACCTGCGCCGCCACATCCAGCGGTAGGGCCTGATCCTTGAACCAGGCGCGGGCCGACACCTGGGCCATCCCCACGAGTCCCTGAGCCACCAGGAGTGCGATCGGTCTGGGCAGTTCGGTGTCCAGCATGATGCGCTGCGCAATCGCCTCGACGCACGCCTTCATCGCCCAATCGATGCGTTCACGAACTGCGACAACCTCGTTGAGATCGGACTCGAAGACGATCCGGTAGCCGGAGTCGTCCCTGGCCACGAAGTCGAAGAAGACCCGAATGCTCGCGTAGGTCCGGTCCTTGTGATTCTCGGTGCTTTGCAACGCGCCCTGCACGAGTTCGACGATGTGTGCCGTGTGTTGGTCCACCAGGGCGAGGTAGAGCTCCAGCTTGCCTGGAAAGTGCTGATAGAGAACAGGTTTGGACACCCCGGCGCGCTCGGCGATGTCCTCCATGCCCGAGGCGTGGTAGCCCTTGTCGACGAAAACCGCCTGGGCGGCTGCGAGCAGCTGAGCGCGCCGCTGCATCCGCGGTAACCGCTGGCCGCGTGCCGTTTGCGCGGGCGTGCGTTCGCCTGCCATGGAGACCTCTGATCACATGAATTGTCGATGACTCGGCGCCATCCTAGGTGAGTAAACTCACTGAGTGATCGACCGTCCAGGATCCCATGACGCCCCCGATGGGGCGTCGGTTGCTGCGGCGCGACGTCGCTACTCCCGGCAACTCCTGCTACCGGGCTTCGGTGCCGCCGGCCAGCAGCGGTTGCGCGACGCCCGTGTGCTGATCGTCGGCGCCGGTGGCCTCGGCTCAGCAAGCGCAACCTATTTGGCGGCCGCGGGCGTTGGGGTCCTCGGCATCATCGATGATGACCTCGTCGATGAGTCAAATCTGCAGCGCCAGGTCATTCATGACACGGCAGCCGTCGGCCAGCCGAAGGTGGACTCGGCAGCCTCCCGGCTGGCCGCCATCAACCCGCTCGTTGCCGTCGAGCGCCACCGGATGCGACTGACCGCAGCCAATGCGCTCGAGCTCGTGGCGGCATACGACCTCGTTGTGGATGGCGCGGACAACTTCGCCACCCGCTATGTGGTTGCGGATGCCTGTGCCCTGACGGGGCGAGCGCATGTCTGGGGATCCATCCTGCGCTTCGACGGGCAAGCCAGTGTGTGGTGGCCGCCCCACGGACCGTGTTATCGCTGCGTCTTCCCGCAGCCACCGCCACCCGGAAGCGTTGCGTCGTGCGCGCAGGCCGGGGTCCTCGGCTCCTTGTGCGCCGCCATTGGTGCCGTCCAGGCAACCGAGGCCATCAAGCTCTTGACGGGCATTGGCCGGTCGCTGGTCGGGCGGTTGCTGGTGCACGACGCACTGGCCATGACCTGGGACGAGGTTGCGGTCCGCGCCAACCCGACCTGCCACCTGTGCGGCCCGCGGGCCGATATCACGCAGCCACGGGACGATGCCGAGGAGTGCGCGACGCCCTTGACCCGCTGGAGTGCGGCCGAACTCTCGCATGGTCTGGTCAGCGACCCGGACATCGTCGTGGTCGACGTGCGCGAGCCTGACGAGTGGGCCGCTGGGATCATCCCGGGAGCGATAACTCTGCCACTGGGCCGGATCGGCGAGTTGGACGTCGGCCGCGACGCGCGCATCGTGCTCTATTGCGCGGCCGGCGCTCGCTCGGCCGCGGCGGCGCGCCAGTTGCAGGCCGCGGGCTTCGCGAGCGTGAGCGACCTATCCGGGGGTTTGGCAACGTGGCCCGGGCGCTTGGTCAAGCCCTGAGGCCGCGACCCTGAGGCCTGGCCCCGGGTGCCTGCCCGGCGCCGCCGATTGGCGCCCGGTCGCACGACACGGGCGCCGCTGGCGCCCGGTTGGGAGGGATTGTCAGTGCCTCCTGCTGAACTAGAGGTATGACGTCGATCGCGGTCCGGCCCGAGCTCGAGGGCACCTTCGCGCTCGACCGCGATCAGTCGCGGGCGCTCGCTGCCCGTGGGCCGCTGCTGCGGGTTCTCGGCGGTGCAGGGACGGGCAAGAGCACGTTGGCTGTCCACCTCGTCGCCGACCGGGTCCGCCGGGCAGAGGTCCGCGCGGACCAGGCGCTGATTCTCGCCCCCACCCGCCGTGCGGCTGCCGCTATGCGGGAGCGGGTTACCCGCGAGCTGGGGGCCACCACCGGGGAGCCGCTCGCACGCACCTTTGCGTCCTTCGCTTTTGGGGTGCTGCGTCGCGTCGCGATCCGGGAGGATCTGCCGACTCCCTATCTGCTGAGCGGGGCAGAGCAGGATGCGATCCTGCGCGAATTGCTAGCCGGCCATGCGCACGCGCCGGGCGCGGCGCCGATCTGGCCTCCCGAGGTCGCGCAAGCACTTGGCACCCGCGGTTTCCGAGGCGAGTTGCGCGATCTGCTCATGCGCGCGGTCGAGCACGGATTGGATGCCGTGGCCCTGGCCGAGTTGGGCCGTGCGCACGGGCGTCCAGAGTGGGTTGCTGCAGCCGCCGTGCTCGATGAATACGACCAGGTCACCGCACTCGCCACGCCGGGCGGCTATGACCCGGCGTGGCTCTTGACCGGTGCCGCGGACGCCCTCGAATCGGACCCTGAGTTGCTCGCGGAGCTGGCGCGCGACGTGCGCCTGGTCGTCATCGATGATGCCCAAGAAGTCGGAGAATCCGGTGCCCGTCTGCTCGCCGCGCTCGCCGACGCGGGGATCGACATCGTGCTCATCGGGGATCCGGATGCCGCAGTCCAGACCTTCCGAGGTGCCGATCCGCTGTTCCTCGCCGATGGTTGGACCCGACTCTCGTCGCGGTCAGCGGACTTGGCCACCACGATGGTTTTGGGCACCTGCTACGGCATTCCGCAGGAGGTGGCCGCGGCGGCCGCACGAGTCACCCGGTGCATTGGCGCTCTGGGTGGGGGTGCACAGCGTCAGGCAGTCCCGGTGAACGCGGGAGGCTCGGTGACGGTCTCGGTGTTCCGGTCCGCGGCCCAAGAGGCCGCCTATCTGGCCGACACCTTCCGGCGCGCCCACCTGCTCGACGGGGTTGCCTGGCGCGATATGGCGGTCATCGTCCGCGGTCAGGGCCGAGCGGATGTGGTTCGGCGCGTGCTGGCGGCCGCGCACATCCCGGTGTCAGACGGCGAGAGCGACATTCCGCTAGGCCAAGAGGATGCTGTCCGGCCGATGCTGCAGCTGCTGCGCGCAGCGGGGGAGCGCGTAGCCTGCCGTGAGGCTGCCCCCCCGCTGCAGCTCGCGGCCGACCCGGACGGTGGGTGGCGTCTCGCGCCCGAGGTCGCCGTGGACCTGCTGACCTCGCCCTATGGCGGCGCTGATGCGGTCACCCTGCGCCGGGTGCGCCGCGGCGTGCGGCGCGCCGCGCTCGATGACGATGCCCAGGGCGCGAGCCCGGCGGATGTCCTGCTGGCCGTGGCTCTCGCCCGTCCGGCACGGTTGGCAGATCTCGGCCCGGAGGCGGCTGGGGCCCGTCGCGTCGCCCGGATGCTCGATGCGGCGACCCGCGCCATCAGCCTTCCGGGCGCTCGGGCCGACGATGTTCTCTGGGCAATGTGGCAGGCTGCTGATGTCGCTGGGGAGTGGCGGTCGCGGGCATTGGCCGGTGGCCGGTTCGGGGCCCGCGCTGATCGCGATCTCGATGCGGTGATCGCGGTGCTGGCGGCGGCCTCGCACTTCGCCGACCGGTTGCCCGGGATCTCCGCGGCGGCGTTCGCCCAGCAGGTCGTGGGTCTGGATGTCGCGGCGGACTCGATCGTGAATCGTGGGCTGGATCGCGAGCGTGTCGCCGTGCTGACACCCCACGCCGCGGCCGGACGGAGCTGGAAGTATGTCGCCGTCGCCGGCGTGCAGGAAGGGTCTTGGCCCGACCCGCGGGTGCGTGGCTCGCTCCTTGGCTCGCCAGCGCTGGTCGACGCGATGCGGGGGCGGGACATCTCGACCAACGCTGCCCAGGTCGCGATCCGTCATGACGAGGCGCGGCTGTTCCATGTGGCCGTGACCCGGGCACGGGAGTGGCTGCATATCAGCGCCGTTCGGGACGTAGAACAGATGCCTTCGCCCTATCTGGACGTGGTTGCCCCGGGCACGGCCGATGAGGGGGAGCGGCCCTTCACGAGCGCGCCGGCCCCGATGACCCTCGTCGGAGTGGTCGCGGGGTTGCGGCGCTGCGTCACCACGCCGCCGTCGGCCGGTGTCGCCTCGGCCGGGCAGCCCGACGGACGTGCCAGGCGGGCCGAGGCCGCCAGCATCCTCGCGCGCCTGGCGGAGGCGGGGATCCGAGGAGCCGACCCGGCGAGTTGGTGGGCACTGCGCGAGGTCACCGATGACCGGCCGCGCGTTGCACCCGGGAAGCCGATCCGCGTCTCCCCGTCTGCGCTCGTCGGCTTCGAGAGGTGCCAGGTGCGGTGGCTTCTGACGTCGTGCGGCGGGCAGGGCCCAGGCATCGGTTCGGCGGCGCTGGGGACTCTCGTTCACGAGGTGCTGTCCGAGTCCGCTGACGAGGGCGTGGCGGCGATGGCCGCGCGATTGGACTCGGTGTGGGGACGGCTTGGCCTGGGCTCCGGGTGGATTGGGCGCGCCAAACGGGCCGAGGCGAACGCCATGTTGCGTCAGGCTGCGTCATACGTCGACTACGCACGAGCTGGGGGGTGGCGCCGGCTCGGTGCCGAGGTTCAGTTTCGAGCAATGGTGGGACGGGTGGATATCAGCGGGGTGGTCGATCGACTCGAGACAAACGCCGAGGGGCACCTGCGGATCATCGACTACAAGACGGGTAGTGCCAAGCCGAAACAGGCCGAGGTCGCGCGACACCCGCAGCTTGGCGCCTATCAGGTGGCGATTGCGGCAGGTGCCTTTCCCGAGGGGTCGACCGGCGCAGGGGCGGCCCTGGTCCAGCTTGGCAAGGCCAGCACCAAGAACATCGCGAGCTCGGTCCAGATTCAAGGGCCCCTGACCCAGGATCCCGACCCGCACTGGGCGCAAGACATGGTGGTCGACTCGGCCGAGGCGATGGGCGGCAGCCGGTTTGTGGCTCTGGTGGGCGAGGGGTGCCGGACGTGCCCGGTGGCAAGCTCCTGCCCGGCGCGCCCAGAGGGCGGGATGCTGGCATGACGCGGAACCTCATCAGCGCATCCCGGATCGCGACCGCTCTCGGATTGCCCACCCCGACGCCGCAGCAGATTGCCGTTATCGAGCATCCACCGTCCCCGACCCTCGTCGTCGCCGGGGCCGGCTCGGGCAAGACCGAGACCATGTCGGCCCGGGTGGTGTGGTTGGTGGCCAATGGTTTTGTCGAGCCGGAGCGCGTCCTTGGGCTCACCTTCACGCGCAAGGCCGCGGCGGAGCTGGCTGGGCGGGTGGGCGCGCGCTTGCGTGACCTTGCGCGTGCTGGGCTGTGGCAGGCGCCGGGTGGGGCGGATCTGCTCGCCGCACCGCCGACCATCTCGACCTACCACGCGTATGCCGGCCGGCTGGTGCGCGAGCACGCCTTGCGGCTGGGTCACGAGCCCGACGCGCGCCTGTTGTCCGAGGCCGCTGCCTGGCAGTTGGCGCATGAGGTGGTGACCGCATACGACGGGCCGCTGGATCGGCTCGGCAAGGCCGAGACGACGATCACCAATGCGGTGCTCGATCTCAGTGGCGAGCTTGCCGAGCACCTCGTCACCCCGGACGAGCTGGGGGACTGGCTGGACGACTTCGACGCGCGGCTGCAGGAGATCGAATCGGCTGGCCGAGCGCTGCTGAGCGGAAGCAAGGACCTGCGGGCCGCCATGCTCGCCAAGCGTGACCTTGTGTCCGTTCTGAACCGGTATGCCCGGCTCAAGCGGGAGCGTGCGGCGCTGGATTTCGCCGATCAGATGGCGCTTGCTGCGCGGCTGTCGATGGCCTTTGCCGATGTAGGGCGGATTGAGCGTGAACGCTTTGGCGCGGTTCTGCTCGATGAGTTTCAAGACACCTCTCATGCCCAACTGAGCCTGCTCACCTCTCTCTTCGCGACGGCTGAGACGTCCCATTGCGTCACGGCGGTGGGCGATCCGCACCAATCGATCTACGCCTGGCGAGGTGCGAGTGCGGCGACCCTGGCCCAGTTCCCGCAGGCCTTCGGCGCCGGCGCGGTGCCAGTCCTGGCGCTGTCCACGACCTGGCGCAACGATCGCGTGATCCTCGAGGCGGCCAACACCGTGGCAGCGCCCTTGCGTGAGGGCGCGATGGTCCCCGTTGAACCGCTCGTTCCGGCGCCGACCGCAAGCGCCGGGCTCATCGAGGTGGCGCGGTTGGGCACCGTCACGCATGAGGCCGCAGCGGTTGCCGAGTGGATCGCTGCCCAGCGGCGCGCCGGGAACCAGTCCACGGCCGTCCTGTGTCGCAAACGCTCGCAGTTCCCACCGATCGTCGAGGCGCTCGAAGCCCGTGGGCTGCCCGTGGAGGTCGTCGGCCTCGGTGGTCTGCTGCTGACACCCGAGGTGCAAGACGTCGTCGCTCTGCTGAGCGTCGCTCACGACGCCGGCCGCGGCGATCGGTTGCTGCGGCTGCTCACCGGGCCGGTATGCCGGCTCGGAGCCGCCGATCTCGACCGTTTCCATGCCTGGGCCCGGGCTCGCCAGCAACCGGCGGGGAGCACGAGCGCGCGATCGCGGGGAAGCGACCTCTCGCAGGCAGCGAGCGATAACGTCAGCCTGGTCGAAGGCCTTGTCGACTTAGCTCGTGCGCGGGCATCCGAGCGCGCCCGAAGTGGGCTCAGTGCTGCGGCATTGCACCGGCTGCTCGAGCTGGCCGAGGCCGTCGGCGCCGTGCGAGCAGCCACGGGCGTGGGCCTCGCGGACCTGGTCTCGCAGGCGGAACGTGCGTTGGGGTTGGACATCGAGGTGCTGGCGCGGCCCGACTATCCACCGGATGTCGCACGCGCACACCTGGACGCCTTCACGGACGTCGCGGCCGACTTCGCCCAGAGTGGCGATCGGCCGACGCTGGGTGGGTTCCTGGCGTGGCTCGATGCCGCCATAGCGGAAGAGCGCGGTTTGGATCGGGGGGTTCTGGACGTCACCCCGGGGGCCGTTCACGTCCTGACCGTGCATGCCGCCAAGGGCTTGGAATGGGATGCCGTAGCGGTGCCCGGCCTGACCGAGGCCGGGTTCCCGGTTCACAGCGCCACCACGGCCCGGCCGGATGCTGACACCGGAAAGTGGCGCATCGGTGATCCGCAGGATGGGGCGTGGACCGTCGGTCTCGACGGGCTTCCCTACGACCTGCGCGGCGATGCCGGATCGCTGCCCCAACTGGCCTGGCGCTCAGCGGCGGAGGCCCGCGATGTCGAAGAGCGCCGGCTCACCTTTCGGGCCGAGGCTGGTCGCGCGGGCATCGCTGAGGAGCGTCGACTGGCCTATGTGGCCCTGACGCGGGCGCGCCACGCGCTCATGCTGAGCACCGCGATCTGGGGCACGCAAACCTCGCCCCGGCTGGTGTCGCGCTTCCTCGCCGAGCTGGTCGAGACCCGCCCAGACCTCCTGCACATCCGGCAGTGGGAGCCCGACCCCGACATCGGGGCGAGCAATCCGCTGCTGGCGCAGCCGCTGGCGCAGCTGTGGCCGCGTGATCCGAGCGTGCCAGCAGCCGTTGCTGTGGGCGCCGCCCGGGTTGAGGATGCGCTCGCCGGGGGTGCCCTGGCGGGTGGGAGCACTCAGCCGCCCGTGCCCCAAGAGGTCGAGGTCCTGCTCGCCGAGCGCGCGGCTCACCTCGCGGGGGCCGCATCCTTCGCGAGCCAGTCGGCCCCGAACGGACCGTGGCGGCTCCTGGATGCCCTCGACGGGCACCTCAGCACCTCGCAGTTGGTGCAGTACGCCACAGATCCCGGTGCTTTCGTGGACGGCATCCGTCGTCCCATGCCGGCGCCGCCCACATCCGCGACACGCCGGGGCACGGCCTTCCACGCGTGGCTGGAGCGGCACTACCGGCGCGCCGCGCTCCTCGAACCCGACGACTTGCCAGGCAGCGCCGACCCACCGGTGGATGCAGATGCTGACCTCGATGCCTTAGTGCGCACCTTCCTGGCCAGCGAATGGGCCGAACGTGAGCCGATCGAGGTGGAGGTCATGCTGGAAACCGTGATCGATGACGTGGCTCTGCGCGCGCGTATCGACGCCGTCTTCGCCGAACCGGACGGTGGGGTGGTGATTGTTGACTGGAAGAGCGGGCGTCCCCACAGTGGTTCCGCGGCGCACGCGGCGGCGATCCAATTGGCGGCCTACCGCACCGCATACGCACGGCTGCGGGGGATCGAGCCCGCCCGGGTGCGCGCAGCCTTCTACTACGCCGGCAGCGGCCAGACCATCTATCCGCCGCTGCGCTCGGCCGCCGACCTCGCCCACCTCGTCGCGGGCATCCGGGGCGCCCCGGCGGGAAACCGTCGCCCGTCGGATCTCGCCACGTCGGGTCAACCCGCACGTCGGACGCCTGCCAACTCGCATGCATCACTTAACGTTGACTCGTGAGCCATACCCCCGCACACCTGGCTGCGCTGGCAAGCGCCGCCGTCCCCGGTCTCGACCCGGTTGCCGCGGGGACCTTCCCTCCAGCACAACGGGTGTCCGTCGATGCCGCGAGCGTCCAGGACAGTCAGGGCCGAACCTGGATTGTGCGAGCCGCAGACTCGGCGGGCACTGCGCTCGCCCTTGACGCCGGGGCCGCCGCAGCTGGGCTCGTCGCCCGGCGGTTGTCGGTGTCGGTGCCCGTGTCACGCGGCAGTCTTACCCTCCCCGATGGTGGTCGGGTTCACGTCCATGCCGCGATGGCCGGCCACGCACTGCGCCTCGCGGGCCTGGAACCGCACTTCCCGATCACCGCGGCCCTCGGTCGGCTGCTCGCCGCCGTGCACAACCTCGAGCCGGGAGTTTTCGAAGACGCTGGACTCGAGAGCTACACCAGTGAGGAGTATCGCCAGCGGCGGTTGGCCGACCTGGATCGGGCGGCCGCCACGGGCCGAGTGCCGGCCGCACTCCTGACCCGGTGGGAGGCGGCCCTGGAGAATGTCGCGCTCTGGCGCTTCGTCCCCGTCCCCGTGCACGGAGGACTCGCGGGCCGCCACGTGTTGGTGACCGTGGGCGAGGACGGCGAGCCGACCATCCGAGGGCTGGCCGGCTGGCGCAGGGCAAAGGTTGCCGATCCCGCCGACGACTTCGCGGCCCTGGTGCGCGACGGCGATCCGGAGGCCGTCATCGAGGTGGCGCGAACCTATGCTCGCTCGCGCAGCACCCGCCCCGATCGCCACCTGCTGACGCGGGCCAAGCTCGTTGCCGAGCTGGGCTATGTTGCCGACCTCTTCGATGCCTTGGCCGCCGGCTATCCGGACGCCCTCGACGTCGCCAGCGCTCGGCTGAGCCAGCTGGCCGCTGATCTCGACGGCACCGAGCTGATGCCACCCCCGCCTCCGCAGGCCGCGCCGGTCACCGACCCCAGTTATGACGTGCCCGTGCGCGCCACCGACGGCGGGGACGGGGCGGCCGCACCCGCCGGAGATGACGCCGAGCCGCCAGCCGCCGACACGCCCGGTCCGGATCAGAGCGCGGCCCTGCCCGGGCTGGACGGCCGTCCCGGCGGATAGTGTCTGCGGGTGCCGATCGAGTTGCCCGCCCGCGCCCGCGTCGTCATCATCGGCGGCGGGGTGATCGGAACCTCCCTCGCCTACCACCTCGGCCAGGCCGGCTGGAGCGATGTCCTCCTCCTCGAACGCGACCGGCTGACCAGTGGCACGACCTGGCATGCCGCCGGTTTGATGACGACCTTCGGGTCGACCAGCGAGACCGCCACCGGGTTGCGCCTCTATAGCCGCGATCTGTTTGCGCGGCTGGAGGCCGAGACCGGTGTGGCCACCGGTTTCAAGGCCGTTGGTCTTATCGAAGCCGCCGCCGATCACGATCGGCTTCATGAGTACCGGCGGGTGGCGGCCTTCCAACGCCGATTCGGGCTGGAGATCCACGAGATCGGACCGGGGGAGATGCATGACCTTTTTCCGCTGGCAACGACCAGTGACCTGGCCGGGGGATTCTTTGTCCCCGGTGACGGTCGCGTCAATCCCGTGGACCTCACCATGGCCTATGCGCGCGGAGCCCGCCAGCACGGCGTACGCATCATCGAGGGGGTCCCGGTTCGCTCGGTTCTGACCCGGCCGGCCGGGCGCGGTGAGCAGGTGGTGGGGGTTCGAACCGCAGCCGGTGACATCGAGGCGGACGTCGTGGTGAACTGCGCGGGCATGTGGGCTCGCGAGCTGGCCGCCCAGAACGGGGTGGTGGTCCCGAATCAGGCAGCGGAGCACTACTACCTGATCACCGAGCCGATCCCCGGGCTGAGCCCGGACACTCCGGTCTTCGAGGACCCGGCCGCGCATGGCTACTACCGCGAGGAAGGCGGTGGCCTGATGGTCGGCCTCTTCGAGCCGCGGGCCGCGGCGTGGCAGGTGGACGGCATACCCCAGGACTTCTCCTTCGCCCAGATCCCGCCCGACTGGGAACGGATGGGTCCGTATGTCGAGCGGGCCATGTCGCGGGTCCCCGTCACCTTGACCGCCGGCATTCGGACCTTCTTCTGCGGGCCCGAGTCCTTCACCCCGGATCTCCTCCCCGCTGTCGGCCCGGCGCCCGGTGTGACGGGCTACTTCGTCTGTGCCGGAATGAATTCCGTCGGGATCCTGTCCTCCGGAGGGTGGGGTCGGGTCCTCGCCGAGTGGATCACCACGGGCGACCCAGGGGTGGATGTCACGGCCGTGAGCCTGGACCGCTTCCGGACCTACCAGCTCGATGCGCGCTATCGCGAGCAGCGCACCGCCGAAATCCTGGGGACGGTGTATGCCGCCCACACTCCCGGCATCGTTCTCACCTCCGGGCGGGGCATCTTCCGCTCACCCGTCGAGGACCGGATGCGCGCCGCCGGGGCTTATCTGCGAGATGTCTCCGGCTGGGAGAGCGCCGACTGGTATGCCGGGCCGGGACACACCGCGCAGGTCGAGCCCGGCTGGGGCCCGCAGCCGTGGTTCGCCCAGTGGCAGGCTGAGCACGAGGCGGTCCGAACACGCGTGGGACTGATCGACATGTCGTTCATGTCGAAGTGGCGGGTGCGCGGCCCCGGCGCCGGTGCTGCGTTGGACTGGCTCAGCGCCGCTGCCGTCGACGGGAAAGAAGGGGTGATCACCTACACGCAGTGGCTGGATGACGCGGCCCGGCTGCAGGCAGACCTCACCGTGACCAAGTTGGCCACCGACGATTTCCTCGTCGTCGCCTCCGACACGGCATACGGGCACGTGGCGGCGATGCTCCAGGCGGGCGTGGGGCAGCGCGCCATCGAGGTGGACGACTGCACCACGGCGTGGGCGCAGTTCGCAGTTCAAGGCCCCAACTCGCGGGCCCTGCTGGCCACCCTCACCGATGCGGACCTCTCGCATGCCGGGCTGCCCTACCGGGGCGCCCGACGGCTGCTCCTGGCCGGTGTCGAGGTGCTGCTCGTGAGGGTCACGTATGCCGGGGAGCTCGGCTATGAGATCTATCTTCCGGTCAGCGACGCCCTGCCCGTATGGGACGCGATCGTCCTGGCGGGCCACGACTTTGGGCTCGCGCTCTATGGACTGAAGGCGCTCGCCAGCCTGCGACTGGAGAAGGGTTATCGCGACTACGGGCACGACATCGACAACACCGACGGAGTCTTCGAGGCGGGGCTGGGCTTCGTGGTGGCGCTCGAGGGCCGCGACTTCCGAGGGCGTGCCGCGGCGCGGCTCGCCAAGAAGGCCCCGGCGCGCCGCCGGATCGTCCAAGTGCTGCTGCGGGAGCCCGAGCCGCTGCTCTTCCATGCCGAGCCGGTCCTGCGGGACGGCGAGTTCGTCGGCTACATCCGGGCCGCGTCCTATGGCTGGACCCTCGGCGCGGCGGTCGGCTTGGCCATGATCGAGGCCCCGGATCAGGTCACGACGGACTGGATCACCGCAGGCTCCTGGCACGTCGAGATCGCCGATCGACGGGTCCCCGCCACGATTTCGCTGCGCCCGCTGTATGACCCGACCAGTGCCCGCGTCCGCGATACGGGCACTGTGAGCTAGGTCACAACTGCGGAACGCAACCTCGTCCGCGACTGCGGCGTCTTTGTAGGTGCCGGACTCGCTGGGGGGCGAGTCGGCCCAGGCGGCGGGCTCTCGTGGGGACGCGAGACCCGCCGCCGCTCAATGCCCACACGATGGTCACGACTGCCTATGCAGCCAGCGATGGTCCGGCAGACCTCGCCTAGACCCGGCGCTGCCGAGGGACCAGGACCTCTTCGTACAGCAAGAGCAGCCCCGCGGCCACCGGGATCGCGAGCAGGGCACCGAGCACCCCGAGCAGGGTGCCACCGGCGAGCGCGGCGACGACGGTCACCGCACCGGGCACGGCGACCGTGCGCGCCATGATCTTCGGTGCGATGACATAGTTCTCGAGCTGCTGATAGATGAGGTAGTAGATCCCCGCGATCACGGCTGCGCGCGGTGCGTCGAAGAAGGCCACCGAGCAGACCAGCACGGCGCCGATGGTTGCGCCCACCATCGGAATCAGGCCCAAAAAGCCGACGACGACGGCGAGGACCGCGGCATACGGAATCCCTAGCACCCGCATCATGACGTAGGAGCAGAGGGCATTGATCGCAGCGACCGTGACCTGTCCGATGGCGTAGGCACCGGTGCGGCGCATAATCTCCTCGGCCAGCGGCTCGACCCGGGGGCGCCGCGAGGCGGGGATGATCGCATAGGCAGCCTGCTTGGCCGCTGGCAGAGACGCAAGGAAGTAGAGCGTCAGGATCAGGATGGTGAATAGCTGGAAGACCCCATTGGCCAGAGCCCGGCCCGCACCCAGGACTCCGCCGAAGACGCGGCCGATGAAGTCGGCGTCCGTGAGGCGCGTGTTGATTTCGGTGCGCAACCGCTCGATGACGTCATAGTTCTCATCGAGTCGGCGCAACCACCGGGAGTCCAAGAGGGAGTCGACATAGATCGGTGCGTTGGCCAGGAGTTGGGATCCCTCACTGACCACCGGCGGGAAGACCAGTACCCCGAGGAGCGCGAAAACGACCAGCGCCCCGGCGAAAACCAACGCTACCGAGCGTGACCGGCGTAGTCCCCGAGTGTTGAGCCACTCGACCAGCGGGTTGAGGGCGAGGGTGAGGAAGGCCGCCACCAGCAGGATCGTCAGGGTGGTCGAGAGGCGGGAGGCCGCGCGCCACAGGCCGATGGCCAAGAGCGCGCCCAAGGTCCCGACGAAGCCCATGTACAAGGGGGAGTAGCGGTTGATCGGCTTCCCCAGCACGCCAAAAGGACTGGCGGTCGGCGCGAGGGCCGCCTGCGAGAGCGGCACGCTCGGCTCCGCAGTGGGGCGCCCTCCCGGGTCGGCCGCCGGGTCCGCGGGACCGGAATCTCCCGGGCTCAACTGCTGCGATGCCCGCAAGGATTCGCGCTGGCGCCGCTGAAACTCCCGGTAACGATCCAGTCTCATATCCCTGATCGCACTCACCTCTTGCGCCGTCTCGTGCATGGGCAGGACGCACCGAGGGTAACCATCGGGCCCGGTCCGCGCCGAACCGGCGCGCGGGTCAGGCGTCCCGGAACCGGTTGATCGCACCCTCGAGCCGGGCGCGCATCTCCGGGTTGGTGACTCCGAGCCCGGCCTGCGGCGCGAGGGTCAGTACCCCGACCTTGCCCTGATGGGCATTGCGATGGACGTCAAGCGCCGCCTGACCGACCTCGGCCAGCGGATAGGTCTTGGACAAGGTGGGGTGGATCAGACCACGGCTGATGAGCTGGTTGGCCTCCCACGCCTCGCGATAGTTCGCGAAGTGGCTCGAGATGATCCGCTTCAGATTCATCCACAGATACCGGTTGTCGTACTCGTGCATATACCCCGAGGTCGATGCGCATGTGGTGATCGTGCCGCCCTTGCGCGTCACATAGACGGAGGCGCCGAAGGTCTCGCGGCCCGGGTGCTCGAAGACGATGTCCACGTCATGGCCGCCGGTCAGCTCGCGGATCCGCTTGCCCAGCCGCTGCCATTCCTTGGGGTTCTGCGCCGTCCCCTCCTCATTCCAGAAGCGGTAGCCCTCCGCGCTGCGGTCGATGATCAGCTCCGCGCCCATCGCCCGAGCGATCGCTGCTTTGTCAGGTGAGGAGACCACGCAAACCGGTGTCGCGCCGCCGGCCAGGGCCATCTGGGTGGCATAGGAGCCGAGTCCGCCGCTGGCCCCCCAGATGAGAACGCGGTCGCCGAGCTTCATCCCGGCGCCGTTCTTGCTGATCAGTTGCCGGTATGCGGTGGAGTTGACCAGACCGGGGGAGGCCGCCTCCTCCCAGGTCAGGTGGGTGGGCTTGGGCATCAGCTGATTCGCCTTGACGATGGCCAGTTCGGCCAGTCCGCCAAAGTTGGTTTCGAAGCCCCAGATCCGCTGCTGGGGATCCATCATGGTGTCGTTGTGACCGTCCGCGTCCTCGAGTTCGACGGACAGGCAGTGCGCCACGACCTCGGTGCCGGGCTGCCACTTCGTCACACCCGGGCCCACCCGCAGTACGACTCCCGCCAGGTCGGAGCCGACGACGTGATACGGCAGGTCGTGTCGCTTGGCGAACTCGCTCGTGCGGCCGTACCGCTCGAGGAACCCAAAGGTCGCCACCGGCTCGAAGATCGAGGTCCACACGGTGTTGTAGTTGATGGCGCTGGCCATCACGGCCACCAGGGCCTCACCGGGAGCGAGCTCAGGCACCGGGACCTGCTCGATGTGCAGGCTCTGCCGCGGGTCCTTCTCCCGGCTGCTGAGACCCTCGAACATTCCCACCTCGTCCTTATGGACGGTCGCCGCCCGGTAGGACGGCGGGACCGGCAGCGCGGCATACGCTTCGGGGCTGCGTTCGCCGGCGGTGATCGCGTCGAGAATCGCTTGCATGCTCACGGGCGGATGGCTCCTTGACGTCGGCAGGATCGACCCGATGAACGGGCCTGGCCAAAACCTAGGCCAGTCGCGAGATGCGCGGCACGAGAATGAGATTGCGGTCACCCGTGAAGTGGGTCACCCCCAGCGGGCGACCCGGATCGCAGCGATCCTGGAATGCTGAGCGCCGGTGTGGGATGCTGACACCGTGAGTTATGTCGCTGGCTTTCCGCCGCGGCAGGAGAAGTCTTTCTGGCCGCCAATGCTCCAGCTCGCCCTGGCGCTGGGGTTGTTGGTCGGCGGCCGCTGGGCGGATGTCACGGCGCAGTCCGCCCGAGCCACGGACGCCTGGGTGTTCAACGCGACGTCCGCGTGTCTGTATTTGCTCGGCGTGCTGTATCTGCCGTTCGCGCTGGTCGTTCTGGGGCGCGTGACGCGCAACCGGATCCGGGGTATCGAGGTCGTGCGCCGCTAGGCCGGCTCGACCAATTCGACCAAGATCCCGCCCGCATCCTTGGGGTGGATGAAGTTGACCCGGCTGTTGCTGGTGCCCCGCTTGGGCACCTCATACAGCAAGCGCAGCCCGCGCTCACGCAGGGTGGCGCACACCGCGTCGATGTCGCTCACGCGATAGGCCATTTGCTGAATGCCCGGACCCGAGCGATCCAAGAATTTCGCGATCGTGCTCTGCGGACTCAGCGGCGCCAGCAACTGGATGCACGAGCCCGAATCCCCGACACTCATCATCGCCTCACGCACCCCCTGCTCCTCGTTGACCTCTTCGTGGAGTTTGCGCATGCCATAAACCTGCTCATAGAAGGCAATGGCCTCATCGAGGTCGGGCACCGCGACGCCCACGTGGTCGATCATCGTGAAGAGGTTCGCTGCGCTCATCACCCCACGGTATGCCGGGTGCTCACCCCCACGGACCCGCGTGCGATGTCGCCTTGGTCACCGCAACCCTGTGGTGAGGGCCACCGTCGAGGCGCTGGGCTGCCCCCGACGCAGGCGCCTACCATGGAGCCACCAGCCGGTTCACCGTCGAAAGGCCAGCCATGTCGCAGCGTCCCGTGTCCGTCATCGTCGCGGGGGCCCGCACACCGATGGGCCGCCTCTCGGGGTCCTTGAAGGATTTCTCCGGCTCCGACCTCGGTGGTTTCGCCATCAAGGCGGCCTTGGCCAAAGCGGGGGTCGCCGGCGACGACGTCGACTACGTCATCATGGGCCAGGTCCTGACAGCCGGCGAGGGCCAGATCCCGGCCCGGCAGGCGGCCGTCAAGGGTGGCATCCCGATGACGGTGCCCGCCGTGAGCATCAACAAGGTGTGTCTCTCCGGCCTGGACGCCATCGCCCTGGCGGATCAGCTGATCCGCGCGGGAGAGTTCGAGATCGTGGTTGCCGGTGGCCAAGAATCCATGACGAATGCTCCCCACCTGCTGCGCAAGTCCCGCGACGGGTTCAAATATGGCGATGTCACCATGAAGGACCACCTCGACTATGACGCGCTCACCGACGTCTTCACCGCGACCGGCATGGGTGGCCTGACCGAGTCCGCCAATTGCGGTGATCGGGAGGTATCGCGTGCGGACCAGGACGCCTTCTCCGCCCGCTCGCACCAGAACGCGGCCAAGGCGTGGAAGGACGGCTTGTTCGACGAGGAGGTGACGGCAGTCTCCATCCCGCAGCGCCGGGGCGAGCCGATCGAGTTCAAGTATGACGAGGGCGTGCGCGCCGATACCACCGCCGAGTCGCTGGCCGGCCTGCGCGCCGCGTTCGCCAAGGACGGCACGATCACTGCGGGCAGCGCCTCGCAGATTTCCGACGGCGCCTGTGCGGTGGTGGTCATGTCCAAGTCCAAGGCGCAGGAGCTTGGGTTGGAATGGTTGGCGGAGATCGGTGCGCACGGCAATGTGGCCGGCCCCGATTCGACCCTGCAATCGCAGCCGTCGGCGGCCATCAAGGCGGCGTGCGCCAAGGACGGCATCACGCCCGCCGATCTGGATCTCGTGGAGATCAACGAGGCCTTCGCCGCTGTCGGGATCGTTTCGGCGCGCGAACTCGGGGTGGACCCCGAGATCGTCAACCCCAATGGGGGAGCCATCGCGATGGGACACCCCCTGGGTATGTCGGGTGCTCGCATCGTCTTGACTCTCGCGCATGAGTTGAAGCGGCGCGGTGGCGGCGTGGGCGCCGCCGGTCTGTGCGGTGGCGGCGGTCAGGGCGATGCTCTCATCGTGCGCGTGCCGGCATCCTGAGCGCTGATAGCAGGCATCCGGCGCCGCGGGTGCGCGACATCGATCAGCTGGCCGCGGGCGTGTGCCGACGCGAACCGCGAGCCCTGGCCCGGGTCCTGTCCCTGATCGAGTCGGCGCACCCGGACGCCCGGGCCATCGTGCGGGCGGTTCGCGCCGCCCCGGACGGGGTGGATCGGCTGTCCGAGCCGCATCGGTGTCACGTCATCGGAGTGACCGGAGCTCCCGGCGTCGGGAAATCCACGCTCACGAGTGCCCTCGTGGGAGCGCTGCGCGAGCGGGGCTCCCACGTCGCGGTGCTCGCCGTCGATCCGACGTCGCCATTTTCCGGAGGTGCACTGCTGGGGGACCGCATCCGGATGAGCGCGCACGCCGTGGACCCGGGGGTGTTCATCCGCTCGATGGCGGCACGCGGTCACCTCGGCGGCCTTGCGGCAGCGGTTCCGCCGGCCATCCGGCTGCTCGAGGTGGCGGGTTTTGACGTGGTCCTTATCGAGACCGTCGGCGTCGGGCAGTCGGAGGTCGATATCGCGGCTCGCGCGGACACGTGCCTGGTGCTGCTGGCACCGGGCATGGGCGACGGCATCCAAGCGGCCAAGGCCGGGGTGCTGGAGATTGCCGATGTCTTCGTGGTCAACAAGGCGGATCGTGATGGAGCCCGCGCCACGGTGAGCGATGTCCGGGCGTTGGTGCGATTGGCGGCGCGATCGCGGGGTGCCTGGCGACCGCCGGTCGTGTCCTGCAGCGCCCACCTCGGCACCGGGATCGAGGAGTTGCTGACGGCTATCGACGACCACGCCCGGCGGGGTATTCGCGATGGTGCCTGGGAGCGTCGCCGGGAGGCGCGCGCGGCCAGTGAGGTGGAGGCACTGGTCTTGGCTCGCCTTCGAGGCTGGATCGTGACCCAGGTCGATCGATCGGCCCGGATGCTGGGAAACGGTGCTGGCGACCCACAGGAGCTGGCGGACCAGATCACCGCCACCCTGATCGGCCCGCGCGAGCGTGCCGGGGTGTCCGATCCGGACCCCGTGGGTTGAGTTGCTGACCTGGGCGCTGCTCGGGACGCCGCCCACGCGGTCGAGCGTGACGATTTTGTTATCGAACCCGCAATGGGTCATGGTGGAGGGCGAAACCGGCCCGCTAAACGGCGGGCCCCCAAACCGAAAGACGACGATCCGTGGTGATTCTGCGACGCCTGGTCGGCCTCATTCTGGCCCTGGCCGGGCTGATCCCGCTCAGTGTCGGCGCCTGGTTCGCCGCGCATCTCGGGCCGTCCGGCACCGCAACCTTCACGGTGGCGGGGGTCGGGAGCGAGCCGGTCGTGATCACCCCACAGGTCCTCAACCGGACCGATCTGCCGGTGCGCATCGATGTGGTCGCCCAGGCTGCGGTGATCGGGGTGGCCACGCCGTCCGACGCATCCGCTGTCCTCGGCGGGGCCGCGCGGCGGGAGGTCGGTGCGATCGAGCTGCCCGACTGGACCGCTCCCACCGCGCCGTCCGGCTCCGGAGGCCCGAAGGGGCTTGGTGAGGTGGAGTTGTGGCGGGTGCGTCAGGAGATCACCCGCGCCGGGCGTCTGGTGGTGGACCAGAAGACAGCGCCCGAATCGGTGGTCATCGTGCCGGGAGCTGGCGGACTCACCAGCCTGACCCTCACCTGGTCCCGCGACACCTGGTTCTATCAGGCCCTCGTCTTGACTGCCGCAGGCGCCTTGCTAACGACGGTCGGGGGGCTCCTGCTGCGCCCCGGTCCGCGCCGGCCGACCATCACGGAGGTATCCCGATGAGATCACGTAGTGACACTCGGCGGTGGATCGCGACACGTGCAACCTCTCTCACACTGGGTGCAGGGCTCGGTCTCGGGTCCCTGCTCGGGTGCGGGGTCCCTGAGCGGGTGGTTGGCCTGCGCCCGGCCCCGACGGAGCAGATTGGTGGAGCGCCGTTCACGCAGGCAAGTGCCCAATCGATTGCCACGCGCGTTCTGGCCGCCGCAGATCTGGCCTTCGCCGCGCCCGATGGCCGAAACGACGACCGGGGCGAGGTGTTGTCGGGACCCGCGTTGCGCCTGGCCCAGGTCTCCAATCGCTTTACCACCCGGGAGGCGTCGCTGACGCCACGGACCGCCCCGCAGGTGCTCGCCATCTCCACCGGTCGAGCATGGCCACGTCGGATCCTGGCCACGACCGTCGTCGACGACATCCAGTCGCTGCATGTGCTGATCGCAGACAGCCCGACCGCGCCCTACAAACTCTGGGTGTCCGCCCCGATGCTGCCCGGGGCGAGCATCCCCGCGCTCCCGCCCGTGAGTGATGGAATCAGCACCATCACGACTGACGCGGGCCTGGTCGCCAGCCCGGCGCGGGTGCTCACCGCATACTGCCGCCTGCTCGATGTCCCGCGCACGCTCAAGCGCAGCAGCTATGTCACCGACGACGATGCGTATGCTGTCGCGTTGCTGCGCGCGTCCGCCGCCCAAAAGAAGGCGCTCGGGTCGTTGGGCACCTTCACCCGCACCCATCGGGTCGTGCCCGACGAGAGCGTCGCCTTCCAGCTGGCGGATGGCAGCGCCCTGGCGTTCGGCCAGTTCACCAGAACCGACCAACTGGCGCCGACGTCCAAGGCCAAACGGCTGGACCTGCCAGCGGATCTTGCCAAGCTCGCGGGCCGCAAGACCGTCACGGATCGGCTGCGGTTGCGGTGGCTCATGACCACGATCATGGTGATCCCGGCCGACCAGCCGGCGCGGGTCGTCGGCGTGGGCGAGCAGTTGCGCGGCATCTCGGCGAAGTAGTCGATGATATGGCTATGACCCAGCCCGTCGTTCCAGGAAGTGCCACTCGCGGCGCCGTTGACTTGACCAGCCTCTCCGGGCCAGGACCGGATGCGGCGTCGAGTGCGTCGGGGTCTCCCGACACCCTGCACGTGAAGGCGACCGATGCGACCTTCAGCGAAATCGTCAACCGATCGGTGCGCGTGCCGGCCATCCTGGTGGTCGTATCGAGTCGGTTGCCGGAGTCGGTGGTCTACCTCGGGGATGTCATCGAGGCCGCGCGCAGCTTCCAGGGTCGGGTTCAGGTCGTTTCGATTGATATCGACACCAATCCGGGAATGCTCCGCGCGCTCCAGGTCCAGTCCGTGCCCGTCACCATCGGACTGCTCCAGGGGCAGGCCATCCCGATGTTCGCCGGTGTGGCACCGCGAGATCAGGTGCGCGGCGTGCTGGAGCAGTTTCTGGACTTGGCGATCCAGCAGGGCGTCACTGGCCGCATCGAACTCGCCGAGCGCGCCGCCGTGGACGAGGAGGACCTGCCTCCCTTGCATCAGGAGGCCTTTGACGCGATCGAGCGTGGAGACCTGGCGGGGGCGGCAACGGCATACGAAGCGGCGCTGGCTGCCGACCCCAAGGATCTGGACGCCCAGGCGGGGCTGGCCACCGTCGGCCTGATGCAGCGCACCCAAGGAGTCGACCTGGCGTCGGCCCGAGCGGCGGCCGCGCAGCACCCGGACGACATCTCCGCGCAGGCGCTGGTCGCCGATCTCGACCTTTTAGGGGGGCACATCGAGGATGCCTTTGGGCGCCTGATCGAGCTGGTGAAGCGGACCAGCGGGGCGCAGCGCACCGCCGCGCGCGACCACCTGTTGCAGCTCTTCACTGTGGTCGGCAACCAGGACGAGCGCGTCAAGCGCGGCCGCACCGCGTTGATGAGCGCCCTCTTCTGAGCCGCCCTCTTCTGAACCGCCCTCTTCTGAACCGCCCGCTTGTGGGCCGGTGGCTCAGGGCTCGTTGGAGAAGCGCTCCACCCGGTGGCGTTCGCCGGAGACGATGACCAGATCCCCGGCCGTCACGATCGACTCGGGCGTGGCGTAGGTGAAGTCGTTGCCCGGGGTCTTGATCCCGACGATGGTGACCCCGTATTTCGTGCGGACTCCGGAGGCGGCCAGTGTCACACCGAGGATGTTTTTGGGTGGGGTCGTTTTGACGATGGCGAATCCGTCGTCGAACTCGATGTAGTCGATCATCTTGCCGCGCACCAGGTGCGCGACCCGCCGGCCCATGTCGTGCTCGGGGCGAACGACCTGGTTCACCCCGATCTTGAGCAGAATTTGGCGCATCGATTCGCTGGTCGCCTTGGCCCACACGAGATCGACCCCGAGCTGCTTGAGGACGAAGGCGGTGAGCACGCTGGATTCGAGGTTCGAGCCGATAGCGATCACTGCCCGATCGAATTCGTGGACCGACAGCTGCCGCATGACTTCGATGTCGGTGGAGTCGGCCTGCACGACATGCGTGAGCCGACCAGCCAGCATGTCGACGGTATGCCGGTCTAGGTCGATCCCCAGCACCTCAACGCCGTCGTTCTCGAGCTCGAGCGCGAGCGACTTGCCGAACCGGCCCAATCCGATGACGACCACGCCGGAGGCGGTGTCTAGTTGCTTAGCCAATGAGGGGTGCTCCTTCCGGGTACGAGTATCTCGGCTGACGCTGACGCAGCGCGAGGGCGGAGACGAGGGTGACCGGTCCGAGCCGGCCCAGGAACATCAGCGCGATGACGATCACTTGCGCCGGAAGATTCAGCTGCGGGGTGATGCCGGTGGACAACCCGACGGTGGCGAATGCGGAGGTGGTCTCGAAGAGAATCGGGGTCAGCGGGAAGGAGGTGATCTCGATGAGCGCCAGGGTCGCACCGACGATGGCGGCGATCCCCAGCAGGGCGACGGTGATGGCCTGGCGAACCACCCGCGGCTCGATCCGCCGATCGAAGGCGGTCACCTCGCTCTCGCCGCGGACCTCCGACAAGATGACGAAGAAGAGCAAGATGAAGGTCGTCACTTTCAATCCGCCGGCCGTGGAGGCCGACCCACCCCCGACAAACATGAGCATGATGGTGCCGAGCAGAGTCTCATCGGTCACCTGGCCGTAGTCCCAGGCGTTGAACCCGGCAGTTCGCGGCTGGACCGCGTGGAACCAGCCCGCGAGCAGCTTGTGGCCGGCACCGTAGTCGGCAATCGTCCCGGTGTTGTTCCACTCGTTCGCGCTCATGAACAGCGTCCCGCCGATGAGCAGGACCCCCGTCATCAACAGCGTGAGACGGGTATGCAGGCTCCACTTGCGCATCGGCTGTCGCCGAAAAAGCTCGAGGATGACGGGGAAGCCGAGCCCGCCAATGATGATGGCCAGGCTGATGGGAAGCAGGATGAGGGGGTCGGTGGCAAAGCCCATCAGGCTGTCGCTGTAGAGCGCGAAGCCGGCATTGTTGAACGACGAGACGGCATGGAAGACACCGTGGTGCAGGGCCTTGCCGACGGGGTAGTCGTAGGCAACCAGGAAGCGCGTGGTCAAGATCGTGGCCAGGGCGCCCTCGACGACGACCGTGATCAGGGCAACCCCCCGCAGGACGCGTCGGACATCGCCGATCCCGGAGCTCTTGGTCTCGGCGGCCGCATACAGTCGCGTCCGCAAGCCCATGCGCCGACTGACGAAGAGCGCAAGGAGGGAGGCGAGCGTCATGATCCCGAAGCCGCCGATCTGGATGAGCCCCAGAATCACCCATTGCCCGAAGCTGCTCCAGTAGGTGCCCGTGTCGACGGTTGTCAGCCCGGTCACGCAGACGGCGCTGGTCGCGGTGAAGAGTGCCGTGATCAGCGGCGCCGAGCCGTCACCGCTGCGCGCCACCGGCAGCGCCAACAGCAGGGTGCCGACCAGATCGGCAGCGGCGAAGGCCGCCACGACGACCTGGGCCGGGTGGCGCAGGAACCGACGCTTTTTCAGCGGGTTCCCCCAGTCACCCGAATCGATGCTCACGGGACGACAGCATGACAGAGCGAACGCTTCGAGACCGTCCTGGGCGCGGGCATCGACACCGTGTGGCGGTCGGGGGCATCCGTACGATTGGATACCACCATGGGTGAACGCGTGGAGCTGGCGGTTCCGGGTCTCGATGCGACATTGGGCGTCATTCGGCACGGACACTTCGGCCGCCCCGTGTTGGTCTTTCCCTCCGAGGCCGGCCGTGCCGAGGACTTCGAGAACAATGGCATGCTCGAAGTCGTCGGTGATCTCGTCGATGCCGGGCGCGTGACCTTCTTTTGCGTCGACTCCCTGGATCGCTACACCTGGTCCGCATACGATCAGCCGACCGAGGAGCGGGCCCGGCGGCACCGGATCTATCAGGCCTGGCTCGAGCAGGCCGTGCTACCCCATCTGGCCTACACGCTCGGTGGGTGGCGCAACGACATCATCACCTTCGGCGTCTCCCTGGGCGCCTATCACGCGGCGCACTTCACCCTGCAGCGGGCCGATGTCGCCCCGCTGTCGATCTCGTTGTCGGGCAGCTACGATCCCACGGCCTGGCGGGGGTTCGGCGAGATCGGCGACAACACCTACTTCGTCAACCCGATGGCGTATGTCGCGAACGCCGAAGGCGATCACCTGGCCTGGCTACGCTCGCGCGCCAACCTCCTGCTGGTGGTGGGGGAGGGGCCCTTTGAGTGGGAGCCAACAAAGTCCTATCCCTCCACCCTCGCCTTTGCGGATGTCCTGCGGCGCAAGGGCATCCCTCACCAACTCGACGTGTGGGGACACGACAGCGCCCATGATTGGCCGTGGTGGCGCAAGCAGTTCGCGCATCATTTGCCCCGTTTTGTGTGACCCCGCCGTTCTCGATCAAAGGATGATGTCAATGACGACACAGCGTGAGCACCTCATCGGACTGCTGCTCGGGGCGGAGGAGGACTGGCCGACCGCATTCGAGGCCCTGGTCCGCCGGCTCGGCGTGCTGCAGACCCCCGACGGCGTCCAGCACCGGATTGCCAGCGAACGCGTGACGATCGAGCCCTTCAATCTGCGGGATTCGGTGCGTCAAGACCTATGCATCGACCGGCTTGCCTACTGGTACTACCACCCGCGCGAATGGCTCAAGAAGGCCTCGCTCATGGATGACCTGTATCTGTTGAACAGCCCCTTCACATTCCAGTCGATGGAGAAGCACTCGGCCTACTGCGCCATGCTCCGCCTCGGTCTCAACGTTCCCAATACGGTGCTCGTGCCCTACAAGCACCCGGTCGACAACGCGCGGTGGGCCTACACCTCCGCCAAGTACAACCAGGCGTTCGATCTTGATGCCGTCGCCGAGGAGATGGGCTATCCGCTCTTCATGAAGCCCTTCGACGGCGGTGGCTGGCGCGGGGTTTCTCGGGTGCGCGACCGGGAGGAGCTGCACGCGGCATACGACGAGTCCGGCGAGATGCTCATGCACCTCCAGGAATCGATCGACTACGACGTCTTTGCCCGCGCGCTGACGATCGGGCCCGAGACGATGGTCATGAAGTTCCGCCCGGACGAGCCCATGCATAACCGGTATGAGGTGGCGCACGACTTCTTGTCGCAGAAGGCGGGGGAGGAGACGATCGCGATTGCGCAGACCGTCAACGCCTTTTTCCGTTGGGAGTTCAACTCCTGCGAGATGCTCGTCAAGGACGACATCGTCTATCCGATCGACTACGCGAACGCCTGCCCGGATGTCGCGGTCACCTCCTTGCATTACTACTTCCCGTGGGCAATGAAGTCGCTGCTCAAGTGGTCGAGCTTCTGCGTGATGACGGACCGGATCGCCAAGACTCAGGTCGACACCGCACCGTGGTTCGCGATTGCGGACGACCCGGATCTGGACTACGCGGCCAAGATCGTGGCCTATCAGGCCCTTGCCTCGCAGCACTTCGACACCGAGCGCTATCAGGAGTTCTGTGCCGCGACACTGGGGCATGTCGATGAGTTCGTCTATGAGTATGTGACGTCCCCCGAGTTCCGCTCCATGCTCACCTCGACGATTCAGCAGACCTATCCCACCCACGAGTGGGAGCGGTTCGAGGCGCACTTCGGCGGCCTGCTCGGGATATGGGCGGACGACAACTCTCACCTGGCGGGCTGAGCCACCCGCTGTTCTGAACGACCAGCGCCGGTCGCGTCTGGTAACTCACCCGTAGAGTCCACCCATGGTCGCTATCGTCGACGTTCTCGCAGTCGGGTATGCCGCAGATCGGGTCGCCTCCACGGTCTGCCTGATCCGCGACGCCGGGGCGCTCATCGTCGTGGACCCGGGCATGGTTGCCGCCCGATCCGTGATCTTGGCTCCCTTGGCCGCGCTTGGCGTCTCCCCGCAAGACATCACGGACGTCGTGATCAGCCATCACCACCCCGACCACACGGTGAACATTGCCCTCTTCCCGAACGCCCGGGTGCACGACTTCCAGGCGACCTGTCGCGGAGGCGGATCCTGGATCTGGGCCCCGTGATGGTCATTCCCGGGCACGGGGCACCCTTTGTCCCGGACGCGCAGACCCCTATCTGATCCTCAGAGAACTCACATCGGCTCCGGCCCGCTCACTCGCGGGCTCCTTCTGGCCACCGTCGAGCGCCGGGACCGGCAGCGCCGAGTTCGTCGTCGGAGTTGTAGACCGGGCAGGACCGCAGCGACAGACAGCCGCAGCCGATGCACGACTCGAGCCCGTCCCGCACGCGGTTCATCACCTCGATCCGGGCGCCGAGCAGGACGTGCCACTGGGCCGAGATCCGGGCCCAGTCCCGTTTCGTCGGTGGACGGTCGACGGGAAGCCCGGCAAGGGCCTGGCCGATCTCGGCAAGGGACAGGCCGAACCGTTGTCCGGCGCGGATCACCGCAAGCCTGCGCAGCACGTGTCGTGGATAGCGGCGCTGGTTGCCCTCGGTGCGCATCGCAGCGATCAGCCCTCGCTCCTCGTAGAAGCGCAGCGTCGCGACACTAAGCCCCGATCGAAGCGCGACGTCGCCGATCGTCAGCTGGTCCTCCCGGTGCACCCTTCCAGGCTATCGAATTGACCTCAAGTGCACTTGAGGTTGAACAATGTTCGACATGACCCCGCGGGCCCCAGGCGCCACCCCCCACCGCCTGCTCTCCCGCGAACACCTCCCCGTCGTTGTCGGCATCATCGCGCTGGTCACCCTCGCCGCCTTCGAGAATCGCGCGGTCATGGCGATCTTGCCGACGGTCGTCGGCGAGCTCGACGGTTGGGCCCTCTTCGGGGCGAGCGCCGGGGCGCCACTCATCACCCTCACGCTCGCGACCGTGTATGCGGGTTCGTGGACCGACCGGGTCGGCCCCCGACATGTCCTGCTCGCCGGACTCGGTGCGTTCGTTCTTGCCCAGCTCGTCTGTGCCCTTGCCCCCTCGATGAGCATCTTCGTCGTCGGCCGGGCGGCGTCCGGCGCTGCCGAGGCGCTCATCGACACAACCCTGATGGTGCTCGTCGCTCGGGTTCTCCCAGCCGACCTGCGGGCCAAGGTCTTCGCCTCCTTCTCCGCCGCGTGGATCCTGCCCTCCCTGCTCGGTCCCAGCCTCGCGGGGCTCGTGGACGGGCTGCTCGGGTGGCGCTGGGTCTTCGCCGGGCCGCTCCTTATCGTGCCCCTCGCGCTGGTCTTGCTCCGCGACTCTCTGGCGCGAGCCGAGGCACTCCAGGACGCTCCCGAGCCGGATGGCGTAGGCGAGCCACAAGGCGCCCCGCTCGGTGTGGCGATCGTGCTCGCTGCCGGCCTCACCGCGATGACCTTCAGCGGGCCGCTCGTTGAGCGGCCCGGAGGCCAGCGCCTCCTCGGGCTCACCCTCGTCGGGCTCGGCCTGCTCCTCATCGCACTGACCTCGTCCCGAGTCCTGCCTGCTGGCGCCCTCCGACTCGCCCGAGGGATCCCCAGCCTTGTCACCCTCCGGCTTCTCGTGGCCGCTGGCTTCACGGCGGTCGGCGGCCTCATCCCGCTCATGCTCGTCCAGACCCAGGGCGTCTCGACGGCCGTGGCGGGGATCTCGCTCAGCGTCACCGGCACGTTGTGGGCCGCTGGGTCCTTCCTCAACAGCCTCGCTACGGTCCAGCAACGATGGGCAGATCACCAACGGTTGCGGGTCGGCTTCCTGTGTATTGCCGTGGGTGCCGCCGGCCCGATCCTCATCGCGCTCGGCGTCTTCGGGCTGGTCCCCGGCCTGCTCGGGTGGGCCCTGTCGGCGCTCGGCATGGGCATCGTCTCTCCGACCCTCTCGACGGCTCTGCTGGGGTTGGCTCCGGTTGGTGAGCAGGGTCGGGTCTCGGCCTCGCAGGGGGTTGCGCTCTCGACCGGCGTCGCCCTCCAGACCGGCCTGGTCGGGACGGTCATCGCCCTCAGCGGTGCCTCAACAACGGGCACGACGTTCGCCGCGCTGATGCTTGGCGGCGCAGCCGTCGCCGCTCTCGGGGCACTCGCGGCACCTCGTGCCCGCCCATGAGCCGCTCCGCGGCCGTGTACCGGGTGGTGAGTGAGACGTCCAGCAGCGTCAGTCGATGTAGGGCGCGATGAGTTCGACGGCCTCGTCCATCCCATAGCGGTCGCGGAGCAGGACGAGCAGCTCATCGACGGAAAGGCGCGGGTGTGACCGGGCCGCGATCTGCTTCAGCGCGGCGACCGCATGCAGCGGGTTGACGTCGACAGTGTCGGCGGCGAATTCCCAGCCGGTGAACCATGGCGTCGTCGAAGTGGGTGAGCATCTGCGTCAAGAGATGCTCAGCACGCGAGGCCGCTTCCTCAGGCTTTGCGCCACGCGTCAGGTGCTTCGCACCCTCATCCGCGCACGCGCCTCGTCGCGGCGATGTCGGTGCGGACGCGACGAAGCTGCTCCTCGACGATCTGTTGGCTCGGTTCGTCGTCGTAAGCCTCGGAGGTCGCGAAGATCGCCTGGTACTGCTCCTCCCGTCGGGCCTTGCGGTAGCGCAGTGCCTCATCGAGACGAATCAACCGGCGCCGCGTACCGGGAGTCTCGGCCTCGAGACGGCCGTCCTCGATCAGCTTGACCACCGTCGGCCGGCTCACCCCGAGCAGGTCCGCCGCCTGCTGGGTGGTGAGCATCTTGGTCTGCGGAGCCACCGTCACCGCCTGTCCGGCCTGAAGCGCCGCAACGACCTGGCGAAGGATCCGGTAGACCCCCTCCGGCAGCTCCACGCTGTCGTGCTCATCCGCGCCCACCAGCAGGTACCGGGGCGCGGGCGCCGCGCCGGTCGCCGACTCGTGGGCCTGCAGAAAGCTGTACACCTTCGCCATCTGCTCCGGCTGCTCCGGCAGGTACGTCTGCTGTCCAAGACTTTGGACGCCCATGTCCGACTCCTCTCGTCAACGGAACAAACGCAAGCGCTTTCGTTTGTTCCGTTGTGAGACAATTGTGACACACAGGAGAGCTCAGTGAGACATCCAGGGGCTGCTACCGCGGGGGAACGCGAAGCCGGTTCATGCGCGGGAGGAATCGGCTAGCAGATCGGCGCGCGGGAGTTATGCGTTGCGTCCAAGAGCGATCCGATCACCTCAAGGTCGATAGCCTCCGGGCGCCGATAGCGGATACATCCCTTGCCGACCGAAGCCGCTCCCAGTCGGTCTCGGTGGGCGTCGAGGACCTCGGCCTTGAGGATGTACACCGAGATGTACTGCTTCTGGCTGGCGAAGGCGACCTCGACCACGTCATCTCGGGCGTAGCCCGGCATCCCGTAGTACATCCCCTCCGCGTGACCGCTTAGCCGGATACGGCACTCGTCGCGCAGTCTCGTCAGGATCTCGCGGCGACCCTGCGGAACCTCGGCCAGGTAGTCATCAACGGTCGTCACTGTGCTTTGCATGGGCACTCCGATCTGTCCCGGAAGAACTCACTGTATGCCGCGATCGGCCCCTCCCGGTAGAGGCGACTGCGCCCTCACCTTCGGCGACCGACATCGAGCTGCTCATCCTTCCCGAGGGATGAGCACTGCGCCGCGTGGTTGCGAGGACTCAGCAGATGGCGTGCTCGAGGTCTGCCAGCAGGTCGGCGGGGTCCTCGAGGCCGACGGACAGCCGCAAGATGCCTTCGCTGGGCTTGGCTTGCGCCGCGACGGGGCGGTGGGTCAGGCCGGCCGGGTGCTGGATGAGCGTGTCGACGCCGCCGAGCGAGACCGCGTGCGTGATCAGCTGGACGCGCTTGGCGGTGGTCAGGGCCGCCTCGTAGCCGCCCGCCAGCTCGAACGCCAGGACCGATCCTGGTCCGGACATCTGGCGACCGATAAGGCCGTGGGCGTTCGCGCCGGGAAGCGAGGGGTGCAGGACGCGGCGCACCGCCGGGTGCTGCGCCAGAGCAGCTGCAATGGTGGTGGCGCTGCGCTGTTGCCGCTCCACCCGGATCGGCAGCGTGGGCAGACCCCGGTGCAGCAGATAGGCCGCCATGGGGTGCAGGATCGAGCCGGTGATCGCGCGGATCGGGCGGATCCGCTGGGCGGTCTCGGCGTCGGTGACGATGACACCGCCGAGGGCATCACCGTGGCCACCGAGGAACTTCGTCGCCGAGTGCAAGACGATGCTGGCGCCATGCTCCAAGGGGCGCTGGAGGACAGGTGTGGCGAAGGTGTTGTCCACCAGGACCGGGACCGACCCGGCGGCCGCGACGACGGCACCGATGTCGATCAGGTCGAGCGTGGGGTTGCCGGGGGATTCCAGGATCACCAGACCGGTCTGGTCGGTGATCGCCGCGGCGACCTCCTGCGGCCGGGCGTAGGTGACCTGGGTCCCGAGCAAGCCGGTTGCGAGCAGGTGGTCGGTGCCGCCATACAGGGGACGCACCGCAACGACATGGGGCTTGCCGCTGGCGACGGTGGCCATCAGGACGGCGGTCACGGCCGCCATACCGGTGGCGAAGGCGACCGCATCGCTGCCACCCTCGAGGTGTGCGAGCGCGTCTTCGAAGCGTGCGACCGTCGGGTTCCACAATCGCCCGTAGACGAAGGAGTCGCCGGTGCGTGGGGTGCCCCCGCCGGCGAACTGGTCGTATGCTGCGCCGCCGGCCTCGACATCCGACAGCGGGTAGGTCGTCGACAGGTCGATCGGCAGGGCGTGGACCCCCAGCTCACCGAGATCGGCGCGACCAGCGTGAACGGCCGCAGTGGCGAAGTGCAGATCGGACATCGTCGTCATACCCTTCAGAGTCGCAGATCATGCGACAGGGTGTCTCCCCAGTCGAACAATCCGTCACCATCGGAGCGATGCAAGCGATTTCCTCTGAACGCACGCGCCTAGGATGGGCAGTGTGTCGAAGGATCTACGATCGGACAGCGACCTCGACGAGGTCGACCTGGCGCTGCTGCGGGCCCTGATCGCCGACGGACGCCTGGCGAACAATCGGCTGGCGGCACGCGCCGGCGTCGCGGCGTCGACCGCGCTGCTGCGCGTGCGCCAGCTCCAGGACCGCGGCGTGGTGCGCGGCTTTCACGCCGACATCGACCCCGAGCAGGTGGGCCGGCCAGTCCAGGCCATGGTCGCCATCCGGTTGCGGGCGCACGATCGGCGGCACATCGACGCCTTCACTGCCACCGTGCCGCGGTTACCGGAGGTGCTCCAGAGCTTCCATGTCGCGGGGGATGACGACTACATCTTGCATGTCGCCGTCCCGTCCGCGAGCTACTTGCGCGATTGGATCCTGGAGAAGGTGACGACCAACCCGGCCGTGGCACACAGCCGCACCAGCTTGGTCTTCGGCCACGAGCCCGGTCACCCGGGCCCGCTGCGCGACTAGGCCCCCAGCGCCGCGCCCACCACCTCGCGGGCCTGCTCCTGCACCAGGGCCAGATGCTCGGGTCCGCGGAAGGACTCGGCATAGATCTTGTAGACATCCTCGGTTCCGCTGGGGCGGGCCGCGAACCACGCGGACTCGGTGACCACCTTCAGACCGCCGATCGGCGCGTCATTGCCGGGTGCGCGCGTCAGTTTGGCCGTGATCGGCTCGCCGGCCAGGCTACGCGCGCTGACGTCGTCGGGCGTGAGCGCGCCGAGCTTCGCCTTCTGCTCGCGGGTCGCGGGGGCATCGATCCGGGCGTATGCCGGGTTGCCATGCACCGCGGTCAGTTCGGCATACAGCTGACTGGGCGTCTTGCCGGTCCGGGCCAGGATCTCCGAGGCCAGCAGGGCCAGCAGGATTCCGTCCTTGTCGGTGGTCCACACCGTGCCATCCCGGCGCAAGAACGAGGCGCCAGCCGACTCCTCGCCGCCGAAGGGACCAGATCCGTCGAGCAGTCCGGGGACGAACCACTTGAAGCCGACCGGCACCTCCACCAGGCGGCGGCCCAGGTCGGCCGCGACCCGATCGATCATCGAGCTCGACACCAGGGTCTTGCCCACGAAGCCATCGGCGCGCCAGCCCGGGCGGGCTCCGCCATACAGATACTGAATGGCCACGGACAGATAGTGGTTGGGGTTCAACAACCCGGCATCGGGGGTGACGATCCCGTGTCGGTCGGCGTCGGCGTCGTTGCCGGTGGCGATCTGGAATTGATCGCGTTGGGCAATAAGCGACGCCATCGCGTTCGGCGATGAGCAGTCCATGCGGATCTTGCCGTCCCAATCCAGTGTCATGAACCGCCACGTCGCGTCGACGAGCGGATTGACCACGGTCAGGTCGAGATGGTGCCGCTCGGCGATGGCCCCCCAATAGTCGACGGCCGCGCCGCCGAGCGGGTCGGCGCCGATGCGGATGCCGGCCTCGCGGATCGCGTCGAGATCCACGACGTGGGGCAGGTCATCGACATAGGTTCGCAGGAAGTCATAGGACTGGCAGGCGGCCCGGGCGCGCTCGAAGGGGATCCTGCGGACCCCCGCCAGACCCGCGCGGATGTAGTCATTTGCGCTCGCCGCAATGACCTTCGTCGCATCGGAGTCCGCCGGCCCGCCGTGCGGCGGGTTGTACTTGAAGCCCCCGTCGCTCGGCGGGTTGTGCGAGGGAGTGACCACGATGCCGTCCGCGAGGCCGGTGTGCGCCGGCAGGTCAAGGACGCCCCCGATCTTGCCGCGATTGGCAGTCAGGATGGCGTGCGAGACCGCGGGGGTGGGGGTGTAGCGATCATCGGCATCGACGAGCACCGTGACGTCGTTGGCGATCAGGACTTCGATCGCGGAGGCCCAGGCCGGCTCGGAGAGGCCGTGCGTATCACGCCCCAGGAAGAGCGGGCCATCGAAACCCTGATCGCGTCGATAGTCGACGATGGCCTGGGTGGTGGCCAGGATGTGGTCCTCATTGAAGGCCGTGCGCAATGAGCTGCCCCGGTGACCAGAGGTGCCGAAGGCCACCTGCTGGTCGATATTGTCCGGGTCCGGCGCGCCGGTGTAGTAGGCCGTGACCAGGTGGGCCACATCGATCAGATCCGACGGCTGCGCGAGCTGGCCGGCGCGTGGGTCGTTCATTCCGCCGCCTTCGGTGCCAGATATACGGCGGACAGCTTGGGCACGGACAACACGACCGAGTAGGGCTGGTTGTCCCACGGTTCCTCGTGCGCGCTCAGCACCACCCCGGCCTGCGACGGCGAGCCGAACTCATCGAAACCGGAGGTGTCGAGGATAACTTCCCACTCTCCGGGATAGGGCACGCCGACGCGCCGGCCATCGCGAGCGTCGCCGCCGAAGTTGATGACGGCGACCACGGCCGAGTTGCCGCCCCGGTCCTCCTTGCCGAACCGGACATAGCTCAAGGTGTTTCCGGCATGGTCGTGCGGGTTGAGCCATTCGAAGCCGGCTGGGCTGGAATCCTGCGCCCACATCGCCTCATGACCCTTGTAGATCCGGTTGAGTTCCTTGACGAGGTTGTGGACGCGGTAGTGCGCCGGGTGATCGAGCAACCACCAGTCGAGGGAGCGACCATCGGCCCACTCCGACGGCTGGGCGAACTCGCATCCCATGAAGATCAACTGTTTGCCCGGATGCGACCAGATGTAGGCCAGGTAGGCGCGCAAGGTGGCCAACTGGTCGTAGCGGTGCCCAGGGATCTTGCCCAGCAAGGACCCCTTGCCGTGCACCACCTCGTCGTGGCTGATGGGCAGCACGTAGTTCTCGCTGTAGGCATACATCAGCGAGAAGGTCAGCAGGTTGTGGTGGTACTGGCGGTGGATCGGGTCCCGCTGCAGGTAGCGCAGCGAGTCGTTCATCCAGCCCATATTCCACTTGAACCCGAACCCGAGCCCGCCATTCGCGGTTTCCTTGGTGACGCCCGGCCACGAGGTCGACTCCTCGGCGACGCTGATGATGCCGGGGGAGTTCTTGTACGCGGTGGCGTTGGTCTCCTGCAGCAGGCCGATCGCCTCGAGGTTCTCCCGGCCGCCATACTGGTTCGGCAGCCACTCACCGCTGCGCCGCGAATAGTCGAGATAGAGCATCGAGGCCACGGCGTCGACACGGATGCCATCGGCGTGGAACTCCTGCATCCAGTACAGCGCGTTGGCCACCAGGAAGTTGCGCACCTCCTTGCGCCCGAAGTCGAAGATGTGGGTGCCCCAGTCGGGCTGGTCGCCTCGGCGCGGGTCGGCGTGCTCATAGAGCGCCAATCCGTCGAACTTGGCCAAGGCCCAGTCATCGCGCGGGAAGTGCGCGGGAACCCAGTCCAGAATGACCCCAATGCCAGCCTGGTGGAGCCTGTCGACGAGATACTTGAATTCGTCCGGTGACCCGAAGCGCGATGTCGGCGCGTAGTAGCCGGTGACCTGATAACCCCAGGACGGCCCGTAGGGATGCTCCATCACCGGCATGAACTCGACGTGCGTGAAACCCAGGTCGCTGACGTAGTTGACCAGATGCTCGGCGAGGTCGACATAGCTCATGCCGGCGCGCCACGAGCCCAAGTGCACCTCGTAGATCGACAAGGGTCCCGTGTGCGGGTTGCGCTCCCGCTTGGCCTGCTCCCACTCCCCGTCGTCCCACTGATAGTGCGAGTGGTGGACCACCGACCCCGAGCGCGGCGGCACCTCGGTCCGCTGTGCCATGGGGTCGGCCTTGTCGCGTTCCACATCGTCCGCACCGCGGATCCGGTACTTGTATGTCGTTCCGGCACCCACCCCGGGGACGAAGAGTTCCCAGATCCCCGAGTTCCCCAAGAGCCGCATCGGATGGGAGCTGTCGTCCCACCCGTTGAAGTCGCCAACGACCGAGATCGCCTTGGCGCGCGGTGCCCACACGGCAAAGGAGGTGCCGCTCACCCGGCCGAGCGGGCCGTCATATGTGTGGATGTGGGCGCCGAGGATCTCCCAGAGGCGCTCGTGTCGGCCCTCGTTGATCAAGAAGCGATCGACCTCGCCGACGGTCGGTGCGAACCGGTACGGGTCGTCGTGCTCGTGCTCGATGCCATCGGCCCAGGTGGTGCGGATCCGGTAGTCCAGGGTGCTACTCGCATCGGTGCGCACCCCGCTCCAGATGCCATCGGACTCGTGCTCGAGTTCGAGGAATTCCCCGTTCTCGAAACGCACCCGGACCCGCTGTGCCAGCGGTCTCATGGCCCGGATCCGCAGGCCCTCGCTCTCCAGATGCTGACCGAGCAGGTCATGCGGCTGCTGGTGCCGGCCGTTGGCCAGGGACCAGCGCGCACCGGGCAATGCGCTGGGGGGAGTAGGCATGTCAGTCCTCCTTGGAGTCTGCGGCACGCGCCAGCAGACGGTCGATGGCGGCGAGCGGGATGGGAACCCACGCGGGCCGGTTTCGGGCTTCGTAGACGACCTCGTAGAGCGCCTTGTCGATGATGAAGGCGGTGAGCAGGGGGCCCGTATGACGCGGGTCGCTGCCGGCCGCGCGCGTGTAGCCGTCGAGGAAGGCGTCTTGCGTCGCGGCCACCCAGGCCCGGGCCGACACCCCCCGGTTCTGTTGCTCGACCGATCCGCCGGCGTAGTCGAACGAGCGCAGCATGCCGGCGACATCCCGCAGCGGTTGGTCGCTGCGGTTGCGCTCGGCCAGGGGGCGCAGTGGCTCCCCCTCGAAATCCAGGAGCACCCACCCCCGGTCGGGCACATCGAGGACCTGGCCGAGGTGGAAATCCCCGTGGATCCGCTGGAAGTCCGGCCAGGAGGCCTCGGCAGCGGCCCGGAAGGTCGCGTCGATGGCGGGTGCGTACGCGTGGAGTTGCGGGACCGCTGCCAGCGCATCGCGCAAGCGGCCCCGCATCTCAAGGACGCTGTGCTGAATCCGGCTCTCGTCGGCCGCCTCGCGTGCCAGCTGTGTCGCCAGGAGCGCGTGGACTTCGGCGGTTGCTGCCCCCAACTCGCGGGCCGGGCGCGTGAAATCCCGGCCCTGGCTCGCGGCGACCAGCGCCTCCCGCCAGGCGTCCTGCGCGCCCGGTAGGAACTCCTGCGCGAAGGCCAGATCCCCGGTGCACGAGGTCCCGTCGGGGCTCGGCCAGGACCCAGTCACCGCGCCCAGGCTCGCCGGCACCCGGGTGCTGCCGGCGCGGGCCAACGCTCCTTGGAGGACCACGTCAGGGTTCTCGCCCGCCGCCAACGCCCGAAAGACCTTGGTGATCACCGGATGGTCGAGCCCCTCGGCATCGCGCGCCATGGCGATGATCGAGGTGTTGGACTGCTCCCCGGACAGGACGGTAGAACTGTGCACCAGCAGGCCGCGATCCGTCCCAGTGCCGCGCACCGCATCCTCCACCGCGTCGCTCACCCGCGCGGAGGCCGCGGCGGCCTGGCCGGTCGCCAGCGCGAAGAGCTGGGCGGCATACACCGGGTCGTGTGGCGCGTCATACACATAGCGGGTCCCCAGGACCGAGTGCTCGATGGTCCCAACGAGTGCGTGCGCGGCACCCGGCAGCGGGGCCGAGCGGTAGGTGAGCGGGACCTGATAGGTCACCGGGGGAGTGCTTGCGTCGTCCGAGAGGATCAGGGTTTCGATGCCCACCTGGCCCTCCGGGTCCTCCAGGCGCCAGCTGAAGAGCCGCGTCAGGCGTGGCACGCGACCCTTGGCCGCATACCAACGCTGGGCACCGATCCACCCCTCGACCAGGTCCACCTTGGCCGGGGTGAGCGTGGCACCGTGATGGAGGATCGCCATGACGCCTCAGCCGTGCCGACGCACATGCATGATGTGCACCGGTTCGCCTTCGGGGCCGAGCCGCACGAAGTTGCGCTCCCACCACAGCCATTCGGCACCGGTGATGAGATCGTGCGCAGTGAAGCTGTCGCCCCAGTCCATCTGCAGCGCCGCCATATTCAGCCGGACCTGCGAGCTGCGCGTGGTGTGCGGGTCCAGATTGGCGACAACGATGATGATGTCTTCCTCGCCATTGGGCAGGATGCGCCGCTTGGAGAAACAGAGCAGGTTCTCATCGGCCACCTCATGGAAGGTGATATTGCGCAGCCAGTGCAGGCTCGGATGCGCCCGGCGGATCTCATTGAGCCGGGTCAGGTAGGGGGCGAGGGTCTGGCCCGCCTTGGGGCCCCCGGCCTCGTAGTCGGCCCACCGGCGATCCTTGTACTGGTACTTCTCGTTGTCGATCTGCTCTTCGGCGCCGGGGCGGGCCACATGCTCCATGAGTTCGTAACCGGTGTAGATGCCATAGGTCGGCACCAGCGTCGCCGCGAGCGCTGCGCGCAGCTTCCAGGCCGCGACCCCACCGAACTGCATATAGGGCGTGAGGATGTCGTGCGTGGTCGGCCAAAAGCTGGGCCGCATGTATGGGGCCGTGGCATTTGCGAGCTCCTCGACATACTCCCGCAGTTCCCACGGTGCGTTCCGCCAGGCGTAGTAGGTGTAGCTCTGCTGGAAGCCGATCTTGCCGAGCGTGTGCATCATTGCCGGCTTGGTGAAGGCCTCGGCCAGCCAGATAACGTCGGGATGATCCTTGGCCACATCGTCGATCAGCCACTGCCAGAACTGCACCGGCTTGGTATGCGGGTTGTCGACCCGGAAGATCTTGACCCCGTGATCGATCCACACCTGGATGACTCGGCGCACCTCGGCGTAGGCACCGGCCGGATCGTTGTCGAGGTTCAGCGGGTAAATGTCTTGGTACTTCTTCGGCGGGTTTTCGGCGTAGGCGATCGTGCCGTCCGCCCGCTTGGTGAAGAACTCGGGGTGGCTCTGGACCCAGGGGTGGTCGGGCGAGGCTTGCAGCGCGATGTCCATCGCGACCTCGAGCCCCAGGCGTGCGGCTTCGGCGACGAAAGCGTCGAAGTCGGCGAAGGTGCCCAGATCGGGGTGGATCGCGTCGTGCCCGCCGTCCGGGGAGCCGATGGCATACGGACTGCCCGGATCCTTGGGGCTGGCGTTGAGGGTGTTGTTCGGGCCCTTGCGAGCGGCCCGTCCGATCGGGTGAATGGGCGTGAGATAGACGACGTCGAAGCCCATGGCCGCGATGGCCGGCAGGCGCTTGGCCGCGGTGGCGAAGTTCCCCGAGATCCAGTCACCACTGCTCTCGTCGATGTGGGCGCCCTCGGAGCGCGGGAAGATCTCGTACCAGGCCCCGTAGAGCGCCCGCTCGCGTTCCACGAGCAGCGGGTAGTCAGGGGTGGGACTGACATGCTCGCGCACCGGTTGGGCAAGCATTTCGGCGTGCACGTCGGGATGGATGCCGCCATGGAGTCGCACGGTGGCATCGCGGCTCGCGTCGCGTAGGCGTGCGACGGCTTCGTCCAGGATCAACCGACCCTGGCCGCTGCGCCCGGCGTCGGCGGCCGCGCGCTCGAGGAGGAGGGCGCCTTCGGTCAGCATGAGCTCGACATCGACCCCGGCCGCCACCTTGATCGCGGCGTCGTGCTCCCACGTCCCGAACGGATCCGACCAGCCTTCGACCCGATAGGTCCACCAGCCCATGGTGTCTGGGGTGACCTGGGCCACCCACAGGTTGAGTCCCGGGTTGACGCAATCCATGGGGGTGTGGATGGTCGAGCCATCGGGGCGGGTGAGCACGACGGTGGCATTGACCGCGTCATGCCCCTCACGGAAGACCGTTGCCGTCACGGTGAAGGTCTCCCCAACCACCGCCTTGGCCGGGCGCGCCCCACAGTCGACCAGTGGCGTCACATCCTGGACGGGTATGCGACCGATCGGCAGTTGCGGTGCGCGCGTTCGCAAGTCATCGGCAGTGCTGTCAACGGTGGCCGGCGTCGTCGCGAGGGTGTCACGGGTCACGTCATCAACCTATCCTCAAACCGGGGCGGGTGGCTGGCGTCCTCACGTGCGGGACGCCCATACCTGAAGGCTGGCAGCGGTGGCGCGAATGGTCGCGCCCGCCCCGGCGATGGCGCCCGGGGCCGGTGGCGCCGCCGAAACGGCCGAGTCCCAGAGCTGTTCGTAGGTCCGGCGTCCCGCCACCTCGGGAAGGGCCACCTCGACGTCCGCGGGCGCTCCGTTGATCACGATCAGAACATCTGCGCCCTCGGCGTCTGGCGACCGGAGCAGCATCGACAGGGTCCGCGTGCTGGGGTCTTCCCAGCGGTGGGGCGCGAGCCGCTCGCCGTCGGCCGCAAACCAGGACAAGTCCGGCGGACCACCATCGTGCAGCGGTTCACCCGTGAAGAACCGGGCCGGGTGGATGACCGGATGGTCCCGCCGGATCCGCGCCAGGGCCGCGACTGAGTCCACGAGCTCCGCTTGCCATGGCTTGGGGTCCCAGTCGAGCCACCCAATCTCGTTGTCCTGGCAGTAGGCGTTGTTGTTGCCGCGCTGGGTCCGCCCGAACTCATCCCCGGCGTTGAGCATGGGCACGCCCGCGGACAGCAACAGAGTTCCCAGCAGGTTGCGCAGGCTGCGCCGGCGCGCGACGAGCAGGTTCTCGTCGTCGCTGGCCCCTTCCACCCCGTGGTTCCACGAACGGTTGTATGCGGCTCCGTCCCGGTTGCCTTCGCCGTTGGCCTCGTTGTGTTTTTCGTTGTATGCCGTCAGGTCAGCCGTCGTGAACCCGTCGTGAGCGGCCACGAAGTTGATCGAGGCGACCGGGCCTCGGTGGTGGTGGCCGAAGAGATCCTGCGAGCCGGCCATCCGAGTCGCGAGGTCGCGGGCGCCATGCCGGGCCTGACCCTGATGGGCGGCGGCCAGGTCGGACAGCCAAAAGGTCCGCACGTCATCGCGATAGCGATCGTTCCACTCCGCGAACGGCGGCGGGAACTGGCCGGTGCGCCAGCCCCCCATTCCCACATCCCACGGTTCGACGATGAGTTTGGTGCTTGCCAGCACTGGATCAGCGCGCACGGCGATGAGCAGCGGGTGGTCCGGGTCATAGTCGTGGAATTTGTCGCGGGCCAGGGCGACAGCCAGGTCGAAGCGGAAGCCGTCGACGTGCATCTCGCTCACCCAGTAGCGCAGTGAATCCAGGATCAGCTGGATCACGACCGGGTCGCGGGCATCAAGGGTGTTCCCGCAACCAGAGAAGTCAATATCCTGGCCGAAGGCATCGAGGCGGTAGTAGGTCGCATTGTCCAGGCCTCGCCAGGACAGGGTGCGCCCGCCCGCGCCTTGCTCGGCCGTGTGGTTGTACACGACATCCAAGACGACCTCGAAGCCGGCCGCGTGCAGGCCCTTGACCATCGTCTTGAACTCATCCACGACACCCTGCGGATCGGCGTGTGCGGCATACCGCGGATGGGGCGCAAAGAAGGCCAGCGTGTTGTAACCCCAGTAATTGATCAGGCCGCGCTGCAGAAGTGCCCACTCGCTGACGAAGGCATGGACCGGAAGCAATTCGATGGTCGTCACGCCGATGTGGCGCAGGTGGTCGAGCACCGCCGGGTGCGTGAGCCCCGCGTAGGTTCCTCGCTGGTGGATCGGCACGTCGGGGTGGGTCATGGTCAGCCCGCGCACGTGGGCCTCGTAGATGACCGTGCTGGTCCACGGCAGTCGCGGGCGCGCATCCGCGCCCCAGTCGAAGGTGTCGTCGATGACCACCGCCCGGCCCTGCGCGTCGAGGCCTCGCGCGTAGGGGTCCAGCAGCGGCTGGCGGGCGTCATAGCGATGCCCGCCGTCGGGACCCGACGGGCCGGCGGCGTGCACGGCATACCGATCACCGGCGACCACCCCGGGCAGGTGCGCGGCCCACCAGCCGCCCTGCTCGGGTCCGGCCAATTCGAATCGGCGCTGGGTCTGACCATCGTCGACGACCACCCAGACCGCGTCCGCGTGCCCGGCAAACACGCGAAAGTCGGCACCGCCCGGCACGAGGTGCATTCCTGGGGCAGGTGTGAGCACCGGCGGAGTGTCCGACATGGTCGCCAAGCCTATTCAGTAGATAGGTTGAGGCAATGACCGATCCCACCGCCCTGCCCAACTTGCCCGGATTTGGCTCCACCCCGCCGACCGTCGGTGAAGCGCCGCCCGAGCCCGCGCTGTCGGAGCGACTCATGGAGGCGCTCACGGCCTTGGAGCTCGACCCGAGCATCGACAGCGATGGCGACATCACCTTCACCTTTCAAGACCAACAGCTCTTCATTCGCGCCTCGGACGACGAGGCGCAGGTGCTGCGACTCTTCGGTCAGTGGCGGCTCGCCGAGCCGGTGCCGGAGGATCGGCTGGAGCGACTCAGCGCCTGCAATGACGTCAACATCGCCTTCAACATGATCAAGACCGCGTTGGCCGAGGACACCCTGCTCGTCACGACCGAGCACATGCTGCCGCGCGGCGCCGATGTGCGTAGCCTGCTGATGGTGGCGATCCCCCTTGTCCTGCAGGGTGTTTCCCTCTGGCACCAGCGCGCCATCGGCGAGGAGAAGATCGCGGAACTCCAAGCCCAAGAGGCCGCAGCCCAGGAGGCCGCGCAGCAGGAGGCACCCGGGGCGGCATTCGGCCTCAACGGTTCCGGCCAGCAGGGCTGACGATGGCGGACTTCGTCACTCTCGAGATCGCGGACGGGATCGGCACGATCGCGCTCAATCGGCCGCCGATGAATGCCCTGAATCTGCAGGTCCAGCAGGAATTGACGCAGGCCGCCGCGGACGCCTCCAATGATCCACGGGTCGCGGCCGTCATCATCTATGGCGGGCCCAAGGTGTTCGCCGCGGGCGCCGACATCAAGCAGATGCAGGCCATGAGTTATACGGACATGGCGAGCGCTGCCGTTGGTCTGCAGGGATTCACCCGGGCGCTGGCCGCGATTCCCAAGCCGACCGTGGCGGCGATCACCGGCTACGCCCTCGGTGGTGGCTGCGAGGTCGCCCTAGCCTGTGACTTCCGCATCGCCGCGCAGGATGCCAAGCTCGGCCAACCCGAGGTCCTGTTGGGCGTCATCCCCGGTGCGGGCGGCACGCAGCGCCTGGCCCGGCTCGTCGGTCCGGCCGTGGCCAAAGACCTCATCTTCAGCGGCCGTTTCGTCGGCGCGCCGGAGGCGCTGGCGATCGGGCTCATCGATCAGATGGTCCCCGCCGATGAGGTGTATGACGCTGCGCGCGAGCGCATGTCGCGCTATGTGGGCGGTCCGGCACTCGCGCTGCGGGCGGCCAAGGAGGCCATCGATCGCGGACTGGAAGTCGACCTGCAGAGCGGGTTGGAGCTGGAACGACTGCTCTTCACTGGGCTCTTCGCCACGCAGGATCGCGACGCGGGGATGCGCTCATTCCTTGCCGACGGACCCGGCAAGGCGACCTTCACCGGGACCTGAACCGCCGGCAGGTGTCGGTAATCACGCTCCCCGTGGCCCGGATCGGTCAGGGCGGGCTGAGAAACTGATGCCCAAGCCCCCGGATGTCCGGTGATCCCCAGCGGAACAGGAATGACAATCACGATGAACATCGTCGTCTGTGTGAAATATGTGCCTGACGCCCAGGCCGAGCGAGGCTTCGACGACTCAGACCTGACCACGAACCGCGAAAGCGTCGAAGGGTTGTTGTCCGAGCTCGACGAGTACGCCATCGAGGAGGCGCTCAAGATTGCTGAGGGCTCCGAGGGCGAGGTGACGGTCGTGACGGTCGGCCCCGAGCGCGCTGCCGACGCGGTGAAGAAGGCCCTGCAGATGGGCGCCGACAAGGGCGTCCATGTGAGCGACCCGGCCATCAAGGGCTCGGACGCCTGGGCCACCTCGCTCATCCTGGCGCACACCATCAACAAGATCGGGTCCCCGGATCTGGTCCTCACCGGCATGAGCTCCACCGATGGCTCGATGGCCGTCGTGCCGGCCATGCTCGCCGAGCGACTCGGACTGCCCCAGATCACCCTGGTCTCGGAGCTCACCGTCACTGAGGGTTCGGTGCAGGCACGTCGCGACGGTGATGTCGCCAGCGAGACCATCGTCGGCACGCTGCCGGCCGTGGTCTCGGTCACCGATCAGATCAATGAGCCGCGCTACCCCTCGTTCAAGGGAATCATGGCGGCCAAGAAGAAGCCCGTCGAGACCTGGTCGCTCGCCGACCTGGGCATCGATGCCGGCCAGGTGGGCGCGGCCGGCGCCTACACCGAGGTCATTGCCGTGACCAAGCGGCCGCCGCGGGCCCAGGGCGAGATCGTCGCCGACGACGGCGATGGCGGCACCAAGCTGGCCGCCTTCCTCGCCGCGCGCAAGTTCATCTAGACCCACGAGACCTTTGACTTCAAGGAGCACCCATGGCTGAGATCTTCGTCCTCGTGGACCACGCGAACGGGCAGGTCCGCAAGACCACCGCCGAACTACTGACCATCGCCGCCCGGTTGGGCGAACCGTCCGCGGTTTTCCTGGGGGCGGGAGCCGCGCAGGCGCAGGCCGCGCTCGCCGCCTTCGGCGCCAACCGGGTCTACGTCCTGGACAGCCCGGACGTTACCGGCTACCTCGTGGCCCCGCAGGCCGAATTCCTCGCGGCCCTGGTGAACAAGTTGAAGCCGGCGGCGCTGCTCATCCCGGCCACCCCCTCCGGCAAGGAGGTGGCGGCCCGGGTCGCCATCAAGACCGACTCCGGCCTGATCACCGATGCGGTGGACGTGCAGCAGGGCGAGGGCTTCATCGAAACCACGCAGTCGGTCTTCGCGGGCTCCTACACGGTGCGCGCCAAGGTGACCAAGGGCACCCCGATCATCTGCGTCAAGCCCAATTCGGCTGCCCCGCAGGAGAAGCCGGCGGCCGCTGCGATCGTCCCCGTGAACCTCACCATCTCGCAGAGCGCCAAGACGGCGCAGATCACCGAGGCCAAGGAGAAGGTCGCTTCCGGTCGCCCCGAGTTGACCGAAGCCGCGATCGTCGTCGCCGGCGGTCGCGGGACCTCCGGTGACTTCGCTGCGGTCGAGTCCTTCGCGGACTCGTTGGGTGCAGCCGTCGGCGCCTCCCGGGCCGCGGTGGATGCCGGCTGGTACCCGCATACCTCCCAGATCGGGCAGACGGGCAAGCAGGTCAGCCCTCAGCTGTATGTGGCGGCCGGCATCTCGGGTGCCATCCAGCACCGCGCGGGTATGCAGACCTCGAAGACCATCGTCGCCATCAACAAGGACGCCGAGGCACCCATCTTCGAGCTCGTCGACTTCGGCGTGGTCGGGGACCTCTTCCAGGTCCTGCCGCAGGCCACGGCAGCGGTCGAGGCCAGCAAGGCCTAAGCCCCGAGGACGCGCCCGCTGCGCTCCGTACACTTGCCGGGTGCCCGCCGTCTACCTCGACCACGCCGCGACCACCGCGCTGCTTCCGGCAGCCCGAACGGCGCTGTTGGAGCAGCTCGAGCAACTCGGTAACCCTTCGGCGATCAACTCGGCGGGGCGGGCAGCGCGTCGCGTCGTCGAGGAGTCGCGCGAGCGGATCGCCGCGGCACTTGGTGCCCTGCCCAGCGAGGTCATCTTCACCTCGGGCGGCACCGAGTCCGACAACCTCGCTATCAAGGGCACGTATGCCGCGCGGCTGGCCGCCGACCCGGCGCGCCGCCGACTGGTCGTCGGGGGAGCGGAGCACCACGCCATCCTCGATCCCGTCGAGTTCCTCGTTGAGACCCAAGGGGCCTCGGCGAGCTTCGCCGAGCCCGACGCAATCGGGGTAATCGGCGCGGAGAGTCTGCGCCGGGCGCTTGGTCCGGACCCGGGCGATGTCGCCCTGGTCAGCGTCATGTGGGCCAACAACGAGGTCGGCGCCATCTCGCCGATCGCCGAGCTGTCGGGTGTGGCGCACGAGTTCGGGATCCCGATGCACAGCGATGCCGTCCAGGCGGTCGGGCACGTTCCGGTCGACTTTGCCCGCAGCGGTGTTGACCTGATGAGCGTGACAGGTCACAAGCTCGGCGGACCGGTGGGAAGAGGCGCCTTGCTGGCCCGGCGGGATGCCGTGCTGGTGCCGCAGTTGCACGGGGGTGGGCAGGAACGCCAGGTGCGCTCGGGCACGCTGGACGCGCCGGGGATCGCCGCCTTCGCCGCCGCGGTCGAGAGCGCCGTGGCGATGATGCAGGACGAGTCTGCGCGGCTGATTGCGTTGCGCGACAACCTGATCGAACGCGCCCTTGGCCTTGGTCTGGGAATCTCCGTGAGCGGAGCGTGGACTCCGGGAAGCGACGCCGACCGCCTGCCCGGCAACGTCCACCTGCGGATCCCCGGGACCGACGGCGACTCCTTACTCTTCCTGCTCGATGCTGCCGGAATCTCGTGCGCAACCGGATCGGCCTGCACGGCCGGCGTCCCGCGGGCCAGTCATGTGCTGTTGGCCATGGGGATCGAGCCCGACGAGGCGCGCGGCGCCATCCGGCTCACGATGGGGCACACGACGACGCAGGCCGACGTGGAGGCCGTGCTGACGGCGCTACCCGACGCCGTCGCCCGCGCCCGGCGGGCTCGAGGTGCTGCGTGATGCGGGTCGTGGCGGCGATGAGCGGCGGCGTCGATTCGGCGGTGGCTGCCGCACGCGTTCGCGACGCGGGTCACGATGTCGTGGGGGTTCACCTCGCGCTGTCGCGCTCCGCCGCCACCTTGCGCGAGTCGGCGCGTGGCTGCTGCACCCTGGAGGACGCGGGCGACGCTCGACGGGTTGCCGACCAGCTCGGAATCCCGTTCTATGTCTGGGATCTCGCCGACCGCTTCGAGCGTGATGTCATCGATGACTTTGTTGCCGAGTATGCCGCGGGGCGCACCCCGAACCCGTGCCTGCGCTGCAACGAGCGCATCAAGTTCTCGGCGCTGCTGGACAAGGCGCTGGCCCTGGGCTTCGACGCCGTGGCCACGGGTCACTACGCGCGGATCGTTGCGGGGGCAAGCGGTCGGGAACTGCATCGCGGGATCGATGACGCGAAGGATCAGTCCTACGTCCTGGGCGTTTTGACCCCCGAGCAGTTGGCGCGCGCCTTCTTTCCGCTGGGCGACTCCACCAAGCCCGAGGTCCGGCGCGAGGCCGCCGAGCGGGGCTTCTTCGTGGCCAAGAAGCCGGACTCCTATGACATCTGTTTCATCCCGGACGGAGACACCCGGGCCTGGTTGACCCGCCGCCTGGGCGAGTCTCCCGGGGAGATCCGCGACGCCGACGGCCGAGTTGTGGGGCAGCACCGTGGCGCCTATGGATTCACGGTCGGCCAGCGCAAGGGCCTTGGCCTCGACCGCAGCGCCATGGACGGGCAACCGCGCTATGTCCTGGGCGTCGATGCCGCGGCCAAGACCGTGACCATCGGGACCGCCGAACTCCTGGGTGTCGACGAGATCGAGGCCGGCCGAGCCCTGTGGTGCGGGCCGGTGCCGACGCAGCCCATCCGAATCGGTGCCCAAGTGCGCGCCCATGGTCAGGAGATGCCCGGGTGGGCGCACGTGCAGGGCGAGCGCGTGCGTGTCCTCCTGGACGAGCGCATCCGCGGAGTCGCCCCCGGCCAGTCGATCGTGCTCTATGACGGGACCCGGGTGCTCGGCTCGGCGACGATCGAGCGGGCGGCGAGCACCCGACATACCCGATCCGCATCGTGACCCGGTGCGTCCGGGAGCCGCGGCCCGTGATGGGATGACGCCCATGTCCCCAGCACCCGTCCCGGCGTCGTCCCGGCTCGCGCAACTCACCCGGAAGCCGGATCGGGCCCTGGGCTCGCGCGCCCAACTCGACGCGCTCTTGGACAGCCAACTGGTCGCCACGCTGGCCACCGTCCTGGACGGTCAGCCGTGGGTCGTGCCGATGCTCTATGGGCGCGACGGGGACGACATCTTGCTGCACGGTTCGAGTGGGGCCGGGGCGCTGCGGCAGGTGGCGGCCGGGTCACCGGCGGCGCTGTGCGTGGTGGCGTTGGACGGGCTGGTCGTTGCCGAGTCGACCTTCCACTCCTCCGCGAACTATCGCTCGGCGGTCATCAGAGGGTGCCTCGAAGAAGTCGGCGGCCAGACCAAAAGTGATGTGCTGCAGCGTATTTCGGACAAGATCATCCCCGGTCGCAATGCCGAGGTCCGGCCGTCCACCCGCAAGGAGGAGTCCGCCACCATGGGCTTGCGCCTGCGGATCACCGACGAGAACTGGATCATGAAGCACCGGGACGGCGAACCGGGAGAACCCGAGGGAGCGGTCGACGTCTGGTGCGGTGTTGTGCCCTTGGCGCTCGCTGCGGGGGCCCCGATCGCTGCGCCGTGGTCGATCGGTCCGGTTCCGCCGTCGGTGCACGCCTTCATCGCTGCGCGGCCAGCCCCGTGATGGCTGCGTCGGGGTCCGGCGCGCCCCGGGCGGGGATGCTCCAGTGACCAGGGTGCTCCAATGACCAGGGTGCTTCAATGACCAGGGTGCTCCAGTGACCAGGGTGCTCCGGTGACCGGGGCATCCGGCATCGGGTCGTGGCCCGGGACCTCCGTGCGGGAGGCGGTGATCACGGTGCGCGACCTTCTGGTGCCCACCGAGGGGCTCGGTGTTCCGTATCTGCCCGAGACCCCGGGCCGGGGCCCGGGCGCCGACCTCATCGGCCGCGGCGCCGGGTTGCTCGCCGATCTCTCGGTCGATCTCCAGCCCAGCGGTTGGCGCTTCGTCGACCGGGCCGGGCATGACGCCGCCCGAACTGCGGCGCTGCTGCGGCAGGAACTCGATGAGCTCGCCGAGGCTTACGACGGCTATGCCGGGCCGCTGAAGGTCCAGATCACCGGTCCGTGGACTCTGGCCGCCTCCCTCGAGCTCAACCGCGGCGAGCGCACCGTCACCGACCGGGGCGCGAGCCGCGATGTGATCGACTCCCTGGCGGAGGGGGCCG
>CALLZC010000085.1 GCA_937858995.1 uncultured Nostocoides sp.
CCAGGCTTACTGGCGACCCACACCCCGTCCGAAACTGACCCGAGCGCCCGGGCCCCCGATAATCAGCGATTCCCTAGCAGAGGTTAGGAAGTGGGGTGAGAGGTCAGAAGTGGGGTCGCAGAGGTTAGGAAGTGGGTCGCAGAGGTTGGGAAGGTGGGCTACTCGACGGTGACCGACTTGGCCAGGTTCCGCGGCTTGTCGATGTCATAGCCGAGGGTCAGGGCGGCGTGATAGGCCAGCAACTGCGTAGCGATGATGAGCAGGATCGGGTCGAGCTCCGGCTCGGACTTGGGCACGTCGATGCGCTCGAGGTCCAGGCCCTCCAGGTCAACCGAGTCGTGCGCGATCGCCACAACGCGGCCGCCGCGAGCGAGAACCTGCTGCACCGCACCGATGTTGCGATCCGTCAGCTCATCGTGCGGGACGATGGCCACGGTGATCATGCTCTCGTCGATGAGCGCTAGCGGCCCGTGCTTCAGCTCACTCGTGGGATAGGCCTCGGCATGGACATAGCTGATCTCCTTCAGCTTCTGCGCGCCCTCGCGGGCCACCGGATACTGCCGCACCCGGCCGATATAGAAGGCATTGTTCGTCTGCGCCAGGGTCTTGGCGACCTGCGCTATATGCGGCTCGTCGTTGAGCACGTCCTGGATCTGACCTGGGATCCGCTTAAGGGCGGCGAGGATGCGTTCCCCGTCCGCGACCGATAGGTCGCGCAGCCGCCCGAGGTGCAGAGCGAGCATGGCGAACGCCACCGCCATATTGGTCAGAGCCTTGGTCGAGGCCACCGCAATCTCGGGCCCGGCATGCAGGTAGATGCCGCCGTGCACCTCGCGCGCGATGGTCGACCCGACCGCGTTGACAACCCCCACAACGGTGCCGCCCTTGCGTTTGATCTCCGAGACCGCAAAGGCGGTGTCGGCCGTCTCCCCCGACTGGGACACCACGACATACAGCGTCTCCGGCTCCACGATGGGGTTGCGGTAGCGGAACTCCGAGGCGGCCTCGGCGTCGGCTGGGATGCGGGCGAGGTCTTCGATGAGTTGGGCGCCGATCTGGCCAACGTAGTAGGCAGACCCACATCCGAGGATCTTGACGCGTTTGAAGCCCCGCAGTTCCTTGGGCGTCAGGTTGAGCCCGTTCAGGCGTGCCGTGGCAAAGCGCTCGTCGAGCCGGCCGCGGATCACCGCGGCGGCCTTCTCGGGCTGCTCCAACATTTCCTTGTACATGTAGTGCTTGTGCCCCGTCAGCTCCCACTCGGCAGCCGCGACCTCGATTTCGACCGGCTCGCGGTCGGTGTCCTGGGCATTGCGGTCGAAGGTGCGGAAACCGCCGGCCGTCACCGTGGCCAGCTCGCCATCGTCCAGGTGAATGACCTGGGAGGTATGACGCACCAGCGCCGCCGCGTCGCTGGCGACGAGTGTCTCCCGCTCCCCCACCCCGATGATGAGCGGTGAGCCGTTGCGCGCCAGCACGATGCGGTCCGGGTGTGCCTCATCGATCACGGCCAGGGCATAGGTGCCGGTGATCTTGCTCAGCGCGTCGAGCACCGCGCCCTCGAGGGTGTCGGCGCTCGATCGCCCCACGAGGTGGGCAATGACCTCGGTGTCGGTGTCACTGGTGAGCGCAACGCCCGCCGCGGCGAGCTGGTCGCGCAGGGAGGCCGAGTTGTCGATGATCCCGTTGTGGACGACCGAGATGCGTCCATCCGCACTCCGGTGCGGATGCGCATTGGCCACCGTCGCCGGACCATGGGTCGCCCAGCGGGTGTGCCCGATGCCGACCGTGCCCGGGAGGCGCTTGGGCAATTCGGCTTCGAGCTCGCGGATGCGACCGACCGCCCGTACTGCCGTCGTGCCCTTTGCGCCCAGCACGGCGATGCCGGCGCTGTCGTAGCCCCGGTACTCCAGGGTCTTGAGCCCTTCGATGAGGAAGGGCGCGGCCGGCTGGTCACCGATGTAGGCGACGATTCCGCACATAGTGCTGGTTCTCCTTGGTGTTCGGGTGGCGCTTAGCCGTAGATGAGTCGACGCAGTTGTCGCTCGCTGAGCGAAGGGGCGGCGACGAGTCGACTGGCAAGCTCCGCCGAGATCCGGGTGAAGGCCTCGGCGTTGCGCACGCCGTGCACCTGCAACTCGCGGTGCCGACGCCGGACGTAGTCCGCCACCGATTCGCGATGCCAGGCCAGCACGTCATCGATGACGCGGGCCGCCTCGCCGGGGCTCAGACCCGTCGACGCGCTGACGCGATCGACGAGCTCCGGCTCCGGCATACCTCAATTATGACGAACTCGCCGCCAGAGACCAAGAATCTGCCCGAAGTCGGGCAAATTCAGGGTGTGACTGGTCCGTTTCGGCCATGGCGGCCATCCCGGCGGCCCAGGTGCGGTACCCGCCATCGAGATTTCGGACACGCCGACCGGGCCGGCTCAGAGCCATCGCGGCGACATGGCCGCGGACTCCGACAGCGCACTGCACGATGACGTCGTCGCTGTCCACGAGGGAGAGCCGCTCCCGCAACTCGTCCACCGGTAGCAAGAGTGCGTCGGGGATGGCACCGCGGGCGTGCTCGGCGGCCGAGCGCACATCGATCAGCAACGCTCCATCGGCCTGCGCTGCAGCGAGTTCATGCCATTGGATGCTCTGTGTCAGACCGCTGGCCAGATTCTCGGCAACATAACCCACCATGTTGACCGGGTCCTTGGCCGAGCCGAACTGCGGGGCGTAGGCGAGTTCGAGATCAGCGAGCTCGCTGGCCGTCAGGCCAGCACGCATCGCCGTGGCGATGACGTCTATCCGCTTGTCCACGCCGTCCTCCCCCACGGCTTGAGCGCCGAGAATGAGGTCCGTGGCTGGATCGATGAGCACCTTCAGGGTCAAGGTGATGGCTCCGGGGTAGTAGCCCGCGTGATTGAGCGGATGGGTATGAATGGCCCGATATGCGCGGCCAGCGGCCCGAAGTCGCCGCTCACTCCAGCCGGTCGTGGCCACCTGGAGGCCGAAGACCCCGATGATGGCCGTCGCTTGCACGGGACGCACGGGGCGCGGCCGCCCCGCGATGACATCGGCGACCCGCCGGCCCTGCAGGTTCGCCGTGTTGGCCAGGGGCACAAGCACGGCGGATCCGTCCTCCAAGTCCCGCTTCTCCACCGCATCGCCTACGGCATAGATGGCCGGATCGCTGGTTCGACCGTAATCGTCCACGAGGATCCCACCGCGCTCACCGATCCGCAGGCCGGCGAGGTGAGCCAAGGCCACGTCGGGTCGCACGCCCACGGCGGCGACCACAAGGTCCGCGGCGAGATGCGTGCCGTCGTTCAGAACGACCGAACGCTCGCGCACCTCACTGACCGCGCTCGCCAAGCGCAGCTCGACCCCCCGTTCGCGCAGCCGTTCGTGCACCGGCGCCGCCATTTCCGGATCCAGCGGCGTCATCACCTGGGGCGCCGACTCGATGAGTGCCACCTCGATCCCGGCGTGCACGAGGTTCTCGGCCAGTTCCACGCCGATGAATCCGCCACCGATGACCACCGCGTTCTGAGCCCCGGCGCACGCGCGCGCCAGGGCATCGGTGTCTTCGATGTCCCGCAGCATCAGCGCCCGCTCGATCCCCGGGATGGGCGGGCGCACCGGGGTGGCGCCCGGGGACAGCACCAGGGCGTCATACTCCACGGAGGCGACGCTGCCATCCGGAGTGCGGGCCTGCACGCACCGCCGCTGCGGGTCGATGTGGGTGACCTCGTGGTGCACGCGCACATCTAGTCCGAAGCGTTTGGCCAGGGCCTGTGGGGTCTGCAGCAGAAGCGCCGAGCGGTCTTCGATCACGCCGCCGATGTAATAGGGCAGGCCACAATTGGCGAAGGACACATACCCGCTGCGCTCGAGCACGACGATGTCGGCCTGAGGCAATAGTCGGCGCAACCGTGTAGCCGCCGACATACCGCCTGCTACTCCGCCGATGATGACAATGCGCATCCCTCCAGGTTACCCCTAGGGGTATGAACCCACGAACCACCTGACCGATCGCAGGGCAGTCGAATTCGCACGGGCACACTCCGTACGATAGGCGCTCGTGACCAACACCACAGGGCCGCACGAGCCCCTGACCGACGACTTGCCCAGTGGCCGCGAGGCCGTCCCGGAGGAAGTCAGTTTCGAAGGGCAGTTGTATGACGCGCGGCCCGCCCGGCTGCGGCCGCGCGCCCGCCTGCGGGACATCTTGTGGCAGCGCAAACCCAAGCAACCCGGACCCCCCACCGGGGAGAACCCGGAGTATGTGGCCTGGTTGGAGTCCGAGTCCATGCTCGGGGACGCGCGGGGCTTCGCCCGTCAATTCGCCGGTCAGGGCAGCATGTGGCAGAACCCCTATGCCGCCCCGGATCCGCGGGCGGCGATCGAGAAGGCTGCGGTGTGGTTCACCGCCTACCCGATCTCGATGATGACGCGCCCTGGTGCCAACTTCTTGGCGACGCTGGGAGACCCGCACTTGTGGGAAGCCTTCCGGCAGATCGGCATCACCGCCGTCCACACGGGCCCGGTGAAGCGGGCCGGTGGCATTACCGGATGGGACAGCACGCCCAGCGTCGATGGCCATTTCGACCGCATCTCGACGCAGTTCGACGAGGTGTTCGGGACCGAGGACGAGTTCCGCGCGCTGTGTGAGGTCGCGGCCGTGCACGGCGGAATCGTCATCGACGACATCGTGCCCGGTCACACCGGCAAGGGGGCGGACTTCCGGCTCGCCGAGATGAAGATCGGTGACTACCCCGGCATCTACCACATGGTGGAGATCCCCGAAGAGCACTGGCATCTGCTGCCGAAGGTCCCCCGGGGCAAGGACTCGGTGAACCTCGACCCGTTGACCGAGCGCGCGCTCGCTGATGCTGGCTATATCGTCGGCGAACTGCAGCGGGTCATCTTCTATGAACCCGGCGTCAAGGAGACGAACTGGTCCGCCACCGCGGCCGTCGCCGGCCCGGACGGCACCGCGCACCGGTGGGTCTATCTGCACTACTTCAAGGAAGGCCAGCCGTCCCTCAACTGGCTCGACCCCACCTTCGCTGGCATGCGCCTGGTTATCGGGGACGCCTTGCACTCCCTCGGCGACCTCGGCAGCGGGGCCTTGCGCCTGGACGCCAACGGCTTCCTGGGCGTCGAAAAGAGCGCCACCGGCGGACCCGCGTGGTCCGAGGGGCACCCCTTGTCGGAGGCCGCCAACCAGCTCATCGCCAGCATGGTGCGCAAAGTGGGTGGATTCACCTTCCAAGAACTGAACCTGACCATCGACGACATCGCCTCGACCTCGCAGCGCGGCGCGGACCTGTCCTACGACTTCGTCAACCGTCCGGCCTACCACCACGCCCTGGCCACCGGCGACGCGGAGTTCCTGCGCCTGACGATGCGGGCCGCACGCGACCTGGGCGTCGAGGCGGTCTCCCTGGTCCACGCCCTGCAAAACCATGACGAGATGACCTACGAACTCGTCCACTTCGCGACCCTTCATGCCGGCGACACCTTCACCTTCCGCCGCGCGCCGATTCTGGGTGGCGAACTCGCCGTTCTCATCCGCGCCGAGCTGACCCAGGCGCTGACGGGTGACAACGCCCCCTACAACGCCACCTTCACCACGAACGGCATCGCCTCGACCACCGCCTCGATCATCGCCGCCTCGCTGGGGCTGCGGGATCTCGCTGCCCTGAGCCCGCAGGACATCGAGGCAATCAAGCGCGCCCACGTGCTCCTGGCCATGTATAACGCCTGGCAGCCTGGGGTCTTTGCCCTCTCCGGATGGGACCTGGTCGGCGCGCTTCCGGTGGACCGCAAGCAGGTCGCCGCGCTGATCAAGGACGGAGACACCCGGTGGATCCACCGGGGCGCCTACGACCTGCTCGACTTTGCTCCGGATGCCTCGGAGTCGGCGTCGAAGATGCCCAAGGCGCCAGCGCTGTACGGGTCGCTCACCGCGCAACTCGCCGACGAGACCTCCTTCGCCCGCCAACTGCAGCAGATCCTGAGGGTGCGCGAGCACTTTGGACTCGCCACGGCCGAGCAGATCGACCTCCCCGACGTATCCAACAAGGCCATGCTGGTCATGGTGCACCGGCTCAAGGACGCCGACCAGGTCACGGTCCTCAACTTCAGCGCCCAGACCATCTCGGGAAGTGTCCGGTCGCTGCAGTTGCAGCCGGGGAGCGCCGTGGTGGACATGGTCACCGGTGCTCCCGTGGGCGAGGTCGATGACCTCCACTCCCTGTATGTCGTGCTGCAGCCGCACGAAGGCCGAGCCCTGCTCATCGTGCCCCCGTCCCTGTAACCCCGCCATCACGGGGCAGCGATCCGACGCAAACTGGCCGCCTCCACCTCATACCGGCTCGCGGGCCCCGTCGGGGTCCGGAAGAACCTGCGGCGTAGCGCCCCGGAGACGGCGACCCCATCGCCCACGGCGAGCAACCCTGCTGTGCGTCGGGTGCGAGCACTCCAGCAGGCCACGTCGATGGTGTCGATCCCGGCCGGGCGCCCCCGGGTGGAAGCGCGCGGCACCACCACCCTGATCATGCGCAATTGGTCACCGCTCGGCAGGTCGCGCGGTTCCGCAATCCCCGAAACCCGGCCGCGTAATAGCACGGAGTTGGCTTCCTCGATCGGGCCGGCGGCGGGAAGCTGGGGCGCCGCGCTCTTGGCTTTTCCCATGCAGCCACTGTCCTGGGACGCTCCGGGCGGGGGCAACCGGGGCCTGCGAGACCTGTGGATGACGCGAACCTTGGCAACTTCCTGTGGATATCCCGGTAAGAGTGGGCCGGGTCCGAAGATCACGATACGATTGCGGCCGACCTGCGGTCCGGCATCTGCGTGCCTGCTCGCATAGACGTTGGTCCGCGCCGTCCCCGGCCCGGACTAGAGATGGTGGTTGTGTTCGTATGCGGTGCTCGGGCCCGATGATCGCGGTGGCGTCGTTGACGCTCGCTTTGGTCTGCCCCGTTGCAGCCAGCGCCGCGACCACCTCTCCGTCGGAGACGGCCACGATCCCGTCGACGAGCGGGGATCCGAAGCACCTCACGGCGCATGAGCTGGCGGAGCAGATCGCTCGCGCCGACAAGCTGCGCGCGCAAATCCTGAGCAGTGGGAGTGCGATCGCGGCTGCGTTGACCGACGTGGATCGCGCCGCGAGCAAGGCCAACGCAGCCCTTGAGGCCTATAGCCTGGCCAGCGCCGAGGGCCGTGACGCCCGGGAGAAGGCGGCCACCCAGGACGAGGTCGTCAAGGCGCTTCAGAAGCGGCTCGACAAGGCGCGCCAGGACCTGCGGGAGTGGGCGGTCGATGCCTACACCCAGGGCGGCCCGCTCGCGGAGGAATGGAGCTATCTCGAGGCCTTGGCCAACGAGGCTGCCGATGTCTCTGACCCGATGTCCGACCTCAATCACATCACCGAGGGGCGCATCCGCTCGGTGGAGGACATCCGTGAGGTCGCTATCGCCCAAAAGGTCGCGGCGCTGGCGTATGACGCCGAACTCGCCCGGGCCAAGGCCGCCGAGAAACGCGCCGCGAAGGCCAAGGACGATGCCCGTCGGCTGGTCAAGGAGCAGCAGGCGGCCGTCGACGACTTGCGCGCCGCGCACCAGAGCCAGGTTGCCGAGGCCGGACCGCTTGCGGGCTTGCTCCTCGGCAGCGGTGAGAGCAGCGCGGTGGCGGCCAGCGAACGACTGACCCAGGCCCTCGAGCGGAGCAATGTCGCGATCACGGATCTGCGCCTGACCCCGTGCACGGACAAGGACGGGGTCTTCCCGAACGGGCAGATACCCCCCTCGAACCTATGCCCGCTGGTGGGCAGCGACGACGAGTTCCTGGTCCCGGACGCCGCGGCGGCCTTCAACGCCATGTCGCGGGCTTACGCCAAGGACTCGGGTCGCCTGTTGTGCGTCACGGACGGCTACCGCTCGTATGCCGAGCAGGTGGCCATCAAGGCCATCCGCGGTCCGTGGGCCGCCACGCCGGGCACGAGTGAGCACGGGTTCGGTCGGGCCCTCGACCTCTGCGGTGGAGTCAATGACTACTCCAATCCCGCTCACCTGTGGCTGAAGCAGAATTCCGCTCTATATGGCTGGTTCCACCCCTCGTGGGCCGCCCAGGGTGGTTCGCTCCCCGAACCATGGCATTGGGAGTTCGCCGGCTGACGGACACGCCTACCGATGAGTAGGCCAACCTATGTCGCTGCATGCGCGACATGTGTCACAGTTCCGCCATGACCACTGCGCCGATGTCGCACACCAACTCTGCGGACTACGCAGCCAACGCCCGGTATGTCCGTCCCTGGTTCTGGTACGACTGGGCGAACTCGGCATTCGTCACCACCATCGGCACCGTCCTGTATGGGCCGTACATCACCTCGATCGCCAAGGCGGCCGCCTGCCCGGGGCAGGACAGCGACCTCGATTGCGCCACCAATCTCAGCGTCCTCGGCATACCCATCGCGCCCGGCTCGCTGGCGCCCTACACGACGACCGTGGCGACCATCCTGTCGGCCATTGTGCTGATCTTCGTCGGCGCCATCGTGGACCGGATGGAGCGGCCGGCGGCTTTCCTCGGCCTGTGCGCCTGGGGCGGTGCGGCGAGTGCGGCCGGGCTGTTCTTCGTCACGGGCGACAACTGGCAACTCGGCTCGATCCTGATGATCTTGGCGACAGTCTTCCTGGGATCGTCGCTGGTCACCTACGATTCCATGCTCAATCTGATTGCTAGTCCCGACGATCGGGACCGGGTTTCCTCTCGCGGGTGGGCACTCGGTTACCTGGGCGGCGGGCTGCTGCTCGCCGTCAACCTAGTCCTGGTCACCATGCTGCCCTTCGGTCTCAGCACCGGCCTGGCGGTGCGGATCAGCATGCTCAGTGCGGCCCTGTGGTGGGGGCTCTTCGCGGTGATCACGATTCGTGGGACCTGGACACTGCGCAATGTCACCAAACCCGACGAGGCGGCGCACGGGGGTGCCGTCCGTGGCAGCCTCGCCCAGCTGCGCAGCACCTTTGTCGACCTGCGTCGGCACCATCCGCAGACCATGCTCTTCCTGCTCGCCTATCTGTTCTACAACGATGGCATCCAGACGGTGATCTCCGCATCCAGCCTCTATGGCGCCGAGGAGCTGAAGTTCGAGCAGTCCCAGCTCATTGCGCTCATCCTGCTCGTCCAATTCGTTGCTTTCGGCGGCGCACTGCTTTTCGGTCGCATCGCGGCCCGCAAGGGTGCCTCACGCACGGTCCTGGGATCCCTGGTCATGTGGACCGCCATCGTGATCTTGGCCTTCTTCGTCCCGGAGCGGGCCTTCATCCCCTTCCCTGTCTCTTATACACATCTGACGCTGCCGACGAATAGAGAGGTGTAGATCTCGGTGGTCGCCGTATCAT
>CALLZC010000086.1 GCA_937858995.1 uncultured Nostocoides sp.
CAAGCAGAAGACGGCATACGAGATAGGAGTCCGTCTCGTGGGCTCGGAGATGTGTATAAGAGACAGGCCTCGGACTGGTCGATATCGTCGATGAGCATGACGTGAACGCGTTGAGCCATGTGTGCTGTCTCCTGATGCTGGGATTGGTGGCCCCGGAGGGGACGTCGGGTCCGGAGGCTATCGGACCAAAACCACAATACACGCCCTGGATTGCGAACTGTAGAGGGCGGCCTCGGTGTGGATAGGACGAGAGCTGTGTTAGCGGCCGGGGCCAGGATCGGGCTCCGGGGAATCCGCATTTTCCGGCAGCCGTTCAGCGATCTCATGCGCTTTGTCGAGGCGAGCGAGCGCGGTCCGCTCGTTGCGGTCACCCTCGAGCAAATTCTTGATGATGACGTAGAAAAGGTATCCGACACCGATCGAGGGAATCAGCGCCACGGCATAAGTCCAGATGTTGTTCACGGCTCACGCCTCCGGCTTGAGGTGCGGAAAGAGGATGGTCTCGCGAATGTTGGCGCCGGTGAAGAGCATGATCATCCGGTCCAGACCCATGCCCAGCCCGCCCATGGGCGGTGCGCCGTACTCGAGGGCGCGCAGGAAATCCTCATCCAACGCCATGGCCTCGGGGTCGCCGCCCGCTGCCCGCAGCGACTGGTCGGTCAGGACGGCCCGCTGGATGACCGGGTCGACCAACTCGGTGAACCCGGTGCCCCGCTCGACTCCGGCAATGATCAAGTCCCAGGCCTCGATATGACCCGAGCGGCTGCGGTGCGGCCGGGCCAGCGGCTGCGCGATGGCCGGGTAGTCGCACAAGAAGGTCGGCTGCAGCAGGTGCGGCTCGACGAGCTCCGACAGCAATTCGAGGAAGACCTTGTCCTTCTCCAAGCCCGGCTCGATCACCACGCCGTGCGCAGCGGCATACTCCATCAGCCGCTCCACTGGCGTGTCGATGGTGACGCGCTCACCGACCACCTCGGAGACCGCGTCATACACCGGGAGCCAGCGCCACGGCCCATCGAGATCCACCACGCCAGCGGAGGTCTCGATCTGTCGGGAACCCAAGGCGTCGGCGACGCCGAGGATCACGGAGCGCATCACCTCGGCAATCGTGCTCTGATCCCCCCACGCCTGATAGACCTCGAGCATGGTGAACTCCGGCGAGTGCGTGGCGTCCACGCCCTCGTTGCGGAAGATCCGCCCCATCTCATACACGCGATCGACGCCGCCCACGACCGCCTTCTTGAGGTTGAGCTCCAGCGCAATGCGCAGCACCATCTCCTGGTCGAAGGCGTTCATGTGAGTGACGAACGGGCGGGCGGCCGCGCCGCCGTGCACGAGCTGAATGATGGGCGTCTCCACCTCGATGAAACCCTGCCCGTCCAGCACCGCCCGGATGGTGCGCAGGGCGGTTGCCTTGGTGCGCACCATGTCCCGGGCTTCCTGGCGCACGACCAGGTCGGCGTAGCGCTGCCGGACCCGGGTCTCCTCAGCGAGGTCCTTGTGCAGCACGGGCAGCGGACGCAGGGCCTTGCTGGCCATCTCCCAGCGGGTGGCGAGCACCGAGAGTTCGCCTCGTTTGGAGGAGATCACCCGCCCCTGCACGAAGACGTAGTCTCCGAGGTCGACATCGGCCTTCCACGACTCCAACGCCTCCGCACCGACCTCGGCCAGGCTGAGCATGACCTGCAAACGGGTGCCCACTCCCTCCTGGAGGGTGGCGAAGGCCAGCTTGCCGGTGTTGCGCTGGAAGATGATCCGCCCGGCAACCCCGACGACATCGGAGGTTTCCTCTCCGGTCGCCAGATGCGACCACTGGGTGCGCACCTCCGCAAGGGAGTGGGTTCGGGGGACCTGCACGGCATACGGGGCCCGGTTCTGCGAGAGCAGTCGCTCGCGCTTGGCGTGCCGGATGCGCATCTGCTCGGAGAGCTCGACCTCAGGCAGCACGGGGGATTCGGGCAGGGCGGTCACAACGCACCAGTCTAGATGCCTCTCCGCGAGGGCCTTCAGGCGTCAAGCCCGGCCGAGGTGCCCCGGGCGGGCCATCCCCGGCCACCTCACTCCTGGAGCGGGCCACCTCACTCCTGGAGCACGTGGCGCAAGTAGCGGCGCGGCTCGGTCAGGAAGTTTGTGTAGTTGATCACCGATTCCAGCTCGCCCCACTCGCGTCGGTGGATCCCAGTGTGGTCGAGCTGCAGCAAGGTGGCGCCCGGGATGCTCGCCAGAACCGGTGAATGCGTGGCGATGAGCATTTGGGTGCCGGGGTCGGCGGCGAGTGCGTGCAAGGTGCCGACCAGCGCCAGTTGCGCGGAAAAGCTCAACCCGGCTTCCGGTTCGTCCATGACGAAGAGCCCCTCCCCCTGGAACCGCCGCGAGCGCAGCATCGCCAAGAAGGACTCGCCGTGACTGAGGGCATGGAAGTCGGGGTCCCAGCCGCCGGGGTTGTTCTTCAGATAGGTGAACAGCCCATGGGTCGTCTCGGCGCGCAGGAAGTAGCCCCACTTGCTGGCCCCGGCCCCCCGCTCCAAGGTCAGCCAGTCATGCAGGGGCGATTCGCTGGGGTAGGTCGCGTGCCGTGCCCCGGTCGAGCCGCCCTCACCCGGCATGCCGAAGGCCATCGCGATGGCCTCGACGAGAGTGGACTTCCCGCTGCCGTTCTCCCCCACCAGGATCGTCAACTTCGCCAGATCCAGGCCCTCGGTGAGCACCTGCCGCACCGGCGCGAGCCGCGCCGGCCAACGCTCGAAGTCCGGCTCGGCATCGGCCGCACACCGCACTCGGCGCACCACGAGAGGGTGCAACCAATCGGGATCGCGCGGCATACTCAGCAATCTAGCGACGGCGTATGACAACGCCACCCGAGGCTCACCCGGCCGCCGCCCTAGACGTCGACGAAGTCCAGGGCGATGTCGAGGATCGGGGCCGAGTGCGTCAGTGCGCCCACACTGAGGTAGTCCACTCCGGTCGCCGCGTATGCCGTGGCCCGCTCCAGCGTGAGCCCGCCGGTCGCCTCGACCTCCACACTCTCGCCGGCGCCCTCCAGTGCCCCGATCGTCTCGCCCAGCAGGTCCGGGGACATGTTGTCGCACATGATGAATCGCGCACCTGCGGCAACGGCTTCGACGGCCTCGGCCACGGAGGTCACCTCGACCTGGATGGGCACATCGGGGAAGCGCTCGCGGATCCGCTCATAGGCTGCGGTGATCGACCCGGCCGCGAGCTTGTGGTTGTCCTTGACCATCGCCACGTCATACAGACCCATGCGCTTGTTGGTGCCGCCGCCGGCGCGCACGGCGTACTTCTCCAGGGCCCGCATCCCGGGCGTGGTCTTGCGGGTATCCAAAACCGTGGTGTCGGTGCCCTCGAGCACCTCCGCCCACGCGCGCGTCGCGGTGGCCACCCCGCAGATACGCGAGAGGATGTTGAGGATCGTGCGCTCCGCGGTCAGGATCGTCGCGGCCGGGCCGCGCAGGATCGCCAGGACATCACCAGGACGCACGGCCGAACCATCCACCGCCTCGATCTCGCAGAGGACGGGTGCTCCACCGGTGATCGCGGCACACTCACTGAGCACCAGGTCGATGACCGGCAGACCCGCGACGACGCCCGGGGCCCGCGCCACGATGTGGGCGACCGCCAAGGTGCTGGGATCGATGGTCGCCTCGGTGGTGACATCCACCCCGTCCAGGCCCCCGAGGTCCTCCGCGAGGGCGGTGCGGGCAATCCGCAGGGCATCCTGCGTGGGGAAGGCAAAACCACTCATCGTCCGGAATCCTCCTGGTGCACATACGACATGGTCAGCTCACGCCCGCTGCGGACATGATGGAGGTGACCCAACCACGAGTCATCGTCGCGCTCCGGGAAGTCCAGCCGCTCATGCCCGCCCCGGGTCTCGGCCCGAGCATGGGCGGCGGCCGTCAACGCCAGGCCCAGGTGCGCCAGATTGGTGGTCTCCCACGCCTGCGTGGTGGGTTGCGCACTGCTCGGCTCGGCGAGCAGGGCGCGCAGCGCGGCGTGGGTCTCCTCCGTCGCCGCAGCCGAACGCACGACGCCCGAGCCGCTGGTCATCGCTCGCTGGACCGCGCGCCGCCGGTCAGCAGCAAGCAGCCCTCGGTCGTCGTCGGGTTCCACCGGCACGGCCGCCATCAGGTCGCCGGCGGCGAATCGATCGGCGATGTCCTCCGCGATGCGCCGAGCGAAGACCAGGCCCTCGAGCAGCGAATTGGAGGCCAGCCGGTTTGCCCCGTGCACCCCGGTGCAGGCCGTCTCGCCACAGGCATACAGGCCAGGGATGCTGGAGCGCCCGTGCAGGTCCGTCCAGATCCCACCCGAGGCATAGTGCTGGGCCGGGGCAACGGGGATCAGTTGGGTGGCGGGGTCGCACCCCAACTCTCGGCAGCGCGCGACGATCGAGGGGAAGCGGCGCTCCAGGAAGTCGGCGCTCAGGTGCCGGGCGTCGAGCCAGACGTGCTCGGCGCCGCTCTCGCGCATCCGGGCGACGATCGCGCGCGCGACGACATCGCGTGGCGCCAGGTCGGCCTGGGGGTGGCGGCCCTGCATGAAGCGCTCGCCGGTGTCGTCGACGAGGAAGGCGCCCTCACCCCGGACGGCCTCGGAGATCAGCGGTTGCTGTCCGATGGCACCCTCCCCGAGATACATCACGGTCGGGTGGAATTGCACGAATTCCAGGTCGGTCAGCCGCGCCCCGGCCCGCAGCGCCGCCGCCATCCCGTCGCCGGTGGCGACCGACGGATTGGTGGTCGATGAATAGATCTGCCCCAGGCCGCCGGTGGCGAGCACCACCGCCCGCGCGTATGCCGATCCGACACCTCCCTGCTGGCCCTCGCCGATGACGTGGAGGGTGACGCCGCATACCCGCCCTTCGGTATCGGTCAGCAGATCGACGACCAGCGCGTGCTCGATGACCTCGATCTCGGGGTCGTTCTTGACCCGATCGAGCGCCGCGATGAGGGCCCGGGAGATCTCGGCGCCGGTGGCATCGCCCCCGGCGTGGGCGATGCGGTCCCGGTGGTGACCACCCTCCCTGGTGAGCAGGATGTCGCCGCCGGGGGCGCGATCGAATTCCGCTCCGAGAGCTACCAGTTCACGAACGCGCACCGGCCCTTCGGTGACGAGCGCGCGCACGGCGTCCGCGTCGCAGAGACCCACCCCGGCGATCAGGGTGTCGTCCAAGTGCTCTTGCGGGGAGTCTTCGGGATCCAAAGCGGCGGCGATTCCGCCCTGAGCCCACTGCGTGGACCCCGCGGACAAGACGGTCTTGGTGACCAGGAGCACCCGGCCGACCCGCTCGCGCAGCCGCAGGGCGCACGTCAGCCCGGCGATGCCGGAACCCACCACGATGACATCGGCGCTCGTGCTCCAGCCCGGGTCACCGGCCTGCAGATAGCGCGGGAGCTCAACGGTCGGCAGGTGCGCAGTCATGGCCACTCAACGGATCTCGGCCGGGCCGACTTGGTCGGGGTTGCTGAAGACATCGAGCGCTCCGCCGCCGGGGCCGACGAGCACGGGTGTGTTGTCGATGAGCCGGGTGGTGCCGACCTTGCCGGCGACCGCGAGCAACGCCTCGCCGCGATACCACTCGGGCACATCCTTCAGCGTCGTCGGGTGCACCAAGACGAGGTAGTCCACCAGGACCAGCGGCTCGGCGACGAGCACGGCGCGGGCCGCCCGACGGATCGCCGACGGGCCTTCATCCGCCGCAGCCGCCCCCGCCCGTAGCGCCCGGGACAGGCTGAGCGCGACCTCGCGATCGCTGTCGGTCAGGTAGGTGTTGCGGCTCGACATGGCCAGACCGTCGGATTCACGCACCGTCGGCACCGAGATGACGCGCGCCGGGATGTCGAGATCCCGGACCATCCGACGGATGAGCAGCAGCTGCTGGGCGTCCTTTTGGCCGAAGAAGAAGGCCGAGCCGCCGGTCAGGTGCATGAGCTTGGCGACAACGGTGAGCATCCCGTCGAAGTGGCCCGGCCGCGACTGCCCCTCGAGGACATCGCCCAGGGGACCCGCCGAGATGCGCACTCCCGGATCGCCATCGCGATAAACCACATCGGGGGTCGGGGCGAAGACCAGGTCCGCGCCCATCTGCGTGCAGATCTCCAGATCCGTGTCGAAGGTGCGCGGATAGCGAGACAGGTCCTCGCGCGGACCGAACTGGAGCGGGTTGAGAAAGATGGTGACGATGACATGCTCCGCGGCCAGGCGCGCCTGCCGGATCAAGGTGGCATGTCCGTCGTGCAGGGCGCCCATGGTCATGACCACGGCGATCTCGTCCCCTGTCAGCGCCTTGCGACATTCCCGCAGGTCCGCGCGGGTCCGCGCGACGGCGGGGACAGTGCGTTCCTCGGCTGTGCTCACGGCGTCTCCTTCTGGGGGTCGAGAACCTGTCGTATGCCGTGCGCGTCCGCCGCTGAGAGCCGTCGCCCGCGTTCGGCGCGGGTGAGGGTGGCCTCAGCGAGGACGCGATAGACCTCACGCACATCCGGGCTCTCCCGCTCGAGGACCTGAAGGTGCTCGGCAACCGTACCGGCATCTCCACGCGCGACAGGGCCGGTGAGGGCCGCGTCACCATTGCGCAAGGCGTTGTCCAAGGCCGCCCCCAGCAGCGGCCGCAAGAGGCGATCGGTGTCCTCGACGCCGGCGGCCGCAAGGATCTGGGCAGCCTGCGCGACCAGCGTCACGAGGTAGTTCGCGCCGTGGGCTAAGCCGAGGTGATAGCGGGTCCGGTCGAACTCGTCGATGAGCAAGGGCTCGCCACCCATCTCGACGACCAAGGCGAAGGCGGGGGCAATCAGATCCGGCGGCGCGGTGACCCCGAAGCAGCAATCCCGCAGACGCTGCAGGTCCATCTCGGTACCGGTGAAGCTCATGGCCGGATGGATCGCCATGCCCCCGACACCCAGCGCGATCGCCGGTGCCAGCGGGCCGAGCCCACTACGCCCCGAGGTGTGCAGGACCAGCTGCGCCGGGCGCCAGGCCCCCGCGGCAGCTAGCCCGTGGACCAGCGTGGCCAGCGCATCATCCGGCACCGCCAGAACCACCAGGTCGCTGTCGGCGATCACCTCGTCGATCGGTTTGATCGGGACATCCGGCAGCAAGACTGCAGCCCGGGCCAATGAGGCCTCGCTCACCGCGCTGGCCGCGACGACGAGGTGACCGGCATTCGCCAGGGCCGCTCCAAGCACCGCCCCGACCTTGCCGGCGCCGATCACCCCCACGCGCAGGCGGCCGGGTGGCAGCGGCGGCATCGTCACCGGGCCAGTCAATCATCCCGCGCGCCTGCATCCCGTCCCCACTCCCTGTGCGCCCCGCCCCACTGCCACCCCGCCCGGTTGCCACCCGCCTCCGCTGCCACCCGGCCTGATTGCGGCGCAGCGAACGCCGCGGCAAACCCATTAGCGTCAGCTCTCGTGCACGCCTGGGTCGATGCCTGGCACTCGGCGCTCTATGGGCCCGCCGGGTTCTATCGCGATGCCCGCGGGCCGGCCGGACACTTCGCCACCTCTACGCACGGGCCGTCGGGGCGCCTCTTCGCCCGCGCCGTCGCCACGCTGGCTCTCGCGCGAGGCTGCACGCAGATCCTCGATGTCGGCGCCGGCCGCGGGGAGTTGCTCCGCGAACTTGCGGCCCTGATCGCCGCCGGGGACGCCGAACTCACCCTCATGGGCACCGATGTGGTGCCCCGGCCCGGTGATCTGCCCGGCTCGGTGGGCTGGGTCCAATCGGCGGGCGGCGCCGACCTGCCCGATCTGGGCCCCCTCGAGAACACCCTTGTGGTGGCTAACGAGTGGCTCGATGTCATCGCGTGCCCGATCGCTGCGGTGGACCGCACCGGCGTGCTGCGCGAGGTCTTGGTGGCTCCCGACGGGACCGAAGGATGGGGCGACCCGGCAGGCACGGCGGCCACGATCGGCCCCGCCGAAGCGGACTGGATCGAGCAGTGGTGGCCCCACTCCGGTCGACCCGGTGAGCGGGTCGAGGTCGGCCTGCCGCGTGATCGCGCCCTCGCCGAACTCGGCGCCCGGGTCCACTCCGGAGTCGTTGTCGCCATCGACTACGGGCACCTCCGGGGCCGGCGGCCACGCGGGGGGACGCTGGCGGGCTATCGCCGCGGGCGCACCGTGCCCCCGGCACCGGATGGCACCTGCGACCTCACGGCGCATGTCGCCGTCGACTCGCTCCCGCACGACACCCTGACGCAGCAACGAGAAGCCCTGACGCGCCTCGGGCTGGCCTCGGAGCGCGATGTCGCCGAGGCTCTGAGCGAGTTGCTGGCACGGCCGTTGGTCAGCGCCAAGGATGCACCGGAAGTGCCCCCCGCGGGCGTGCAGCTGTCGGTGCGCTTCCTCAAGCAGTTTCATGTGGTGCCGATCGCCGAGACCGAGCCCGGCACGATCGTGTTCGATGACGGCGTCTACCGGCGCTTCGTCCGCCCGACCGCGGAGAGCCTGCGGGACAAGGAACCGACCCGGGTGCTGTTCGCGCGCCGCGCGGGGGCGGACGTCGGGATGGCGGTGTTCCGCCGTGCCCACAAGTGGGAGCGGGGGCGCCCCGGCGGCGAGCTCGAGGTCAGCTTCCTCGGTGGTGGCCCCGTGGCACGCCTCGCCCTGCTGCGCCGTCTGGTGGACTTCGACCTGATGGGCAGCGTGAAGGTCGCGGTCGGGGCCGACGACCCGTTGTGGCACTGGG
>CALLZC010000087.1 GCA_937858995.1 uncultured Nostocoides sp.
GGGGGCGGGCGCACAGGGGGCGGGCGATAACCATCAGCGTCACGCCCGGCAGTCGCTTGACCGGCAGGTAGCGCTCGATCGTGACGATCCCGCGCAGTGCGGCGTTGACGATTCGAGGCACGTCATCGAGGTCGCTCCCCGTGCTGGCCCGCCTCCGCAGCGCCACCGCGGGGCGCAAGAGTACATTCCATGACCAGCGCTGCGTGATCTCGAATCCATTGCGGGACAACAGATCTGTCAGGGTGGCCGCGGTATAGCGGCGGACGTGATCGACGGCCACGTCGTGGGCCGACCAGAGGTTCGGATCGCACGGGACGGCGATCGCAAAGGTCCCATCGGGACGCAATGTCCGGCGTACCTCGCGCACGGCCGCGTCGTGGTCCACGATGTGCTCCAGCACGTCATACGCAACCACGAGGTCCAGGCTCCGGTCGGCCACCGGCAGCCGGGTCGCGTCGGCCTGAATGACGTCGAGCCCTCGCTCGCGGCCTACGGCGGCACCCTCGGCGCCATACTCCAGCGCCAGCACCTGCCAGCCCGCCCGCGCCAGGACCCGGGAGTTGCCGCCGCCGGCGGCGCCGATGTCCAGGGCCCGCCCGGGCGGCATACCGGCAACCGAGCGCGCCAGGAGGTGGCGCCGCTCGGCATACCACCAATGGGTGTCCTCGAGCTGCGTCAGCTTGCGGACTTCCTTGTCGTGCATCAGGCGCGCACGTGCCCGTCGCCCTCGACGATCCACTTGGTGGTGGTCAGCTCGGGCAAGGCCATCGGGCCGCGGGCATGCAGCTTCTGGGTCGAGATGCCGATCTCGGCGCCGAATCCGAACTCGCCCCCGTCGGTGAACCGGGTCGAGGCATTGACCATGACGGCGGCCGCGTCGACCTCGGCGGTCCAGCGGCGGGCCGCCGCGCGGTCCTCGGTCACGATGGCCTCGGTGTGCCCGGACCCGTAAGCGCGCACATGCTCCAGGGCGGCGTCGAGGGTGTCGACGACGCCGACACTCATCTCCAGGCCGTGATATTCGGTGGCGAAGTCCGCATCGGTTGCCATGGCGAAGGGCACCCCGGCATCGGTGGCGATCGCGCTCGCGCGCGCGTCGGTATGCAGTGCCACCCCGGCCCCCGACAGCTCGCTGAGCGCCTTCGGCAAAAAGGACTCGGCGACCTGGGAATGGACCAGGAGCGACTCCGCCGCATTGCACACGCTGGGCCGGTGGGTCTTGGAATTCAGGGTGATGGCCAATGCCTTGTCCAGGTCAGCGGCCGCATCGACGTAGACGTGGCAGTTGCCGATGCCGGTCTCGATGACCGGGACGGTGGAGTTGCGGACGACGGAGTCGATCAGCTGCGCCCCGCCCCGCGGGATGAGCAGATCGACCAAACCGCGCGCGGTCATCAGGGCGCGCACGGCATCATGCCCACCCCCGTCGAGCAGGCTGATGGCATCGGGGTTGATGCCTTGTGCGGCAAGGGATTCGCGCATGACGTCGACCAGGACCCGGTTGGACGAAGCGGCCGCCGAGCCGCCCCGCAGGATGACCGCGTTTCCGGACTTCAGGGCGAGGCCGGCCGCATCGACCGTGACATTGGGCCGGGCCTCATAGATCATCCCGATGACCCCCATGGGCACCCGGACCTGCCGGATCTGCAACCCATTGGGCAGGGTCGAGCCGCGCACGATTTCACCCACCGGGTCGGGCAGCGCCGCGATATCCCGCACCGCCTCGGCGATGGCGGCGATGCGCGATGGGGTCAGCGTCAGGCGATCCTGCAGGCTGGGCGCCATCCCGCCGTCCCGCCCGCGTTGCAGGTCTTCGGCGTTGGCCGCGACGATCTGCGCCGTGGCCGTGTCGAGGGCGTCGGCGAGGGCGCGCAGCACGTCGTCCTTGCGGGAGCGGGAGAGTTGGGCGAGTTCGCGGGCAGCGACGCCCGCCCGCCCCGCGAGCGCGGCGACGCTCGCGGTCGCCTGGGGTGAGATGTCCGGCATACGGCAAGGGTATGCCGCCTCGGCCACCCCGACGGTGGGGTGGGCGACAATGGCCGGGTGACCACCATCGTCTCCATCCAGTCCGCGGTCGCCTATGGCCACGTCGGCAACTCGGCGGCCGTCTTCCCGCTGCAGCGGCTGGGGGTGGAGGTGTGGCCGGTCTATACGGTCACCTTCTCCAACCACACGGGGTATGGCGCGTGGCGCGGGCCCCTCATACCCGCCAATGACGTGCGCGAGGTCATCCTCGGGATGCACGAGCGCGGGGCCCTCGACGGCGTCGATGCCGTTCTGTCCGGCTATCAGGGTGGCACCGAGATCGGCGCCGTCATCCTCGATGCGGTGGCCCGCGTCAAGGCCGCCAACCCGAGCGCCATATATGCCTGCGACCCGGTGATGGGCAATGCTGCCAGCGGGTGTTTCGTGCACCCGGACATCCCGGTGCTGCTGCGGGATCAGGTCGTGCCGAACGCCGACCTGATCACCCCGAACCAGTTCGAGTTGGGCTATCTCACCGGAACTGCGCCCGAGACGCTGGCCGACACGCTGGCCGCGGTTGATGCGGCCCGCGCCATGGGACCCAGCACGGTGCTGGTCACCAGCGTCCTGCGTCCCGATCGGCCGGCCGGCATGATCGAGATGTTGGCCGTCCATGGCGATCAGGCGTGGCTCGTTGCGACCCCACACCTGCCGATGAAGGCCAACGGTTCGGGCGATGTCACCGCCGCCTTGTTCACGGCACACCTGCTCGCCAGCGGCCGCGTCGAGGAGGCACTGGCCAAGACCGTCTCCTCGGTGTACGCCCTGCTCGCCCGCACGCTGGAATCCGGGCGCCGCGAACTCCAGCTCGTCCAGAGCCAAGAGGACATTGCCCACCCGGCCATGGAATTCACCCCCCAGCGCGTGCGCTGATCCCCGACCGTCGGGGTCAGCGGGGGTGTTGCGAGTGGGCGATCGGCGGCGCCGCCAACTCAGCACAGGTTAGCCAAATCTGCATACCTAAGACGGTGTGCGGATTTGACTAACCTCTGCTAGCAGAAGTTAGTCGAAAGGGCGCGCGGGTTAGTCGAATGGGCGCGCGGGTGGAAACGGGCGCCACGGGCAACTCAGCGCAGGTTAGCCAAATCTGCATACCTAGCACAGTGTGCGGATTTGACTAACCTCTGCTAGCAGAAGTTGGTCGAATGGGCGCGCGGGTGAGTCGAACGGGCGCGCGGGTCGAAACGGGCGCCACGGGCAACTCAGCGCAGGTTAGCCAAATCTGCATACCTAGCACCGTGTGCGGATTTGACTAACCTCTGCTAGCAGAAGTTAGTCGAATGGGCGCGCGGCGAAACGGGCGCGCGGGCGAAACGGGCGCGCGGGCGAAACGGGCGCGGGGAGTCGAACGGGGCGGGGTGCCGGTCAGCGGATGACCAGGTTGTCGCGATGGATGACCTCGCGCTCGTACTCCGGGCCCAACTCGCGGGCCAGGTCGCGGGTGGAGCGCCCAATCAGCTTGGGCAGTTCCGCGCGGTCGTAACTGACCAGGCCGCGGGCGATGGCCACCCCATCCGGTCCGAGAACGTCGATCGGGTCGCCGTCGACGAAGTCCCCTGCGACAGCGGTGATCCCGGCCGGCAGCAAGGATTTGCGGCGTTCGACCAGCGCGTGCACCGCTCCGGCGTCGACCGTCACCGAGCCGCGGGGGGTGGTGGCGTGCGCGATCCACAATTTGCGGCTGCCCTTGCCCGTGGCGTGCGGGAGCAGCACGGTGCCCACGTCCGCGCCGGACAGCGCCTCGCCGACCGCCGTGGCAGCACACAAGACGGCCGTCACACCCGCGGAGTTGGCGATCGCAGCCGCCTCGATCTTGGTCGCCATCCCCCCCGTGCCGATCGACGAACCGGTGCCGCCGATGCGCACGGAGTCCAGGTCGGCGAGCGAGCGGATCAACGGGATCCGGCGCGTCCCCGGCTCACGCGGCGGACCGTCATACAGCCCATCGACATCGGTGAGCAGAACCAACACCTCCGCCTTGACCAAGTGCGAGACCAGCGCAGCGAGGCGATCGTTGTCGCCGAACCGGATCTCATGCGTGGCGACGGTGTCGTTTTCGTTGACGATCGGGACGATCCCCAACTCGAGCAGCCGATCGAGGGTGCGCGTGGCGTTGGTGTAGTGGGAGCGGCGGGTGACGTCGTCGGCCGTGAGCAACACCTGCCCCACCGTCAGGCCGTATGCCGCGAACGCCCGCGCGTAGTGCGCCACCAGTGCGCCCTGGCCCACCGATGCCGCCGCTTGTTGCGTGGCCAGGTCCCGGGGGCGGCGGGTCAGGCCGAGCGGGCCGATGCCGGCGGCAATGGCACCGGAGGAGACGAGAACGACGGGTTCGCCGCGCAGCCGCCGGGCCGCGATGGCCGCGACCAGGGCGTCGATCTTGTCCGGATCGATGCGCCGTCCGTCGTCCGTGGTCAGTGATGACGACCCCACCTTGACCACGATGCGCCCCCGCCCCGCGACCCGGGCCCGGGCGCTGGCGAGCAGATCCGCCGACGACGCCGAATCAGCCGACGACGCCGGATCAGCCGACGACGCCGAATCAGCCGTGCCGGACCCCACCGCCGGGTGCCTACCGGGCGAGCTCACTCGTCGGCGTCCGGATCGACCCAGTGCCCGGAGCGCCGTTCGACGGCGAGTTCCTCGCGCGCCGCACTCTGGGCGTCCTTGCGCGCATGGAACTCCTCGCGACGCTGGATGTTGGTGCGGCGCCCGTGATCCTCGAGCCGGATATCGGTGCCGCGGCCACCGAGCAGTTCGGCGCCCACCACCATCGTGGGGTCCCAGTCGAAGACGACCGCGTTGTCGGCCGGTCCGATGAGAACGCTCGATCCGGCGACCGCGCCGGCGGCGAGCAGCGCCTCCTCCACCCCGGCGCGCTGCAGCCGATCGGCCAGATAGCCGACGGCCTCGTCATTGGAGAAGTCGGTCTGACGCACCCAGCGGGTCGTGCGGGCGCCGACCACCCGGAAGACGCTCTCGCCGCCCTGCTCCTCGCGAACGATGCTGAAACCCTTGTCGTCCACGGCCTTTGGACGGATGACGACGCGGGCGGGGACGATCTCGGAGGCCAGCTCCCGACGCGCGGCCTCCACCGCCCGCGCCATCGCAAAGATCCACTCCTTGAGCCCGATGTGAGCGACCGCGGAGACGATGAAGACCTCATACCCCCGCTCGCGCAGGTCGGCCTCGACGAGCTCGGCGAGCTCGCGCGCCTCGGGGACGTCGGCCTTGTTGAGGACCACCATCCGGATTCGTTCGGCCAGTGGCCGCCCGCCCAGCAGGTCCCCCGGGACGTATGCCGCGAGCTCGGCCTCGATGACCTCGAGGTCGGTCAGTGGGTCTCGACCGGGCTCCAGGGTGGCGCAGTCGATGACGTGGACCAGCACGGAGCACCGCTCGACATGGCGCAGGAACTCCAGGCCGAGTCCGCGGCCCTGGGACGCGCCCGGAATCAACCCCGGCACATCGGCGACGGTGAACCGGGTGGATCCCGCCGTCACCACACCGAGGTTGGGCACCAGGGTGGTGAAGGGATAGTCGGCGATCTTGGGCCGGGCGGCGGAGATCACCGAAACCAGTGAGGACTTCCCCGCGGACGGGAACCCGATGAGGGCAACGTCGGCGAGCGACTTCAACTCCAGCACGATGTCCAAGGCCTCGCCCGGCTCGCCCAGCAGCGCGAATCCGGGAGCCTTGCGGCGGGTCGAGGCCAGGGATTTGTTGCCCAGTCCGCCCCGGCCGCCGCGGGCCACGGTGACCGAGGCGCCGGCGCCTACGAGGTCGGCCAGCATCGTCCCGTCGCTGGTCGAGACGACGGTGCCATCCGGAACGGGCAGTATGAGGTCCGCTCCCCGGGCACCATCGCGCTCGTCCCCCGCGCCGGGGCGGCCCTTGTCGGCCCGACGGTGCGGACTGCGGTGATAGTCGAGCAAGGTGGTGGCTTGCGGGTCGACGGTCAAGATGACGTCCCCGCCGTTGCCGCCGTTGCCGCCGTCGGGACCGCCCAGGGGCTTGAACTTCTCGCGGCGGATCGAGGCCACCCCGTGCCCGCCGTCGCCGGCGGCCACATGCAATGTCACCCGATCAACAAAGGTGGTCATGGCTTCAGCCTGCTCTTTCGACGTGCACTAGGGGGTGAAATAGGCGAGGGGGCGGGCCACATCGGGCCCGCCCCACTCACACAGGTTGCCGGCGCACACAGCACTCGGCAGTCGCGGCTCAGGTCACTCGGCGCTGACGACGTTCACGACGCGACGGCCGCGCTTGCTGCCGAACTCGACCTTGCCGTCCGCGAGCGCGAACAGCGTGTCGTCGCCACCCCGACCGACATTGTCGCCCGGGTGGAAGTGAGTGCCGCGCTGCCGTACGAGGATCTCGCCGGTGCCGACGACCTGCCCGCCGAAGCGCTTGACGCCGAGGCGCTGGGCGTTGGAGTCACGACCATTGCGGGTCGAGGACGCTCCCTTTTTGTGTGCCATGTCTATGTGTCCTTCGCTGGAGGAGGCGGATCAGGCGTCGATCGCGGTGATCTTGACCTGGGTCAGGTGCTGACGGTGACCCTGGCGCTTGCGGTACCCGGTCTTGTTCTTGAACTTCATGATCGTGATCTTGGGGCCCTTGGCCGGCCCGACGACCTCGGCCTGGACCGAGACCTTGGCCAATTTCGTGGCGTCCGAGGTCACGGTGGAGCCGTCGATCAGCAACAAAGGGGTCAGGTCCAGCTTGTCGCCGGCCTTGCCGGACACCTTGTCGATCAGGAGGACGTCGCCGACGGACACCTTCTCCTGACGACCGCCCGCGCGAACAATCGCGTACACGTTGATCTCACTTTCCTACGTCTTTTGCGCGCACTCTCTGGTTACCGCTCGATTGCTACCCCTGGCGGGACATCGAGACGGTGGGCGCACCAACAGTCAATGGTAAGGCCTGGCCCGCCCCTGTCTCTTATACACATCTCCGAGCCCACGAGACGGACTCCTATCTCG
>CALLZC010000088.1 GCA_937858995.1 uncultured Nostocoides sp.
TTTCAAGCAGAAGACGGCATACGAGATAGGAGTCCGTCTCGTGGGCTCGGAGATGTGTATAAGAGACAGGGCGGGGCGTCGGCGTCGCCCGGCTCCGGAGTGCGAATCAGCCGCAGGAGCCGGCCGGTGGTCGTAGCCATGACGGCATCCGCGAGGTCGACCTCCCCAAACCCGGAATAGGACAGCGCCCGCACGAGCGTGCCTGAGGCGACCGCGGCGCTCGCCTCGGCGCTGGCCAAGGCGGCGATGACGGTGTCTCGGACCTCTGTCTCCGCGGCAGCGCTCAGGGCGGAGCCGGCGGCCCGGGCCAGGTCCGTGGCACCGGCGAGCCAGGCGTCGATCAGCTCGTCGCGGGCCGGTCGTAGGGCGCCCAGGGCGGTGCCGTGCAAGCTCGCCTGGGCTGCCCGCAGTTGCGCGCCCACGCTGTCCAAATCCGCGACGAGGTCGGGCCGGGCGCGGATAAGCGCGTTCAGGAGGGCGGCGGCAACGGATGGTTTGCGCAGCTTGCCGATCTGCTGCGCGAGCGGCCGGTTCGGTGCGGCCCGGGCCTGGGCGACCAGGGCGGCGCGGGTGGCCATGAAGTCCGCGAGCGGGACGGCATACAGCTGCTCGATGGCGTGCTCCAGCGCGGTGGGCTCCGATGCACCGAGGCTCTGGTCAGCCATCCATCACGGCCTCCCCGCGCCGCCGCGAGTCGTCGCGGAGGTGACCGTCGGAGAGGGCGAGTACCCGGTCGGCGTGGCTGAGCAGGATCGGATCGTGGGTGGTCACGATGGCCGTCATACCCTGCTCGCGCACCAGACGGGACAGGAGATCCATGATGTCGCGCGCCGTGGCCGAGTCCAGCTGGCCGGTCGGCTCGTCGGCCAACAGGAGGGCCGGGCCGGCCACGAGGGCGCGGGCGATGGCAACCCGCTGTTGCTGGCCGCCGGAAAGCTGCGCCGGGATGTGGTTCGTATGCTGTGCCAACCCCACCTGGGCCAGGGCCCGGGCGACGCGCTGCTCACGCTCCTGGGGGTCGATATTCTTCAGGCGCAACGGTATTCCGACATTCTCCGACGCCGTGAGAATGGGCAGCAGGCCGAAGCCCTGGAAGATATAGGCCACGTGATCGCGCCGCAGGGTCAAGAGGTCGTCATCCGAGAGCTGCGTGACATCCTGGCCGCCGATCAGGACGTGACCCGCATCGGCCCGGTCTAGGCCACCAACGATATTGAGCAAGGTCGTCTTGCCCGATCCCGAGCGCCCCTGGATCGCCAGGAACTGCCCCTGCGGCACCGTGAAACTCACCTCATCCAGGGCCGTGACCGCGGACTCCCCGGCGCCGAAGGTCTTGCGCAGGTGCGCGACCTCGAGGAAGCGCTCATCCCGGGCGATGAGCCGCTCCCCGAAGACGGCATCCGGCTCACTCATGGCCGCCGGCTTCCCGCTGCGGTCCGCTGGTTCGACCGTGCGGCTCTGGTTCGCCCGACCGGGCGCGGGATGGGCGATCCGGCCACACCCCGATGTGGTCGCTCTCGAGATCCAGGCGCACGCGGTCGGCCATGGCGAGGGCACCCGTGAACTCCCGCGGGAGCTGCAGCCGGCCGGCGCGGTCGAGCACGGCATACTCCTCCGCGATCACCGACTCCCCGCCATGCTCGTCGATCGCCTTGCGCCGCAGCACCTCCGATGAGGTTCGGCCATCGCGGATACCAACTGTTCGCTGCACATGCTCACTGACCAGCGGGTCGTGCGTGACGATGACTACCGTGGTGCCGAAGGTGTCGTTGACTCGCTGAATCGCGTCGAAGACTTCCTCGGAGCTGTGCAGATCCAGCTCACCCGTCGGCTCGTCCGCGAGCAGGACTCGCGGCTGATTCGCCAAGGCGACGGCCAGGGCAACGCGCTGCTGCTGGCCGCCGGACATCTGCGTGAGCCCCCGATCCGCGACCTGCGCAATGCCCAGGACCTCCAACAACTCGCGGGCCCGCTCCCGCCGCGCGCGCTGGGGCGAGCGGTTCAAGACCATGGGCAACTGGATGTTCTCGCTGGCGCTCAGATACGGCAGCAGGTTGGCGCTCGCCTGCTGGAAGAGGAAGCCAACCGTATGCCGCCGGTAGCGCACCCGGTCGCCGGCCGACATCGTGAGCAGGTCGCAGCCGGCCACCTGCGCGAGCCCGGCACTGGGGATATCCAGACCGGACAGGATATTGAGCAGGGTCGACTTGCCGGATCCGGACGCCCCGACGAGCGCCACCAGCTCGCCTTCACCCACCACGAGGTCGAGTCCCTGCAGCGCCACGACCTCGACACCGTCGGACTTGAAGATCCGGACCAGATTGTCGCAGCGAATCTCCGTCGCACGCTCGCGCGCGATCGCTGGTGCCAGGGTCATCGGCGTTCTCCTGCTCGCAGGTGGGTACTGAGCGATGTTCTCCGGGCCCGCCATAGATCCATGATGACAGCGCAGCCCGCCAGGGTGACCAGCGCCAGCACCGTGCCCGCGGCCACCCACGCGGGTGTCATCAGGGGCGGATGGGCGGCCCCGCCCGTTATCGGGGCAAGGTCGATGGCGGGATGCATGAGTCCCGGCAGGACGACCCCCGCAGCCGCCCCCGCCAGGATCGCGGCGACGGCCGGGGGCAGCACGTCGAGCACCCCGAGCAGCCACACACGCTGGCGCCGCAATCCCAGGACGCGCAAACGCACCATCGTCTCGATCCGCGGCGGACGGCTGACGGTGAGCAGGACGAAGAGCGCCAGCGCGGTGAACGCCGCCGCGAGCAGGAGGCCGGCGAGGACCACCCAGCGCACGAGGGTGGGAAGGGCTCGGGTGGCGACGGAGGCGGCATACTCCCGGCGGTCCATGACCCCCTGCGTCAGGGCGACCGGGGAGTCCTGGGCCATGGCCGCCACGGCGGCTGGGGAGCCGGTGACGAATAGCGTGTTGGGTTGCAGGTAGGGCTGCCCGCCGAGCACCCGCTCCCACGGCAGCAGCAGGACCGGTTGCTCACCACCCGGAGCGCTCCGTCGCAGCCCGGGTTCGATCGCGGCGATCGTCAGCGTCCGAGCGCTCCCGGAGACCGCCACCGAGAGCACCGCCGGCGAGTCCAGAGCGTCGCTGGCGAGCCCCTGGAGCAGCCCCGCGCTTCCCCCCGCGGCGGCGGGCGCGAAGGCCAGCGGCGTCCCCGCGAGCGCGTCGGCGTATGCCGCCGGGTCCACGGCGATGATCGTGACCGGCAGCGGCGGGGACCCGCTGGCACCCTGCAGGCGCGCCCCGCGCTCTACATAGGCCGCAATGGCGGCGGTGATGCCCGGTCGGCCGCGAGCCTGAAGCACCTCCGATGCCGTCACCCGCGCCGCGTCGATGCGCAGGTCCGCGCCGGTGAGTTCGTATGTCGCCGCGGCCCGCTCGCGCGCAATGGTGCTGGCAACACCCCCCAGGAGGGTGGCCAGGGCGGCCGCGATGACGAGCCCGGCGAGCGGGCCCAGCGTCGGCGACATGGTGCGAGCGGACCGGGCCAGGGCGAGGAATCCGAGCACCGAACGGCCCCGTTCGAGGCCGCGGGCCACCAGCCAGATCGGCCACGGGAGGATGCGTGCGAGCACGACCGCGACGGCCGCGGCCGAGAGGACCGGGGCGAGCGCGGCATACCAATCCACGGTGCCGGTGCTGATCTGCTGGCCACGGGCGCGCACCGAGCTGAGCGCGAAATAGGCACCCGTCAGGATGCTCACCTCCAGCAACACCCGGCCGACGCCGCGGGCCGCCGAGTGCTCCCGATCCGGCCCGACCGACGCGAGCCGGCCGGCCAGCACCACGGCGCCGAGGACTGCCACCCCCACCGGGATGAGCGCCAGCAGCCCCAAGCGGCCGGGCGGGCCGGCCCACAGCCAGCTCACGGCGGCCGCGAGGGCGGCCGGGGGCACGGCCCATACGGCACCTTCGAGCCCGAGTAGCGCTAGGAGCTGCCCGCGCGAGGCGCCGCGAGCCCCTAGGAGGCGCAGCGCCGGTGCCCGCCGTGCGCCGAGCAGGGCGACGATCAGCAGAGCCGCCAGCGATCCCAGCGCCAATAGCGCCAGCGTCACCACGGCAACCAACGATCGCGTGACGGCGACGGCGCGACCATGAGCCGCCACGAGGTCCGGGAGCCCCGAGACGATGACAGGGCGCAGGTCAGCCCACGGGGTGGAGGCCAGGTTCATCGCGGCATACCCGTTCGCGATCACCGCGACCGTCTCCTGGTCGAGGCGTTCGGCGGGCACGCGATAGCGCCACTCGTATTCCAGGCCGCGCGCCACATCCGGGTCTGACTGTGGGCGGACGGCAGGCGTGGCAGCCAGCGCCCGCCCGAGGTCGCCGACGACCTCCGGCGCCGCCATGAAGGCCGCGCGCGAGGAGGTCCCACCATCCCAGGCGATCACCTGGTCGGCCTGCAGGAGTCGGCCTTCGTCCTGCCAGAAGGGGTCCAGCGGATCCGTGGGCGTATAGGTGCCGGTCAACTCCACCGTGATCGGAAAGGGTGTGGAGCGCCCGGGGACGACCGGTGCGAGCTCGAAGCGGTCGCCCACCGTGATCTGCCAGGCGTTGGCGACGGTGGTGGGTACGACGACCGGGATGATCGGGACGCGACGATCGACGCGCTCGGGTTCGGTGGCCTCCACATACAGCCGGGTGCCGGGACTCTGCGTACCGAGCCCGCCGCTGTCCCAGGTCACCCGCTCCGGCAACCCGCCCTGCACCCGGACCATGGCCAGGCGGTGCTCCCCGATGGGGGAACTGCCCGGGTCGTCGTCGGAGAGGGCGAAGTCGATGGTGGTAGCCGAAAAGTCGGGCTCGCCGAGCAGCTGCGCGGCTGGCGGACCCATGATCTGCCGGGCTCGCGTCTGCACCGGCAGCTGCGGGCTAATCGGCAGGTGCAAGGGCACGCCCGCGAACTGGCCCCGGGTTACGACGACCGAGCGTGCGTTGTAGGTCAGCAAGACATCCCGCCGGCCGGGTGCCGCGTCACGCAGCACGTCGGCCATCGCGCGTGTGTATGCCGTGCGTTCCAGGGCGGGAGTCGCGGTCAGGAAGGCCGTGCAGAGCGCGAGGAGGAGCGCGAGCAAGACCCCCGGCCCGCGATCCCGGAGGGCGCGCCGCCAGGCGCGAACCAGGGTCAGTGATCGGAGCCCGGGACGCTGGCGCGCCGGGCGGGCGCGCGTCATGAGCGTTCCCCAGCACGCAGGACCTCGCCCAGGTCGCGCGAGGTGCGACCGATGACGAGGACCGCCACGCTGGCCAGCAGGGCCAGCACCGCAACGACAAAGACCAGGACATCACGCAGGGCGAAATCGATGATGACCGGTGGCAGTTGCGCGACACCGTCCGTGCCGATCACCAGGGCGACGACGGCGCGCGTGGCGATGATGCCCGCGCCCAACCCCACCAGCGCGGAGAGGACCAGGACGACCAGCCGCTCGCCAAACACGGCCCGCCGGATGAGGCGCATGGGCGTCCCCAGCGCCAGCAGGATGGACCCCTCCCGATGGCGAGCCAGGGAAAGTGCGGCCGTTGCGACGGCGAAGCCCAGCGTGGAGAGCATGAGCGCGGCGCCGGTCACGAGCCGCAAGGCGGCTCGCATGCCCGAATTGACCGGATTGGCGGCCCGATCCGACGTCAGGCTCGCCGTGTCCTGGATGTCGGCAGCCAGTCGCGGGTTCGCCTGCAGGGCCGCTCGGGCGGCCTGCGCATCCACCGGATTGAGCAGCCAGGAGTTGGCCAGTGGGGTGGTCAACGCGCCCTCGGAACTGCCATACGGCCGGTTCAGCTCCCGACTCAGCCCGCCCAGGGCAACCAACACCGCTCGCTCGGGATCGGCAGCCGTGGGCAAGGCGCCCACGATCGCGGTGATGCGCCCGGGGACGCTGGCGCCTGTCTCTTATACACATCTCCGAGCCCACGAGACGGACTCCTATCTCGTATGCCGTCTTCTGCTTGA
>CALLZC010000089.1 GCA_937858995.1 uncultured Nostocoides sp.
TTTTTCAAGCAGAAGACGGCATACGAGATAGGAGTCCGTCTCGTGGGCTCGGAGATGTGTATAAGAGACAGCCCAGCCACCCCAGGCCGGCCCACAGCAGCCCAGCGATACCGGCGGCTGCGGTGAGGCTGAGGGTGCCCGTGCTGGGGATCGACAACGGGATCAGCCCATCGGGGTTGGAGCTCGATTGCACGAAGCCCGGGAGCTGTTGCTCGATCCCGGACTCGATGCGGGCCAGCAACTCCGGCTGATCACGCAGCACCAGGCCAAAGATGGTGAAGCCCAGCGAGATGGCCGGAAAAATCGAAAAGAAGGCGAAGTAGCTCACCCCACCCGCGAGCAGGCCCCCGTTGGCGCCGGAGTAGCGGACGTAGGCGCGGCCGAGGGGCGTGGCCTTGAGGCGAGCCACCAGGGCCTTGACTGCCTGCATACTCGCCGCTCCCTTCCGACTCAGTCCGGTATGACGCCCAGCGCGAAGGCCCGAACCGGGCGCCACACCTGATCCGCCCCATGGTGATAGAGGTAGATAGCCGCCACGGTAAAGGTAGCGGCGAAATCGGTCAGCCGCTCCTGCGCCCGGTCCAAGGCGGCGTCCGAGAGATGATGGGCGATCGTCACGTGCGGGTGGTAGGGGAAGTCCAGCGGCCGGGGCACGGGACCGCCGCGCACGGCGTCCTGGAGCTGCGTGCACTGCTCTGCGCCCGCGGCCAGGGAGACGAAGACGACCGGCGAGGTCGGGCGAAAACTCCCCGTCCCGCGCAGCTGCACCTCGAACGGCGGATGGTCGGCGGCGATTCGCGCGAGGTGCGCCTCCAACTCCCCGCAGGCATCCGCATCGATCACCGTCGGTGGCAGCAGGGTGATGTGTGCCGGGATCGCCGAGGCGAGCGGGTCGCCCAGCTCACGGCGCGCACTTTGCAAATAGCTCCCGAAGGGTTCGGGCACCTCGAGAGACACACCGATCGTGAGCATGACGCAGGAGGTTACTCGCGGGCGCCGCGTTCTGGCGAAACCGCCTAGCCCCGAGCCGGCGGCAACAGGCCGAGGGAGTCACGCAGCCGGCCCAGGACGACGGCCGCGACGGCGCGGGCCTTGGCCGAGCCCTCGGTGATGATGCGGTCGAGTTCCGCCGGGTCCCCCATGAGTTCGGACATGCGGGCCTGAAAGGGCTCGATCGCCGAAACCACGACATCCGCGACATCCTTCTTGAGATCGCCATACCCCTTGCCGGCAAAGGCGCGCTCGAGATCGGCGATGGCAGTCCCCGAAATGACCGAGTGAATGACCAGCAGGTTTGAGACCCCCGGCTTCCCCTCCGGGTCGTAGCGAATCTCACGCTCGGTGTCGGTGACCGCGGAGCGGATCTTCTTGGCGATCCGGGCCGGGTCGTCGAGCAGATCGATGAGCCCCAGGTCCGCGGATGTCGTCTTGGACATCTTGGCTCCCGGCTCCTGCAGGTCCATGATCTTGGCGCTGCCCTTGACAATGAAGGCATCGGGGACCACGAAGGTTCCGGGAAAGCGGCCGTTGACGCGCTCGGCCAGGTCGCGGGTCAACTCCAGGTGCTGGCGTTGATCCTCGCCCACGGGGACCAGGTCGGCGTCATACAGCAGGATGTCGGCGGCCATCAGGATGGGATAAGTGAAGAGCCCGACGTTGGCGGTCTGCCCCTTGGCGACCTTGTCCTTGAACTGGGTCATCCGATTGGCCTCACCGAATGCGGTGTGGCAGGCCAACATCCAGGCCAACTCGGTGTGCTCGGGGACCATGCTCTGCAACATCAAGGTCGAGCGCCGCGGGTCAACGCCACCGGCGAGATATTGCGCGGCGGTGCGACGGGTGCGCTCGCGCAGGACCGCCGGGTCGCTCTGCACGGTCAACGCATGCAGGTCGACGACCCCATAGAAGGCGTCGTAGTCGTCCTGCAGTGCAACCCAGTTGACCAGCGCCCCGAGATAGTTGCCGAGATGCAGCGAGTCCGAGGTGGGCTGCATGGCCGAAAAGATGCGCTGGGTGGTGTGACGGGGCATGGCGCGATTCTGTCAGCCGCTCCCGGCCCACCCAAACCCTTAACGCCTCCTCAATAGACTCCCCGGATGCAGGTCACCGATGCCTTTGCCGAGCACTTCGAGCGCCCAGCCCAGGGGGTGTGGTCGGCGCCGGGGCGGGTCAACCTCATCGGCGAGCACACCGACTACAACGGTGGACTCGCGTTGCCCATCGCCCTGCCTCAGCGCACCTTCGCGGCTGCGGCCCGCCGTGACGACGATCGGCTGCGGATGCGGAGCCTCCAGACCGGGGAGACCATCGAGGTGGGGCTGGAGGAGATCGGTCCCGGGTTTCCCGCCGGCTGGAGTGCGTATGTCGCGGGGGTCGCCTGGTCGCTGCGCGCCAGTGGGTATGCCGTCGGCGGCGCCGACCTGCTCGTGGACGGCCGGGTGCCGCTCGGCGCCGGCCTGTCGAGTTCGGCCGCCCTCGAGTGCGCCGCCGGTGCCGCGCTCGCCGAGTTGTATGACGTCGACCTGCTGGCTGACCCCAGGTCCCGGGCCACGCTGGCGGCCATCTGCCGGCGCGCCGAGAACGAGATCGCCCTCGCCCCCACCGGGGGCATGGATCAGTCAGCTTCCCTGCTGGCCCAGGCCGGCCATGCGCTGCTCCTGGACGTGCGGGACGGGCATACCGAGCAGGTGCCCTTCACTATCGAGGCGGCCGAGCTCACCTTGCTCGTCATCGACACCAAGGCGCACCACGCCTTGGTCGACGGGCAGTACGGTGCCCGTCGGGCAGCCTGCGAGCGAGCCGCCGCCGCCCTCGGCGTAGCGACGCTGCGCGAGATCCCCCTCAGCGAGCTGACCCCCACGCTGGCCCGACTGACGCACCTCCTGGGGGACGACGCCGACGCCGCGGTCAGCGCGCGGCGGGTGCGACATGTCGTCACCGAGATTGCCCGCGTCGAGACCACTGTCGACGCCCTCACGGCGCAGGATTGGTCACATGTCGGCCGTCTGTTCACGGCCAGCCATGCCTCGCTCCGCGATGACTTCGAGGTCTCCTGCCCAGAACTCGACCTGGTGACCGCGGCCGCGGAATCCGCCGGTGCCCTGGGCGCCCGGATGACCGGCGGCGGCTTCGGCGGGTCG
>CALLZC010000090.1 GCA_937858995.1 uncultured Nostocoides sp.
CACCTGCCGCTTGAGGCGGGGCCGGATGGCGGCCACGTGGGGGTCGTCCATGCAGGCGAACACGGAGCCGTAGAAGGGCACCTTGTTGACGAAGCTGACGAAGGCCTCCTGCACGTCGGCGCGCGCGAGGTGCGCGTCTCGGGTGAGGCGCTGGCGGTGCCGAGCTGCGGCGCGCCTTCGCGGCCTTCGAAGAGCTGGGTTGCCGCGAGCTGCTTGGGATGGTTTAAAGCGAAGCGCAAAGCGTCAAGCGGGAGCGTGTTGGATCGCCCTCCGTGGCCTCGCTCCAGGCTTGCCTCCTGCGCTCGCCGCTTGAGCCGCCGGCTGGTGGAGCGCACGGGCGTGGCAGGGAGCGACGGAGGCATGCAGCAGGGCATTGCACACCGGCACGGCATCAGATTCGCGCAGCGAAACAGCCGGCTCCCGCGCGCTCCGTGTGGGCGCGCTCTTATTCGACATCCACAACATGGACATCGACGCCGCGCTCGCGGAGCGACCGGAGCATGGCCGGGGGCGCGTGGCTATCGGTGATCAGGCGATGCGACGGGCCAGGGTGCAGCACCGTGGCGAGCGACTGCACGCCGAACTTGCTCGAGTCCATCAAAACAACCACCTGCGCCACGGCGGCGATCATGGTTTTCTTGACCTGGCTTTCGAGCATGCTCGGGTCGGTCAGGCCGGTGTCGAGCGTTAGGCCGGTGGCCGAAAGAAACAGCTTGTTGCCACGGAACTCGCGGAAGAATGTTTCGGGCAGCGGGCCGACAAAGGTAAACGCGACATCGCGCAGGATGCCGCCGGTGGTGATCACCGTCATGTGTGGCAGGTGATGGCGCAGCGCGTTGGTGGTGTACAGGCCGTTTGTGACCACCGTCAGGTTTTTGTGCGCTCCGAGGTGCTGCGCCATGGCCGTGACCGTGGTGCCACCCTCGATGGTGCCGCCGGAGTCGGCCGGTGCGGCCGCCGGGGCGCTCGCAGCCGGTTCCGGCTGGCTCGCCGCAGGCTCGACGGCGGGCGCCGGTTCCTGGGGGGTCGCGGCCTGGGGTGCCGGCTCGGCGTCCGCCGGCTGCTGCGAGCCAGAGGCTTCGGACGGATCGCCCACAAGCGCCAGGTCGGCGCCGACCGGGACGGTGTCGTCCTCGTTGACCAGGATCTCAAGTAGCACACCGGCAACCGGTGACGGGATCTCGGTGTCCACCTTGTCGGTGGACACCTCGAGCAATGGCTCGTCCAACCCCACGTGGTCACCGACCGACTTCAACCAGCGGGTAACGGTGCCCTCGGTGACGGATTCGCCCAGCGCCGGCATGGTCACGCGTTCAGACATGAGTCCTTCGTTCTCCTCGATGCGTCAGTTATGAGTTCACTGCAAAATTCCGGGTGCAAGGTGTCGTGCCACGTCTCGTGCTGACCACACTCTCACGCATTCTGCCTCGCCGCGCCAGCGCCGCTCACCCATGCGCATGCAGCGCCTTGCCGGCCAACGCCAGATGCGCCTCGCCGAGAGCTTCGTTCTGCGTCGGGTGCGCGTGCAGCAGGGGGGCAACATCCTCCGGGTGGGCTTGCCAAGCCACAATCAGTTGCGCCTCCCCGATCTGCTCGCCGACCCGGGAGCCCAGCATGTGCACGCCCACGACCGGCCCCCCTGCGACCCGCACGAGCTTGACCAGGCCACGGGTCTGCAGGATTTGGCTCTTGCCATTGCCAGCCAGGTTGTACTCGATGGTTTCGATCTCGCCGTACTGCTCCCGTGCTGCCGCTTCCGTCAGACCGACGGAGGCCACCTCAGGCTCGCAATAGGTCACGCGCGGGATCTCGTGTTCGGCGATCGGGCTGGGCGTGCGCCCTGCGATCACTTCCGCGACCAAGATGCCCTGGGCGAAGCCGCGGTGAGCGAGCTGGAGGCCGGCGACGAGGTCGCCGACGGCATACACATCGGGGGTGGTGGTGCGGCACCATTGATCGACGGGGATGAACCCGCGGTCACTCTCCAGCCCGAGGTTCTCCAAGCCCGGGACGGGGGCCGGGCCTCGTCCGACCGCAATGAGCAGCAGGTCGACAACGAGCGGTTCGGCTCCCTCGAATTCGATCCGTACCTCGGCCTCGCTCTCGCTGACCGCTGCCACCCGCGCGCCCAGGCGGGTGGCGATCCCGCGCTGGCGAAAGGCGCGCTGCAGTCCGGCCGACAGGGCGGGATCCTCGGCGGCGATCAACCGGGGCAGCGCCTCGATGATGGTCACCTCGGCGCCGAATGAGCGCAGGATCGACGCGAACTCGACCCCGATGACCCCGCCGCCCAGGACGGCGGCCCGCTCGGGGAGCTCGGTCAGCGCCAGGGCGCCGTCGCTGGTGACCACGCGATCGGAGAGCGGGATCGAGGCGATGGTCTTGGGGACCGATCCGGTTGCCAGCACCAGGTTGCGGCCCTGGAGCACCCGATCGCCCACGGCAACGTGGTGGGCATCCAGCACCCGCCCCTCGCCGGCGACGACCTCGATCCCGCGGCCGACGATGAGGCCGGTAAGCCCCATGAACAGCCGGTCCACGACCCCCTGGCGGTATGCCGCGACCCGGCCCAGGTCAATGCTCGGCTCGGTGAGGTCCACCCCCACGGACGAGCTGTGCCGGGCGGTGTCGGCCACCTCCGCGGCGTGCAGCATCGCCTTGGTCGGGATGCAACCCTGATGCAGACACGTCCCGCCGACCTTGTCCCTCTCCACCAGGGCAACTCGTAGTCCTAGCTGGGCCGCGCGGAGCGCGCAGGCATAGCCGCCGCTGCCGGCACCCAGGATGACCACGTCATACACGACGGGGTCGGCGGCGGTGCGATCCGCAGCGTGCTCCAACGCCGCCGGGGTCATCGCGCGCCCCACGTGGCAGCCACATCGATCAAGGTGGCGACCGCAAACCCGGTGCCGCCCTTGACGACATGCCCGAAGGGCGGCTCAGTCAGATAGGCCGGACCGGCAATGTCGAGGTGGGCCCAGGGGATGGCGGTTCCGTCCGCATCCTTGGCGAATTCGCGTAGGAAGAGACCCGCGGTCAGCGCCCCGCCATACTGATCGCCCTTGTGCTGCAGGTCCGCGACCGTCGAGTCGAGCTTGCTGCGCAACTCCTCGGGAAGCGGCAGCGGCCACATCGGCTCACCGGTGCGCCCGGCGCTCGCCAGGATCGCGGCCTTGAGTGCGTCGTCGGTGCCCATGACCCCGCCGACGCGGGTGCCCAGAGCGACGACGCAGGCGCCGGTCAGCGTGGCGACATCGATGATGGCCGATGCTCCGCCTTCGACCGCCAGGGTGATGCCATCGGCCAGCACCATCCGCCCCTCCGCGTCGGTATCGATGATTTCCACGGTCAGGCCGGATCGCATCGTCACGATGTCGCTGGGTCGCTGCGCGTTGCCGCCCGGCATGTTCTCGGCGAGGCACAGGTAGCCACTGACGGCGGTGGGCAGCTTGAGTTCGGCGGCGGCCAGTACCGCGGCAGCGACAGCCGCAGCGCCGGCCATGTCACACTTCATCGTCAGCATCGCGGCCGCGGGTTTCAGGCAGACGCCCCCGGTGTCGAAGGTGATGCCCTTGCCGACCAGCGCGAGCTGCCCGCCCACGGGCTTGGCCGGCCGGTAGTGCACTTCGACGATGCGCGGCGGCCGCGCCGAGCCCTGCCCGACGCCCATGATGCCGCCACAGCCGAGCCGAGTCAGGTCGCGCTCGTCGTGCACGACGACCTCCACCGGCAGGCCGCGCTCAGCGATCCGCTGCTCGACGGCCTCGGCGAAACTCTGCGGGTAGAGCACATTCGGTGGGGCGTTGACCAGGTCGCGGGCGTATGCCGTGGCCTCGGCCACGACGACCGCGTGCCGCACCGCGGCCCTGCTGGCCCGGTCCTTGGCCTGTGCGACGTGCAGCCGGATGCGCGCGACCGCGCTCTGCGGCCCCGGTGAGGCGCTCGACCGGCTGCCGCCCGCGCCGGAAGCCGTCGTGCCCGCCCCCTTGTGCGCGGTGTAGGCATAGGCGCCCAGGAGGGCGCCTTCGGCGGCGGCCGCCAGCAGCGAGTCCGAGGTGCTCGGGAAGTCCACGACGACGACCTCGGCCCGCCCCGCGGCGCGCAACCCGGCGCCGGCCGCCATCCGGTGGGTGTCGGCGTTTGGCTTACCGGATCCCGTCTTGGGGCCGATTCCGGTGAGGATGACCTTGCGGGCAGCCACGGCGGGCACCATCGCGACGGTGTGCACGTCATCGACCCTCCCGGTGGCCTCGAGCGCCGCCAGAACGCCGTTGAGGTGCGTCACGCTCGCTCGGGGCAACCCGTGGCCGGGGGCCAGGACTGCGCCGCTCGCGCCGGGCACAGTCGCCAGGATCAGGGCGTCCGCGGTGAGGTCCGCGACGGGCTGGTCGGTCAGGGTCAGGGTGCTCATCCCGAGCAATCTACCGATGTCCGCGCATCCCTGCCGATGTGTGCGGTGGGAGTTCGCGCTACCGTCGCCTCCATGAGTAACGACGCCCTCTTGACTTCGCCCCTGCATGAGCGCCACGTCGCATTGGGCGCGAAGATGGCCGACTTCGGTGGCTGGCTGATGCCCATCGAATATCCGGGCGGCGGCGTCGTCGCCGAGCACCAGGCCGTGCGGGAGCGGGTGGGGATGTTCGACGTCTCGCACCTGGGCAAGGCGCGAGTCAGCGGGCCGGGGGCCGCGGCATACGTCAATGACTGTTTGACCAACGACCTGGGGCGCATTCACCCCGGGAAGGCGCAGTACACCCTGTGCTGCAACGCGTCCGGGGGAGTTGTCGACGACCTGATCGCCTATGCGCGCAGCCCCGAGGACGTCTTCCTGATCCCCAATGCCGCCAATACGGCGACGGTGGTCGAGCTGCTGCAGGCATCGGCTCCCGAGGATGTCACCGTCGAGAATCTGCACGGCTCATATGGAGTCATCGCCGTCCAAGGCACGCTCTCCGACGAAGTGCTCGCCACCATCGGCCTGCCGACCGGGCACGAATACATGTCCTTCGTCGAGAGCGAGTGGGAGGGGCTTCCCGTGATCGTCTGCCGGACCGGATACACCGGCGAGCGGGGCTACGAACTTGTCCCGATGTGGGACAACGCCGCTGCCCTGTGGGACACCCTGGCCGTGGCGATCGCCGCGCGGGGTGGGCGGATCTGCGGCCTCGGGGCTCGCGACACGCTGCGGACCGAGATGGGATATCCGCTGCACGGCAACGATCTGTCGCTGGAGATCACCCCTGTCATGGCTGGCTCGGGGTGGGCTGTCGGGTGGGACAAGCCCACCTTCTGGGGCAAGGAGGCGCTGGTCGCTCAGCGGGCGGCCAAGACCTCCCGGCTCTCGCGCGGGCTACTCGTCACCGGCCGCGGGATCCCGCGGCCCGGCTGCCCGGTGCTCGACGCCGACGGTGCGCTGGTCGGCGAGGTGACCTCGGGGACCTTTTCGCCGACGCGCAAGCAGGGCATCGCGCTGGCACTCCTGGATCGCTCGGTCGCGATCGGGGACGCCGTCTCGATCGACGTGCGTGGTCGGCTCGTGGAGGCCGAGGCCATGCGACCCCCCTTCGTCGAGGTCTCGACCAAGGAGAACTGACCCGGGCCACGCTCGAGCGTCACTACGATGACCGGCCATGACGCGAGATGCCGACACGGTCCTGCCCCGCGACTGGTGGAAGTCGGCGGTGGTCTATCAGATCTATCCGCGCAGCTTCGCCGACAGCAATGGCGACGGCGTCGGTGATCTGCCGGGCATCATCGCCCGACTCGAGTACCTACAGGCGCTCGGGGTCGATGTCATCTGGTTGAGCCCGGTCTATCGCAGCCCGATGGATGACGGGGGCTACGACATCAGTGACTACGAGGATGTCGACCCGATTTTCGGGACGAGCGCGGATCTCGAGCGTCTTCTCGAGCAGGCACATGCGCGCGGGATCAAAATCCTGATGGATCTGGTGGTCAACCATACGAGCGACGAGCACGCGTGGTTCGCGCAGTCGCGCACCAGCCGGGACAGTGCCACAGCCGATTGGTATATCTGGCGCGACCCGCGCCCGGGGAAGATCGGTGGCGAGCCGGGCGCGGAGCCGACCAACTGGGGATCGTTCTTTTCCGGCTCGGCCTGGCAGTGGGAGCCGGCCCGCGGCCAGTACTACCTGCACCTGTTCAGCGCCAAGCAGCCGGACCTGAACTGGGAGAACCCACAGGTGCGCGCGGCGGTCTACGCCATGATGAATCGCTGGCTGGACCGGGGTGTTGACGGCTTCCGGATGGACGTGATCAACCTGATCTCGAAGCGCGCGTATGTCGATGCGCCTGTGCCGCCGGGCGGCCAGTTCGGCTCGGCCTTCCACGAGGTCGCGTGCGGACCGCGGCTGTTGGAGTGGCTCCAGGAAATGCACGCGGCCGTCTTTGCGCAACGCCCGGCCGGCCTCCTCACCGTGGGTGAGATGCCGGGCGTGAGCGTGGAGCATGCACGCGACTACACCGCTGCCGACCAGCAGGCGCTGGACATGGTCTTCCAGTTCGAGCACGTCGATCTCGACTCGGGCCCGGGTGGCAAGTGGGATCTCCAGCCCCTGCGGCTGAGTGCGCTCAAGGACTCCCTCGGGCGCTGGCAGGCGGGCCTGGCCGATCGCGGGTGGAACAGCCTCTATTGGGACAACCATGACCAGCCGCGGGCCGTCAGCCGGTTCGGCAGCGACGCCCCCGCCTACCTAGCGGCCAGCGCCAAGGCCCTGACGACGGTGCTGCACCTGCACCGGGGGACGCCCTATCTCTATCAGGGTGAGGAGTTGGGAATGACCAACTTCCCGTTCGCGGGGATCGCGGATTTCGTTGACCTCGAGTCCGTCAACCACTACGCGGAGGCGGTAGCCGCGGGTCAGGACCCGCAGAGAATCCTCGCGGCCCTGCGACGCAAGGGTCGAGACAACGCCCGGACCCCCATGCAGTGGGACGCATCGGAGCATGCGGGTTTCACGACCGGGACCCCCTGGCTGGCCGTGAACCCCAACTACCCCCACATCAACGCCGCAGATCAGGTCCAGGACCCGGACTCCGTCTTCGCGCACACGCAGGCCGTGATCGCGTTGCGGCACACCCTCCCGGTGGTGGCGCACGGTGATTTCACGATGCTGCTGCCGCAGGACGAACGGGTGTATGCCTTCGAGCGGGCTCTCGGGGAGGACCGGATCCTCGTGGTCGCGAATCTGTCAGGCGACGCTGCGGTGCCCGCCCCGGTCCCCGAGGCGCTCCACTGGGCCGCGGCGCCGGTGCTCCTGGCCAGCGGGGGCAAGGTCTGCGGTGCCTCCGAGCCGGCGCTCGACTGCCCCATCATCCTGGGACCCTGGGAGTGCCGCGTCCTGCGACGCCAAGCCTGAACCGGACCGCCAAGCCTGACCGGCGCGGCCGAGGCACGCCCCCGGGCTAGATCAACTCGGTGGGTCGAGAGACATCGGCCCATAGACGACGTCTTCGAAGTGCAGGAGGGTGACCGCTGCGGCGCCCGCGTCCTGCAGCTGCGGCCAGTTATCGCCGAGCCAGGCCTCGGCGTCCGCCTGGGTCGGGAAGCCGGGGGAGTGCTGGTCCGCGAGGGGCGCAGTGTCGCGACCAAGGATTGCCCAGCTGAACTCGGTCATGACCTACGCGGGACTCTGCCCGCGGGCGACCTGCGGCTTGGGCATCCGCAGGCGACGCATCTGCATCATCCGCATCCCGGCATACCCACCGAGACCACGCAGGTTCTCGTTCGGGAACTTTGCGCGCAGCCGCTTCTTGATACCCCGCCAGGCAAAGACACCATCGATGACTGCGAGCAGGATCAGGACATAGACGCTGAGGAAGACATAGGGGGTCCACGAGGCCCGGATGAACTGAAGAGCCAGGGTGACGATCATGAACGGCAGCAGGAACTCCGCCAGATTGAACCGGGAATCGATGCTGTCGCGCACGAAACGACGGACCGGGCCCTTGTCGCGGGGCGGGAGGTAGCGGTCGTCGCCGGTGACCATGGCCTGGCGCATCTTGCCGGTGGCTTCCATGCGGGTCGCTCGGGCGTGCTGTTTGGCCGCCTTGCGGTCGGTGACGATCATCGGCTGTTTGCGCGCCGCCTCCTGGCTGCGCCGCGTGGGCGTCGGCCGGTTCTTGGCCCCTGGGCGGGCCTGCTGGTCCACGCCCGCGTCCTGCGGGGCCGCGGCGGTCTTGTCCTTGCGTCCGAACACGCGCCCAGGATACGTGGACGAACGGGGAGCGGGACGCCACGACACCGCGATCGAGCCGGCGTCCAGCCATCGAGGATGTCCTGGCCGCAGGGCGCGCTCCGGTCGGCAGAGAGCTGGCCCTACAGTTGCCGGGATGAGCACTGTCCTCGATGTGGAGACCCTGCGCCACCGGATCGCGACCCTCATGCCGGGTGTGCGCGCTGATCTCGAGGCGCTGACCCGGATACCCAGCGTCTCGCTGGGCGCCTTCGATCAGCAGCAGGTCGAGCGCTCCGCCGAGGCGACCGCCGCGCTGTTCGCGGCCGAGGGCTTCGAGGTCGAGATCGTCCGGGAGGGCGGGCGACCGGCGGTCATCGCGCGCAAGGCCGGGCCCGCGGGCGCGCCGACCGTGCTGCTCTATGCGCACCACGACGTCCAGCCCCCCGGGCCCGAGGAATTGTGGGACTCGCCCGCGTTCGAGCCCACGGAGCGGGAGGGGCGGCTCTATGGCCGCGGTGCGGCGGACGACAAGGCCGGGATCATGGCCCACCTGGCGGCGGTCCGTGCCCATGGGGATCAGCTCCCCGTCTCGCTCGTGGTCTTCGTCGAGGGGGAGGAGGAGATCGGCTCCGAATCGTTGCCGGCCACCCTGGCCGCCCACGGCGACAAGCTCGCCGCGGATGCCATCGTGCTAGCGGACTCCACCAACTGGGCCATCGGTGAGCCGGCGCTGACCACCACCTTGCGCGGGCTCATCCGGGCCGTGGTGAGTGTCTCCACGCTCTCTCATGGGGTGCATTCGGGGATGTTCGGCGGCCCCGTGCCGGATGCGGTGACCGCGCTCATCCGGCTGCTCGCGACCCTTCACACCGACGATGGAGAGGTCGCCGTCGTCGGGCTCGATCGTGACCATGCCGCCGCCTTGCCGTATGACGAGGCGCGCCTGCGCGCCGAATCCGGGCTGCTCGAGGGCGTCGAGCTCATCGGCCGCGGCCCGCTGCTCGACCGGCTGTGGACCAAGCCGTCGATCACGACGATCGGCATCGACGCGCCCGACGTCGCCACGGCCTCCAACACCCTGGTGGCGAGCGCAAGCGCCAAGGTGTCGATGCGGTTGGCGCCCTCGCAGGACCCGGACACGGCATACGCCCTGCTGCGCGAGCACCTGCTCGCCCATGCCCCCTGGGGCGCCCAGGTCGAGGTCCGGTTGGACGACAAGGGGGAGGGTTTCGCGGCCCGCGCACAGGGCCGGATGTATGACGCCGCCCGGGCCGCGTTCGCCGATGCGTGGGGGCGCGCCCCGGTCGACATCGGGGTCGGCGGTTCGATCCCCTTCGTGGCGGCCTTCGCGGACCGCTTCCCGGATGCGGCCCTGCTGGTCACCGGGGTCGAGGATCCCGACACGCGTGCCCACGGAGCCAACGAGTCGTTGCACCTGGGTGAGTTCGAAAAGGTGTGCCTGGCCGAGGCGGCGCTGCTCTCTCGGGTGGCTGCCGTGCGCGCGGCCGACGGACCGAGAGGCCCGCGTGATGAGTGAGCCGAGCGGGCCACCACCCTGGGAGCCGCCACTGGCGGGGACCGCCGATGAACAACTCCTCGGCTCCCTCGATCGGCTGCGGTGGACCTTTCGGTGGAAGGTCGACGCCCTGGATTCGGCGGGGCTGGCCCGCACGGTGGGGGCCTCCACGCTGACTCTCGGTGGCCTGCTGAAGCACCTGGCGATCGTCGAAGACGATGTTGTCTGCCGCAGGATCACCGGCGCGCCGATGCCGGGCGCCTGGCGTGATCATGGTTTTGAGAATGACGCCGACTGGGACTTCCACTCGGCCGCGAGCGACACGCCGGAGGCCTTGTATGCCGGGTGGGACGCCGCCGTCGCTCGGTCACGGCAGTGGGCCCAGGAGGTCCTCGCCGGTGCGGCCGGGTTGGACGCTCGGGCGGCGCTGTCCGATGAGGTGGGCGAGTTCGTGACCGCCCGCCGCTTCGTGTGCGATCTCATCGAGGAATACGGCCGGCACACCGGGCACGCCGACCTGATCCGGGAAGCGCTCGATGGTCGGGTCGGCGAGGACCCGCCCTCGCACTGGCGGCCGGTCGGCGCCCACGACGCGCCAGGGAGCTAGCTGCGGCGGAGCTAGCCGCGAACTGGCCCGGCCGGCGCCGCTGCGGCCGGAAGTCAGTCCTTGTGGGTCTCTCCGGGGAGGGCGAGCATCCGATCGAGCGCGACTCGGGCATGCGCGGCGACGTCGGGATCGACGCGGATCTGGTTGACCACGCGGCCCTCGACCAGCGATTCCAGGGCCCACACCAGGTGCGGCAGGTCGATCCGGTTCATTGTCGAGCAGTAGCAGACGTTCTTCTCCAGGAAGGCGATGCGCTTCCCCGGGAACTGTGCCGCCAGCCGTCGCACCAGATTGAGTTCGGTGCCGACGACCCACGATGTGCCGTCCGGGGCGGCCGCGATCGTCTTGATGATCTTTTCGGTCGACCCGACATAGTCGGCCAGTTCGACCACCTCGTAGCGGCACTCCGGGTGCACGATGACATTGACCTCGGGGATGGCCCGGCGAGCGGCCTCGACCGCGTCCACCGTGAACCGGCCATGCACCGAGCAGTGCCCCCGCCAGAGGATCATCCGGGCCGCGCGCAATTCTTCGACGCTCAGCCCACCCATCGGCCGGTGCGGGTCGAAGACGACACAGTCCTCGAGGGCGCCGCCGAGGTCTCGGACATAGGTATTGCGGCCCAAGTGCTGATCGGGCAGGAAGAGGACCTTGCCCGTTCCGCCGAGCACCTGCCCGTCGCCGCGCTGCGCCAACGCCCACGACAGGGCCGTCTTGGCATTGGAGGAGGTGCAGATCGTCCCGCCGTGCCGTCCGGTGAATCCCTTGATCGCGGCCGAAGAGTTCATATAGGTCACGGGCACGGTCATCTCGGCCACTCCTGCGTCCTGCAGGTCGGCCCAGGCGTCCTCGACCTGGCTGATTGCCGCCATGTCCGCCATCGAGCAGCCCGCGGCGAGATCGGGCAGGATCACGATCTGCTCGGGACCCGTCAGGATGTCCGCGGACTCGGCCATGAAGTGCACGCCGCAAAAGACGATGTAGGGCGCCTGCGGCCGGGCCGCCGCCTCACGCGCGAGCTTGAAGGAATCGCCCGTCGTGTCGGCGAACTCGATCACCTCATCGCGCTGATAGTGATGTCCGAGGATGAACACCGCATCCCCGAGCGCCGCCTTGGCCGCGCGTGCCCGGGCCACCAGGTCCGGGTCCGACAGGGCGGGCAACTCGCCGGGGCACTCGACCCCGCGTTCGGAGTGAAGGTCGCGGCCCGAACCGAGCACGAGCAGGGGGAGCGGTGCGCTTCTCGTCATGAGCTCGATCGTAGGTTCTCGCGCGGGCTGCGCGGGCTTCTAACATGGCCGGATGCATGTGGTCATCGCCCCGGACTGCTTCACCGGAACGCTGACGGCCACACAGGCCGCCGGGGCCATTGCCGCGGGATGGTCGCAGAGCGCGCCCCGGGACATCCTGACGCTCGTGCCCCTATCCGACGGCGGGCCCGGCTTCCTCGACGTCATGGTGCGCGCCGTGGAAGGCGAGGTCATCGCCACCACGGTCGCCGACCCCCTGGGGCGCGAGGTACCGGCCAGCATCCTGGTGGCGGACCAGGCGGGGGTGCGCACGGCATACCTCGAATCGGCGCAGGCCTGCGGGCTGCACCTGCTCTCCGCCAGCGAGCGCGACCCCGCGCTGACCAGCACCTATGGCGTGGGGCAATTGCTGAGGGCGGCGCGCGACTCGGGTGCGCGGCGGATCGTCGTGGGGCTGGGTGGCAGCGGGACCAATGACGGCGGTGCCGGCCTGCTCGCGGCCCTCGGAGCCGGATCCCGCGACGATCTGGGTCGGGGTGGCCTGGCGTTGCGGGACCTAGGCCCCAACGCACTCGACGGCATCGAGGCGGTGCGCCGCGACTGGGCGGACATCGAACTCGTGGCCGCCACGGACGTCGACAACCCGCTGCTTGGTCTCCACGGGGCCAGCGCCACCTTCGCCCCGCAAAAGGGGGCCTCCCCCCAAGGTGCCCAGGACCTGGAAGGCGCCCTGGGGCACTTTGCCGATCGCCTCTGGCGCCACCTGCCCGCGGGCACCGATCTGCTCACGGGGCGCGCGCGTCGCCTCGACCGGGAGCCGGGTGCCGGGGCAGCCGGCGGCCTGGGCTACGGGCTCTTCGTGCTGGGGGGTCACCGCCGCAGCGGGGTCGAGCTGATCCTGGAGTCGATCGGCTTCCGGGACCTGGTGGCCGCCGCCGACCTCGTCGTCACCGGCGAGGGGTGCTTCGACTGGCAGAGCCTCCACGGGAAGGTCGTCGCCGGTGTCGCCGGGATCGCCCTGACCACCGCCACCCCGGTGGTCGTCATTGCCGGCCAGGTGCTGGTCGGCCGGCGCGAGGGCATGAGCCTCGGTCTGTCGGGGATGTATGCGGTCGCCAGCGACCCCCGGCAGGAGGAGGCCGCCTTCGCCGACCCGGTGGGCACGCTGCGCGAGCGCGCCGCCCGCGTCGCGCGCACCTGGTCGCCGAGCTAAGGGGCGTCCTCTGCCCGGGAGGAACACAATGCTGGGTATGACGCAGCCCCCCGACCCTGGTCCTGGCGATCGCGCCACGCGCGCAGCGGCGGTGTACGCCCGGTTGTTCGGTGAGCGCGATCCGGCCGACCTGGACGCCCACCCGGAGTTTGGAGACATCGTGCGGAGGGTGGTCTTTGGTGACGTCTTTGCCACCGGCGATCTCGATGACCGGACCCGGGAGCTCATCACCATCACGTGTCTCGCGAGCATCCAGGCCCTGCCGCAGTTGCGCATCCATACCGCTGCCGCACTGCGCGTGGGGGTCACGCCGGTCGAACTGACGGAGGCGGTCTATCAACTCGCCCCCTATCTCGGCTTTCCGCGCGCGCTCAACGCGCTGGCCGTGGTCACCGAGGTGCTGACCGAACACGGGGTCGAGCTGCCGCTGCCGCGGCAGGGCACGGTCACCGAGGCGGACCGGCATACCCGGGGCCAGCAGATCCAGGAAGGTCTCTATGGCACGGAGATTGCGACGGCGCTCGCCGACCTGCCGGGCGAGTTCGCGACCAGCGTGCCGGCCTTCCTGACGGATCTGCTCTTCGGGGATTTCTACACCCGCGGCGGGCTCGATGTGGCCACCCGCGAGCTGCTGTCACTGGTCGCCCTGGCCGCCGCCGGCCTCGCGCCGCAACTGACGCCGCACGCCCGGGTCGCGGTCGCGGCCGGCAATAGCGTGGAGCGCGTTCTGGCCGCATTGGTCCAGGCTTTCCCCTATATCGGCTTCCCCAGCGCCCTCAACGCGATCCGCCAGGTTCCACTCGGCCAGCCGGGTATCCTGGGCGCCACGGGGAACAATTAAGGACCGGCGTGGCGTTGCACGCGGCATACCGGGAAAGCGCCAGCCCCGCACCGACGCGAAGGACGTAATGCCATGACCACCACGGAGCAGACCTCCACCTCGACCGACACGCACGGCGTCCTGCTCACCGACGTCGCTGCCACCAAGGTGAAGTCACTGCTGGAGCAAGAAGGCCGCGACGACTTGCGCCTGCGAGTCGGGGTCCAGCCGGGTGGCTGCTCGGGCCTGATCTACCAGCTCTACTTCGATGAGCGCACCCTCGATGGCGATCTGACGCGCGACTTCGACGGTGTCGAGGTCGTCATCGACCGGATGAGCGCGCCCTATCTCGACGGGGCGACCATCGACTTTGCCGACACCATCGAGAAGCAGGGCTTCACGATCGACAACCCGAATGCGGGCAGCTCCTGCGCTTGCGGCGACAGCTTCAGCTGATCCGCCCGGCCTAACCCCGGCCTAACCCGGCCCAGCCCACGCCCAGCTCTCGGGCCCGTCTACCGCCACGCGCGGTCCGGGACCCGGGGTGCTGGTCGTGGGCTGTGGTGCGCTCCCGCGGGAAGCCGGTCATAATGGCGCCCGTGCAGATCCTCGTGACCGGCTCCATCGCCAGTGACCACTTGATGACTTTCGATGGCCGGTTCGCCGACTCCTTGATCGTCGAGCAGCTGGACAAGATCTCCTTGTCCTTCCTCGCGCACGACCTCGAGATCCGGCGGGGCGGGATCGCGGCCAATATCGCCTTCGGCATGGCCAACCTGGGGATGCGGCCCGTCCTGGTCGGCGCGGTGGGGGAGGACTTCGTCAACTACCGCAGCTGGCTGGAGCGGCACGGCGTCGATTGCGACTCCATCCTGGTCTCCGACACCAAGCACACCGCGCGCTTCGTGTGCACCACCGACCGGGACATGGCGCAGATCGCCACCTTCTATTCGGGGGCCATGAGCGAGGCTCGCCGCATCGAACTCGGCCCGATCGCCGCTCGGCTCGGCGGCGCCGACTTCGTGCTGATCGGTGCCAACGATCCCCAGGCGATGCTGCGTCATACCCGCGAATGCCGCACCCGCAAGATCCCCTTCATCGCCGACCCCTCCCAGCAGCTCGCCTTCAGCGACGGGCCGGAGATCAAGGAACTGATCGAGGGCGCGACCTATCTGATCACCAATGAGTACGAGGCCCGGCTGACCGAGCAGAAGACCGGCTGGACTCAGGCCGACATTGCGGCCCGGGTCACCCACCGGGTGACGACCCGCGGCAAGGACGGGGTGAGCATCGAGTCACCGGGCGTGGAGCCGATTCACGTCGGCGTCGCCAAGGTGGCCCGGTTGGCCGACCCCACAGGGGTCGGGGACGCCTTCCGCGCCGGCTTCCTCGCCGGCCTGGGTGCGGGGCTGGGGCATCGCCGGTGCGCCGAGTTGGGGTCGGTGCTGGCCGCCCACGTGATCGAGACCGTCGGGACACAGGAATACGAGCTCAGCACCCGGGGGTTCCTGAACCGGCTCGCCGAGGCGTATGGCGAGGACTCCGCGAGCGAGATCGCCCCTCACCTGCGCTGCCCCCGCCCCTGACCGCGCCGTATGCCGTGAGCCCGCCACCGTCGTTGCCGCCGGGCCCGGTGGGCCTGCCACCGTCGCCGTGGTCCTTCGCCGACGTGGTGGCCGCCGCGCAGGAGGTCCCGGTCGAGCACGCCGACGATCTCATCGGTGCCGGCGCGGATCTGGAGCCGGGGACGCTCCTGGCGGCCTACCGTGCCGGGGTCTTCCCGATGGAGGTCGCGGGCCTGGACGTCATGGGGTGGTGGAGCCCCATCGAGCGTGGCGTCCTCGAACTCGACGCCCTGCGCGTGAGCCGGTCGCTGCGCCGATCGATGCGGCAGGTGATGGTCAGCGTGGACCGGGACTTCGCGGGGGTGTTGGTCGGCTGCGCCCAATCGGGGCGTCCGGGCGACTGGATCACCCCCGAGATCGGCGCGGCCTACACCCGGTTGCATGAGCTCGGGTGGGCGCACAGCGTCGAGGTCTGGAGCGCCGGCGCGTTGGTCGGCGGGCTGTATGGCGTGGCCCTGGGTGGCCTCTTCGCCGGGGAATCGATGTTTCATGTGCGTACGGATGCCTCCAAGGTCGCGCTGGCCGCCCTGGTCGAGGTGCTGCGTTCGGCGCCCGGGCCGGCGCTGGTCGATGTGCAGTGGCGCACCCAGCACCTGGCCACGCTCGGAGTGCACAGCCTGCCGCGGTCGGCCTACCTCAGCCGCCTACCCGACCTGGTTGCCGCGCCCGGGCCGCACTGGGCGCGGTGGCGTCATACGTGGTGCCCGCAGGTCTGATCCGTGCCCGGGGACGCCCCTGATCAGAGCGGGCCAGGGTTCCCCTGCCTGCGCTGGGTTCCCATTCCTGCCGTCAGGGGCCCAGGATCAGGTGCGCCTGGATGGCCCCGTCGGGATCGGTCGTGAGGGCTTGCACCTGGTGACCGCGGATGCGGCACCACGCGGGCAAGTCGGCGGCGGCCGCCGGATCGGTGGCCAGGACGAGCAGGTGCGTCCCCGGCGGTAGCTCGCGCGCCGCGTGCGCGGCCAGGATCACCGGCATCGGGCACCGGGTGCCCCGCGCGTCGACCTCGACCACTCCCGGTTCGGCGCTCATAGTCCCTGCGCGCCCAGCTGCGCGCGCACCCCCGCCACGACCTCCGGAAGGTGGGCGATCAGCCGCTCGATACCCGCCTGGCGCTCGGGAACTGCTGCCTCCCAGGGCAGGGTGAGGCGCACATTGCCATGAGTGAGGGCGCCCATGGCCGCCAGGACGTGACTCGGCTCCAGAGTCGAGGAGGTGCAGGCGGAGCCGGATGCCAGGGCCAGCCCCCGGCGATCGAGCTCGCGCACGAGGCTCTCGCCATCCGCATACAGGGCGCTGAAGGTCACGATGTGCGGGAGCCGATCGTCGGGGTCCCCGACGACCTCGACGTCGGGGATGGCCGCGACCGCGGCACGCACCCGGCCGATGAGCTCGTGCGCGGCGGCATTGTCCGCGGCGCGCACCGCGGCGCATTGCTGCCAGGCCTCGGCGGCCGCCAGCGCCAAGGGCACCCACACGCGCGCGTCGGCCCGGCCGAACTCCGCCTCCCGCGGCGGCCCGGATCGGCGAAAGGCGGTGCGCTCGGGCACCACGAGCAGCCCGAGCGGCGGGCCGGCGACGCTGCTCGCGTCCCCCACGAGCACGTCGTATGCCGGGGGCACCCCCCACCGACCCAGGCTGGCCTGGGCGTCGACGACCAGTGGCACCCCGGCGGCGGCGCACTGCTCGTGGGCTGCGGTGACCGGCTGACGGGTGCCGACCTCGCCATTGGCGTGCTGGAGCGCGGCCACGGCACACCCCGGCGTGGCCACCGCGTGCCCCCAGGCGGTCAGCGACACGCGAGCGCTCGCGTCGACCGGCACCTCAAGGAAGAGGCGGGCGTCCTGGGCTTGGGCTGCGGCATACCGCCCGGCGATGAGGATGGCGGAGTGCTCGACGGCGCTGGCAACCATCGTGGCCCCGGCGCGTCGGCGTGGCCACGCGGCTCCGTCGAGGGCCGCGGTCAGGGCCGCGGGGCCCGCGCCCAGGTGAAAACTCAGCTCGGGGGGTCGCACTCCAAGATCGGCCGCGATGCTCTCGCGGGCGCGCTCGAGGAGCGCTGCGGCACGCCGCGCCTCGGCATACAGCCGCGTCGGCTCGGCCCACCCGGCGTCGAGCGCGGCGGCCAGGGTCGCGGCAGCCTGAGGGTGCAGCGGTGAGGCGACGGCGTCGAGCAACGCGCGGGGCCCGGGCGATGAGCGGGGCACGCTTCGGTAACTTAGTCGACCCCGACGGCGCGAGCACCACGGTCTGGGGTAAGTTTTGGCACAGCAGCTTCTGCCTGTGGCTGCCTCCTGCACGACCGCGGAACATTGAACTTGAACGAGGTGCCCGTTGCGACTGCCTACCTTCGCTGCCACCAGCCGCCGTCCGCGCGCTGGCATCGGTCTGGCGTTGACGGCTGCCGTCTTGAGCCTGGGAGGCTGCGGCCTCGCCGGTGCCCAAGGCAAGCTGTCGAACGGCTATCTGCCAGAGGGCGCCACCGAGGGCGCCGAGCGGGTGCGGACCCTGTGGATCGGGTCGTGGATCGCCGCGCTGGCGGTCGGCGCCCTGGTCTGGGGGCTGATGCTGTGGTGCATCGTCGCCTACAAGCGCAAGGAGGGCGATCCGCCGCTTCCGGTGCAGTTGAAGTACAACGTGCCACTGGAAATCCTGTACACCGTGGTGCCGATCTTCATGATCGCGACGCTGTTTTACTACACCGACCGTGACGAGCGGGTCCTGACCAGCACCAGCGCTACCCCCGACTACATCGTCAACGTGATCGGCAAGCAATGGAGCTTCGACTTCAACTACGTGACCTCTGGGGCACACGAGGCAGGGACCCAGGCCATCCTGACCGGGAAGCCGGGCGTGGAAGAGTCGCTTCCGACGGTGTATGTCCCGGTCAACAAGCGCATTGAGTTCCAGCTCGTCGCCAATGACGTGATCCACTCCTTCTGGGTCCCGGCGTTCCTGCAGAAGCTGGACATGATCCCGGGCCGGGTCAATACCTTCCAGGTGGTGCCGACCCGTGAGGGGACCTTCGCCGGCAAATGCGCCGAGCTGTGCGGCGCCTACCACTCGGAGATGCTCTTCAATCTGGCGGTGGTCAGTCAGGCCGAGTATGACGAGCACATCGCCGATCTGAAGGCGCAAGGCAATGGCGGGTTGCTGCCGATGACCAATTTGCGTGAACCGATCATTCCGCAGGACCAGGACAAGGTCTCGACCGAGAGCGATGGATCATGAGCAGCATCACGAATGACTCGACGATGCTTCGCACGTCCGAGCGGGTGGCCACCAAGCGCCTCGCCCCGGGCACCACTTTTGTCAAGTGGATCACCACCACCGACCACAAGGTGATCGGCAATCTGTATTTCATTGCCTCCTTTGTCTGGTTCCTCCTCGGTGGCATCATGGCCCTGTTCATCCGGCTCGAGTTGTTCTCGCCGGGGATGCAGGTGCTCGATGACAAGCAGCAGTTCAACCAGCTTTTCACCATGCACGGCACGATCATGCTGTTGCTCTTCGCGACACCGCTGTTCGCCGGCTTCGCGAATGCCTTGATGCCGCTGCAGATCGGGGCGCCCGATGTGGCGTTCCCCAGGCTCAATATGTTCGCCTTCTGGCTCTACTTCTTTGGCGGCTTGATCGCGGCGTTCGGCTTCCTGACGCCCATGGGGGCCGCGGCCTTTGGTTGGTTCGCCTATGCGCCACTGTCCAATTCGGTCTTCAGCCCGGGCATCGGTGGCGACCTGTGGGTCTTTGGCCTGGCGCTCGGTGGGTTCGGAACGATTCTTGGTGGCGTCAACTTCATCACCACCATCGTGTGCATGCGCGCCCCCGGGATGACGATGTTCCGGATGCCGATCTTCACCTGGACGGTGTTGATCACCTCGATCCTGGTCATCTTGATTTTCCCCCCGCTGGCTGCCGCGCTCTTTGCGCTCGGCGCCGACCGGCGCTTCGGTGCCGAGATTTTTGACCCGGCCAATGGCGGCCCGATTCTGTGGCAGCACTTGTTCTGGTTCTTCGGTCACCCCGAGGTGTATGTCATCGCGCTGCCCTTCTTCGGGATCATCTCCGAGGTGCTGCCGGTCTTCTCGCGCAAGCCCATCTTCGGTTACAAGACGCTGGTCTTCGCAACCATCGCCATCGCCGCACTGTCGGTCAGCGTCTGGGCCCACCACATGTACGTCACGGGCCAAGTCCTGCTGCCCTTCTTCACCATCATGACGATGGCCATCGCGATACCCACCGGCGTGAAGTTCTTCAACTGGATCGGCACGATGTGGGGCGGACATCTGGTCTTCTCGACACCGATGATCTGGGCGATCGGCTTCCTGATCACCTTCCTCTTCGGTGGCCTCACGGGGGTCATCTTGGCCAGCCCTGCCCTGGACTTCAGCCTCTCGGATTCCTACTTCGTCGTCGCGCACTTCCACTATGTGGTCTTCGGAACCGTCGTCTTCGCGATGTTCACGGGCTTCTACTTCTGGTGGCCCAAGTTCACCGGGCGCATGCTCGATGAGCGGCTCGGCAAGATCCACTTCATCCTGCTGTTCGTGGGCTTCCACACCACATTCCTGATCCAGCACTGGGTGGGCGTGGACGGTATGCCGCGGCGGTACGCCGACTACTTGGTGGAGGACGGGTTCACGCTGGCCAACCGGGTCTCGACCGTCGGCGCGTTCATTCTCGGTGCCTCGATGCTCCCGTTCATGTACAACGTGTGGAAGACCTGGAAGTACGCCCCCCTGGTGGAGAGCAACGACCCGTGGGGCTATGGCGCGTCGCTCGAGTGGGCCACGTCCTGCCCGCCTCCTCGCCACAACTTCAACTCCATCCCGCGGATCCGCTCGGAGCGCCCGGCCTTCGACTTGCACCACCCCGAGGCTGCGCCGGCATCGCTGCGGGCAGCCAACGAAGCCGACCGCCTCGCGTCTCGAAAGGCCTGAATCGTATGAAGGTCGAGTCCATCGTCTTTCTCCTGGTCGGCGTCTTCGGCCTGATCATGGCCCCGATCTACGGGATCGCCACCGAGTGGCAAGAGCCCGTGGGGCCCGTGGGCCTCTTTTTGGCCGCAGGCCTGGGGCTGATGGTTGCCTTCTATTTCTGGCTGACGGGCAAGCGGATTGGCTACCGCCCGGATGACAACCCCCTGGGTGAGATCGCCGAGCAAGAGGGCCAGTACGGCGAGTTCGCTCCGCATTCCTGGTGGCCGCTGTGGCTGGGTCTGACCAGCGCCATCATCTTCATGGGGCTTGCTGTCGGGTGGTGGATCGTCGCCATTGGGGCCTTCTTCGCCGTCTTTGCCCTCATCGGTTGGGTCTTCGAGTTCTACAAGGGCGCGCACGCTTCGTAGCCGCGGAGCCCGGAAAGTGTGCGAGATCTCGGAGCCCTCGCGAACACCCCGAGATAGCTGGGGGCGCCTTGACCTGCTGGGGCATCGAGCGGTGTCCGGGGCGTCAGGCACCGCTGGGGTCACGTTGGCCGGCGGGGGGAGCGGTGCGCCCGCATGATTGCCATGTCTGCGCAGGAGTTCGAGACGGCCGTCTCGGACGCGCTCGACGTCATACCCGCGGACCTGATGAGCCTGCTGGACAATGTCGCGTTCTTCATCGAGGACGAGCCACCGGAGGATGACCCAGACCTGCTGGGTCTCTACGAGGGTGTCGCCCTGACCGAACGCGACGCCGGGTGGGAGACCTTCAGCTTGCCGGACCGGATCGTGCTCTTCCGTGGGCCGCTGACTCGGATGTGTGCCACGCGCGAGGAACTCCTTGAGGAGATCGAGGTGACTGTGGTCCACGAGATCGCCCACCACTTCGGAATCGACGATCGGCAGCTGCACGATCTCGGGTGGGGCTAGCCGATCTCCGTAGCGCTCATCCCCCGAACTCAGCGCACGTTAGTCGAATCTGCACACCGTGCACGGTGTGCAGATTCGACTAACTTCTGCTAGCAGAGGTTAGGAGGTCCCGTCAGTGGCGCTCGCCGGCCGTGATGGCCGGGGTTTCGGCTCCTTCGATGGCCTCGTGCTCATGGCCATCGTGGTGCGCTGCCGCCAGTTCGGCCGGGGTGACCGGCTGGACGACGTCGGCGAAGTAGAAGCGACTCAGGCGGGCCCGCAGGCGGTCACCGCGTGCCGTGGGGGATTGCACGCCGTGCGCGTCCACGCCGGTGGTCAACTCCAACGGCTGCAGGGGCTCTTGCTGGACCAACTTCCAGCGCGTGTACTCATCGAGCGGCTCGTGCGCCTCGAAGAACTGCCCATCGGCCGTCCGCACAATGCGCCCGGTCTCACGCCCGTGGAGCACGAGGTTGCGATCGGCCCGCTGCAGACTCAGGCACACCCGTCGGGTGGCCCAGAAGGCGATCACGGGCAGAACGAAGGTGGCAGCTCGGAAGAAGTAGGTGATGTCGTTGATCGACATCCGCAGCTTGATCGCCATGATGTCGTTCGCGGCCGCAAACATCAGCACGCCGTAGAAGGTCATCGCGGCCACGCCGAGCGCGGTCCGGGTGGGGTGGTTGCGCGGACGGTCGAGCAGGTGGTGCTCGCGCTTGTCGCCGGTCACCCAGGCCTCGATGAAGGGGTATGCCGCCATCAGGCCATACATCACGGGGATCAGGAGCAGCGCGCCGATGGCCACGTTCAAGCTGAGCGTGTAGCCGAAGGCCGAGAACTCCAGCCAGCCGGGCAGCAGTCGCAGCGCCCCGTCGGCAAAGCCCATGTACCAGTCCGGCTGCGAACCCGCAGTGACCGGTGACGGGTCATACGGGCCATACACCCAGATCGCGTTGATCTGAACGGTGGCCGAGAGCAGGGCCAGGAAGCCGAAGACGATGAAGAAGAAGCCGCCGGCCTTCGCCGCATACACCGGCATGACCGGGAATCCGACGACATTGTTGTTGGTGCGCCCGGGCCCGGGGTACTGGGTGTGCTTCTGCACGGCCACCATGACGATGTGCGCGGTGAAGAGGCCGACGAGCAGGGCGGGCAGCAGGAGTACGTGGATGCCATACAGCCGGGGGATGATGGCTTCACCGGGGAATGGTCCGTCGAAGAGCGCATACGCGAGGTAGGAGCCGATGACCGGCGCCGATTGCATGAAGCCCTCGGCTGCTCGCAGCCCGGTGCCGGAGAGCAGGTCATCCGGCAGCGAGTAGCCGGCGAAGCCTTCGACGAGAGCCAGCATCGACAGGATGCAGCCGATGACCCAGTTGAGCTCGCGCGGCTTGCGGAAGGCCCCCGTGAAGAAGACCCGCAGCATGTGCGCCGACAGGGCGACGGTGAACATCAGGGCCGCCCAGTGGTGCATTTGGCGGATCAGCAGCCCGCCCTTGATGTCGAAGGAGATGCGCAGCGACGAGGCGTATGCCTCCGACATCCCGACACCCTGCAGCGGCACATATGAGCCCTCATAGACCGTATGGCCCGCGCTCGGCACGAACCAGAAGGTCAGGAACACGCCCGTGAGCAGGCAAATGATCATCGAGTACATCGCGATCTCGCCGAGCATGAAGGACCAGTGGTCGGGGAAGACCTTCTTCATCAGGTAGTTGACGCCCTTGGCCGGCCCGAGGCGATCATCGACCCAGCCAGCGACGCCACCGAGCTTCTTGGCCCCGGCCGATGCCGGTGCCGTCACCGGATCGTCACCAGCGCGCAGTCGCTCAGCCGGACGGCCGGCGCCATTGTCGTCTCGAGCGTTCATCCGCGCTCCCAGAAGCTCGGGCCGACCGCTTCGCGGAACGGCTGGGTGGCAACCAAATAGCCTTCGTCGTCGACGTCGATCCGAAGCTGCGGCAAAGGACGCTTTGCCGGGCCGAAGATGACCCGACAGTCATCGGTGACATCGAACGTGGACTGGTGACACGGGCACAGCAGGTGGTGTGTCGTGCGCTCGTACAGGCCGACGGGGCAGCCGACATGCGTGCAGATCTTGGAATAGGCCACGATGCCCTGGTAGCCCCACTCCAGGGCCTTGCGGCCGCCCTCGGTGTCCTTGAAATCCTTGGGGTCCAGGCGCATGAGCAGAACAGCCGCCTTGCCCTTCTCCTCGAGAACCCCGTGCTCCAGGCCGTCCTCACCCGTGACGGGGTTGGGCAGCAGGCCTTCGGGCATGATGTGGAAGACCGAGCCGATCGTGACATCGCTGGCGCGAATCGGCATGGCCTCGGGGTCGGTGACCAAGCGGGGGCGATCGGCCAGCGCACTGCCATACGGGATGTAGCCGCCGTGGCCGTCGGGTTTGCCATTCCACATGGTCAGCGAGAGTTCGTTCTTGGGCAGCGGGCCCAAACTGCCCACCAACTGCAACAACAGCGGCACGCTGAAGAGGCCGAGGGCGCCCCCTAGCGTGGCCTTGATGAGCGGCCGCCGGAACATTTGGCTCTGCTCGCCGCCGCCACGCATGGTCTGCGCGAACGCATGCCGATCCGCGTCGCTGGAGCGCATGGGGTGCCGCTCTTCGACGACCTCGGCGTCGGGCATGAGGGTCTTGGCCCAGTGGACGGCGCCGAGCCCGATGCCGAGCAGACCGAGCCCCAAGCCAATGCCTAGCAGGAGGTTGGAGGTCGACACGGTCCCGAGGCCGGGCACCCAGGTGCGATGTTCGACGCCGAAGGCAAAGTAGGACACCAGGAAGATGAGCGTGCCGATGATCGAGAGCATGAAGAGCGAGGCCACCTGACGCTCCGCGCGCTTGGCGGCCTTCTCCGACTCATCGGCCATGCGGTGCACATGCGGCGGGAGTCCCGGGTTGACGAAGCGCTCAGGGAGCCCGCCATCGCCGACATGGTGCCCCTCGTCGAGGCGGATCGTGCTCGAACCGGTCGAATTGTCAAGGCTCATGAGTCAGGCTCCCTTCTGCCCAAGCCAGTACGCGGCGCCCACCAGGATCCCCAGTCCGAAGATCCAGACCACCAGGCCCTCGGGGACCGGGCCGAGGGAGCCGAGCGCCATACCGCCGGGGTTGCCCTCCTCCTGCATCGTCTTGAGGTAAGCGATGACGTCGCGCTTGGACTCCGCGGAAATGTTGGCGTCATTGAACACGGGCATGCTCTGCGGGCCCGTGAGCATGGCCTCGATGATGTGTTTGGCCTCGACATCGGTCACTGCCGGAGCGTACTTGCCCTTGGTGAGGGCCCCGCCCGCTCCGGCGGAGTTGTGGCACATGGCGCAGTTGACGCGGAAGATCTCGCCGCCTACGCCTGGGTCACCCTTGGACCAGTCCGTCTGCTCGGCATCCGGAATCGCCGGCCCCGGGGCCAGCGAGGCGACCCACGCGGCGATTGCGGCGATCTCCTCATCGCTGAAGGTCACCTCCGAACCGCGGGGGGCTTGCACGCCGGGCTCCGCCAGCGGCATCCGCGCGGTACCCATCTGGAAGTCAACTGACGCCGCGCCGACGCCGGCGAGGTTGGGACCGACCGGAGTGCCGAGGCCGTTCTTGCCGTGGCAGGTGGCGCAGTTGGTCAGGAAGAGCTGGCGGCCCCACTCGACCTGGTCAGCCGAAGCCTCCGTGGCGTTGGCCGGCTTGGGAGCGAGGGCGGCATACGCCCCCCCGGTCAAGACCAAGCCCAGCAACAGGAGGATCAGGATCGCAGCCGGGTGGCGTCGCCGGGCGGCGAGTGCGTTCACGTCGGTCTCTTTTCCGTTGCGGGGGTGGGCTACTTGAGCAGGTAGATCGTCGCGAAGAGCGCGATCCACACCACGTCGACGAAGTGCCAGTAGTAGGACGTTACGACGGCGCCGGTGGCCTGGGCGTGGCTGTAGCGACGTGTGGTGAAGGTGCGCGCGATGATCAAGAGGAAGGCGATCAGTCCGCCGGTGACGTGCATCCCGTGGAAGCCGGTGGTCATGTAGAAGACCGACCCGTAGCCGTCGGAAGACAAGGTGATGCCCTCGTGCACGAGTTTCGCGTACTCGTAGACCTGGCCAGCCACGAAGATCGAACCGAAGATGTAGGTCAGGACATACCACTCGCGCATGCCCCAGCCGCCGATATCCAGCAGCCCTCCGGTGCGCGCTGCCTGACCGTGCTCGGCCTTGTAGACCCCGAGCTGGCACCACACCGACGAGACGACCAAGATGATGGTGTTGGCCGTGGCGAAGGGGACGTTCAGCGTCGGGGTGTGTTCGGCCCACAGATCGGGGCGCACCTGACGGATCGTGAAGTACATCGCGAAGAGGCCGGCGAAGAACATCAGTTCGCTCGACAACCACACGATGGTGCCGACGGAGACCATATTGGGCCGGGTCACCGAGCCCAAGCCCTGCCCCAGGGCTGATGACGGGGTGCCGGAATGGACGGCGGATGCAGTGGCCACGGAGTCATTATGGCGGTAATCGATTCGTTGAGGGAGGGTGGCCCCACCGTTCGCGTGGATCGATTCCAAAATGTCGCCGATCACCCTGCCGGCGGGTTCGTTAGGCTGCGGTTATGGATCACGCCGACCGTGCCGCCGATGCGGGCCCCCGCGCCCTGTCCGTCTTGCTCTATAGCGACGACTACACGACCCGAGACAGCGTGCGCGCCGGCCTCGGCCGACGCCCGAGCCGGGACCTGGAAATCACCTCGTGGCGCGAGTGCGCCACCGCCGCCGCGGTCATCGAGGCCGTCGAGGCAGAGCGCTTCGACGTGCTGATCCTGGATGGCGAGGCGACGCCGGTCGGCGGCATGGGCCTGACCCGCCAGCTGAAGAACGAGATCTTCGAGTGCCCGCCGGTGCTCTTGCTGACCGGACGCCCGCAGGACGTCTGGCTGGCGGCCTGGTCGCTCGCCGATGCGGCCGTTCCGCAACCGCTCGACCCGATGGCGCTGTGTGCGGGATTGCAGTTGGCCGTGGCTTCGGCGCCCGCCCCGGATGCCGCGCCGTCGATCCTTTGACCGCGCCATGAGTGGTGCCCCGGGCCCGGTCATCACCTGGCCCGATGTCTTGACTGCCCTGGTCGGTGGCCAGGAACTCAGCGCCGAGCAGGCCGGTTGGGCGATGGATCGTGTCTTCTCCGGCGATGCCACCCCCTCTCAGGTCGCCGGATTCGTCGTGGGGTTGCGCGCCAAGGGTGAGACGGTGCGGGAGGTCCACGCCCTGGCCGATGTCATGCTCGCGCACGCCCACCGCATACCCACCCCACCCGACAGCATCGACATCGTCGGCACCGGCGGCGACCGGGCGCACACCGTCAACATCTCCACCATGTCCGCACTGGTCCTGGCGGGCGCAGGGCTGCGGGTGCTCAAACACGGCAACCGGGCCGCCTCATCGAGTTCGGGCAGCGCGGACGTCTTGGAGGCGCTCGGAGTTGAACTCGGGTTGAGTCCAGAGCGAGTTGCCGCTGTGGGGGAGGCGGCCGGAATCACCTTCTGCTTCGCCCAGGCCTTCCACCCGGCGATGCGGCATGCGGCCCCGACCCGTCGCGAGTTGGGGATTGGCACCATCTTCAACAGCCTGGGGCCGTTGACCAACCCGGGCCAACCCACGTATGCGGCCGTGGGTGTCGCCGAGACGCGGGTTGCGGATCTCATCGCCGGTGTCTTCGCCGCGCGCGGCCGACCGGCAATCGTCTTTCGAGGTGACGACGGCCTCGACGAGCTCACCCTGTCCGGTCCCTCGCACCTGTGGTGGGTCAGCCAGGGAATCATCACGCGGTATGTCATCGCCCCGGGAGACTTCGGACTGGCGCTGGCTCCGATCGAGGCATTGCGGGGCGGGGACCCGGCCCACAACGCCGAGGTGGTGCGGGAACTCCTGGCCGGTCGGGGCGCCCGCGAGCAATGGGCGGTTCGTGATGCCGTGCTGCTCAATGCGGGTGCTGCCCTGGCACTCGCCCGCGGTGGGGTGAGCGCAGCTGCGGACCCGCCGAGCATCACGGCCGCGATCCGTTCGGGGATCGCCCAGGCCCGCACGAGCATCGACTCCGGCGCTGCCGCAGCCTGCCTCGAGCGCTGGATCGCCGCCACCCGCGCCTAAGGGTCGCGGGCCGCGAGTGCGCGGGCCGATCGTTATCTCAGTCGTCGATGCCCAGGCTGAAGGCGGCCTCCAGGTCGTGACGCGAGTAGGCCCGGAAGGCGATATGTGTTTGCGTGCGCAGGATGCCCGGAACCTTGTTGAGTCGATCGGCGATCACGCTCGCCATCTCGTCGTGCTCCCGCACACGCACCAGCGCTATCAGGTCGCAGTCGCCGGTGACCGAATAGACCTCGCTGACGCCCTCGAGATCCGCGATCTGCTGCGCAACCTCGGGGATCTTGTCGACCTCGGCGTTGATCAAGACGATGGCGGTGATCATGGCGCCAATCTAACGCTCGCCGGCCTACTCGAAAGGATTGGCGGTGCTTGAGGGCCCATGGCCATACCGGCCGGCGAGGTGCACGGCGCCGCCGACCGGGCAGGTCCACTCTCCGTCGACGCTGACCAGGCGCACGCCGGGCTCCTCGAGCCATCGCAAGACCTTCTCGGTCTCCTCGGGAAAGGCGGCCGGCGATGGCGCCGTGCCGGGCATCACGACCTCGGCGCTGGCTTGCAGGGCCGCGACATACGGCATGGGATCGGCGCCGCGCGGGCTGCGGCTGCTGCCGGCGAGACGGCCGTAGCGCACGCAGACCAGCTCCCACCCGCCGAGCGGGGAGCGCCGGGCCGCAATGATCTCGGGGGCCCCGGCAAGCGGGGCGATGCGTTGACTGCGGGTCAGCCCGCGCAGCAAAGTGGTGAGCCGGTCCCGCAGGCAGGCGGCGTCCTCAAAACGCTCTGCTCGCGCGAGCTCCTGCATCCGTGCCTCCAACGGCGAGATGACTGCCGCCGGGTCCCCGGTGAGTGCGGCGCGGGCGCTGGCGACGACCACGGCATACTGCCCCGGGGTTTGGGCGCCCGAGCAGGGCGCCCCGCAGCGGCCCATCTCCGCCAGCGCGCAGGCCGCGATGGGCCGGGATGCAGAGAGCCGCTCTCGGCACCGGCGCAGCGGCAGGGCGTCGTGCAGGGCGGCCACGGCGTCCTCGGCGGCCCCGCGCGAGGGGAAGGGCCCGACATAGGTCGTCTCGTCTCCCCGCACGGAACTCACGATCGACAGCCGGGGGAAGGGCTCGACGGTCAGCTTGACCCACGTTGACTTCTCCGGATGCCGGGAGCGGCGGTTGTAACGCGGCTTGTGCTCGGCGATCAGGCGCAACTCCCGGACTTGGGCCTCCAGAGCGGTCGCGCACACCACCGGCGTGACCGACTCCGCAATCCGCACCATCTCGGCCATCCGGCGCCGCTGCTCGCTCGCGGTGAAGTAGGAGCGCACCCGCGTGCGGATGTCGACCGAGGTGCCGACATAGAGCACGCGGCCCTGCCCATCCTTGAAGAGATAGACACCAGGTGCGTGCGGCAAATCGTCGGCGAGAAAGCGCTTGCGCCGTTGCGCCGCCGGGACGCGGGCCGAGAAGGTCGACAACTCCTCCAAGGTCGTGACCCCTAGCCCGCCGACCCGAGCAAGCAGTCCGTGCAGGACATCCACGGTGGCCTGCGCGTCGTGCAGGGCGCGGTGATCGGGAGCGATGCGGGAGCGAAACAGCCGCGCCAGCGACGCCAACTTGTGATTCGGCGCCTCGTCGCGCGTGACGAGCGCGCGTGCCAAATAGACCGTGTCGATCACGACCGGGTCGTGCCAGCGCGCGCCGGTCGCGTTCACGGCGGCCTTGAGGAAGGAGATGTCGAAGCGGGCGTTGTGCGCCACGAGCACGGCATCGCCCAGGAACTCCAAGAAGGTGGGCAGCACCTGCTCGATTCGGGGCGAGTTGGCGACCATCGAGTCGGTGATGCCGGTCAGGACACTGATGACTGCCGGGATGGGCACCCGCGGGTTGACCAGAGTCTGGAACTGCCCGAGCTCGATCCCGCCCCGCACCTTGACCGCGCCGATCTCGGTGATGTGATCGCCGTGCGCGCTGCCGCCGGTGGTTTCCAGATCGAGCACGACGAAGGTGACCTCCTGCAGCGGCGTGCCCAGATCGTCCAGCGTTGCCTGGAAGGCCGTGGGCCGGGCCGTTGCGGTGGTGCTCGTCATACCGTTGGACAGTAGAGCGGTGGTCCGACAACACAGACGGGACGCGCCGAGCCCGGCTCGGATCGGCGCAGCGGGGCGCGCCGCGGGTGTACCAGCCGGTGATCAGCAGTTCCTCGTTGCTGTCGTAGCTGCCCGCCAGGAGCCCCATGCGGTAGAGGTCCCGCACGACGCTCCAGCCGGCGCGGTAGGGGAAGCCGAAGTAGCCGCCGCGCGGCGGTGTATCGCCGAAGGG
>CALLZC010000091.1 GCA_937858995.1 uncultured Nostocoides sp.
GAACACGCTCGAAGGAAATCCTCGACGGACTGGGAGTCACTCTGTCCGTCGATACCCCAATCGCGGCCCTTGCGGTAGCCGAGCAGCAGTTGGTCGAGATCGCTAAGGCCCTGAACCGCAAGACCCGCATCCTGATCATGGACGAGCCATCGGCCGTGCTAGGTGAACAGGATCTGGAGAAGCTGTTTGAAGTGGTCCGCACGCTCCAGGCCAGCGGGATCGGGATCGTCTACATCTCCCACCGTCTGAAAGAGATCTTTGAGCTGGCCGATGAAGTCACCGTGCTCAAAGATGGGCGCTACGTCGATACCAAGCTCGTCTCTGAAGTGACGATGGACGACCTGGTCAAGCTGATGATCGGGCGTGATCTTCAGGACGTCTATCCCAAGCGGATCGCGCAACCCGGCGAGGTGCTGCTAGAGGTTAACAATATCTCCCGAAGCAAGCTCGTGCACGATGTTTCCTTCAAACTGTATGCTGGCGAGATCGTCGGCTTTGCCGGCATTACCGGCTCGGGACGCACCGAGGTGGTTCGCACGATCTTTGGGGCTGATCCGTACTCCGGCGAGATGAAGATATCCGGGCAGCCGTACAAGCCGCGCTCTCCGCAGGATGCGATTCATCACGGTGTAGCCCTGGTGACCGAGGATCGCAAGCGCCAGGGTCTCCTGCTCAAGCTGTCCGTCACCTCGAATACTACCATTACAGGCTTGAAGCAGCTGTGCCGGTTTGGCCTGATCAGGCTGCGCGCGGAAGTCGATCTGGTCAAGGAGATGCTTTGGTTTGTCTGAGCGGTTCTGGCTCAACCTTCAGACCCGCTACGACCTCGAGATCGAAAAGGACCACCTCGGCGGCGCTCTCGAAAACATCCAGCCGCTACAGAGCGCCTGACAGTCCCCCGAGACCCCCACGGCATGTGCGCGTGCCGCCCAAGAGGCTTGGCCCGAGTGCTCCGATGGCCGATGATGTGGTGTGCTCTCCCGACTCGCCCCGGCTCGTCGTCGAGTCGTTCTCGGGGTGCTCCTGCTCGTGGTGCTCGCACTGGCGGGCGGACTCTTCGCTGCGGCGCTTTCGCGGCAGCCGTCCAGCCCGGTCGACCAGTCGGTGGCTGGGCCGGTGTTGCTCGTGCCGGGATATGGCGGGTCGACGCGATCCCTCGATGCGCTCGCACGGTCGTTGCGCGATCAGGGCCGCGACGTGACGATGGTCGCGCTCCCAGATCGCGCGCAGGGCAACCTGGATGACCAGGCCAAGGTACTCGGCGCGGCCGCCGACGCCGCACTGACCCGGACCGGGGCCCCATCAGTGGACGTGGTGGGCTACTCCGCCGGCGGTGTCGTGGCTCGGCTGTGGGCCACCGAGGGCGGCGGCAGCGACCACCTGCGCCGCCTTGTCACCATCGGCTCGCCCCACCATGGCACGGACCTGGCGTCCCTGGGTTCGCTCGTGGCGGGCTCGTGTCCGCCGGCCTGCCAGCAGCTCGCGCCGGCCAGCCCGCTGCTGGCACGGCTCAACGCCGAGCCGGTGCCTACCGGGCTGGTCTTCGTCTCGCTGTGGACCACCCTCGACGAGGTCGTCGTGCCGGCCTCCTCGGCCGTGGTCGACGCGGTGCCGAGCCCCTCCTTGCAGAGCATCTGCCCGGGGGCTTCAGCGCGCCATGGCGACCTCCCGAGCGACCCACTGGTCCAGGCCCTGGTGGGGGACGTCCTGAACCGCGAAGCCCCGCCGAGCTGGACAGCGGCGGACTGCGACCGGCTCGGTGGTGCGCCTAGCTCGTGACATCGCGGGTCGTGAAGTTCGCCCAGGCGGCGCCGAGGAAGACGACGACATAGACGAGCTGCAGACCGATCCCGCGCGCAATATTGCTCCACAGGATCGGGTCCCGGTAGAGGTCGACGAAGGAGAGCCAGTACCGGGTGGGGAGGTACGGCTGGAGCGGGCGGGCGGCGTCGACGGTGAGGAGGAGGGAGGACCCGATGAGGAAGGCAAGGGCGCCCAGGGTCGCCGACTGCGGGGAGTCGGTCAACGTGGAGAGCAGGAGCGCAATTGAGGCGACCCCCAACATCGAGATTGTGATGAACGCTATGGCTGCGGCGCTGCGCCAGGCAACCTGCCCCGGCGTCAGGGACGAGCCGGACAGGCTGAGCATTGCCCCGGAGATCGGAGCATCGCCCAGCAGCAGCCGGCCCACCACGAAACCGACCCCGGCAACCGACACCACCGCGACGAGTATGAAGACGGTCAGCGCGGCCAGCTTGCGTACTAGGAGCCGGGTGCGACCGACCGGGCGGACGAGCAGGTAGCGCAAGGTGCCAGCCTGCGCCTCCCCGGCCACCGACTCCCCAGCCACGACGGCGATCGCCACCGGTAGGAAGAGGGGCAGGACGATGGCGAGCGCCGCTATGCCAAAGAGCGACCCGTTCGCCATGACTGCACTCAGAAAGGCTGGCCCGGTGCCGGGCCGTGGCGCGATGCCGGTCCACGCCAGCAGGGCCGCCACGATCGTGGGCAGGAGGTTGAGGAGCAGGATCGCAACCCAGGTTCGTCGCCTTCCGAAGAGCTTGGTGAGCTCAACGTGGTTCATCGGGCCACCTCGTGCTGACCGCGACGGCTGGAATGCGCGTCGACGACGTCTTCGAGGGAGCGCCGCTCAGGGCCGAGCTCGCGCACCACGACTCCGGAGCCGACGAGACGAGCGTTGAGGTCGCCGGGATCCCTAGCCCGCACGACCAGCCGCTCACCGTCACATTCCTCGACCGCCCCGCCGAGCAGCGCGGCGGCGCGGTCCGGGTCTGGGGTCACGATGACGACCCGTCCGGTAGGTGCCCGGAGTACGGCGAGGTCCTGCTCCAGCACGAGCTGGCCGCGATCCAGCAGCCCGATCCGAGTGCACAGCTGCTCCACCTCGGAGAGCAGGTGGCTCGACAGGAAAATCGTCGTCCCGGAGTCGTGCAGGGTCCCGAGCAACTCGCGGATCTCACGGATGCCGCTCGGGTCCAGCCCGTTCGTCGGCTCGTCCAGGATGAGCAGCTCCGGCTGGCGGAGCATCGCTGCGGCCAGGCCGAGCCGTTGCCGCATACCCAGCGAGTAGCCGCGCACCGGACGCCGACCCACCGACTGGAGGCCGACGAGGCCCAAGGCGTGCGTGGCGCGGTCCCGGCGGTCGCGCCGACTACCCCCGAGTGGGCCTGCGGGTGCTTTGCCACTCGCGTCCAGGTGCATGAGGTTGGCCAGCCCGGAGAGGTGCCCGTATGCCGCCGGTCCCTCCACCAGGGCGCCGACCCGCTCCAAGACAGCGCCGGAGGCCTTGGGCATCTCCTGGCCGAAGATCTCAATCCTCCCGGAGGTGGGCAGCACGAGCCCCAGCAGGCAGCGCACCGTGGTCGTCTTGCCCGAGCCGTTCGAGCCGAGGAACCCGTAGATGTCCCCCGAGCGAACGGTCAGGTCGAGGTCGACCACCGCTGAGACCGAGCCGAAAACTTTGGTCACACCATGGGTCCGGATCACGGCCGCAGTACCGTCACGGGAGGTCATCAGCGGTTCGCCGACCGCAACTCGGCGGCCGCCATTGCCAGTCCTTCGGAGGTGAGTGTCCCGGCCAGCAGCATGGTCCTGCCGGTGATCGTGGGGTCGGTCAGCAGCAGAGCCAGCGGCCCCACCGAGAGCGCCACGCCCTCGGGCAGTCCGGTGGACCCCGCAGCCACAGAGAGCTGCTGGCGCAGCGAGCGCGCGGCGCGCTCGGGCAGCACTCCTACGGCGAACTGGGTGGTGCCGCGACCGTACTGCGCGAGACCCTGAAGGCCGGGCGTCGTGGGCAGCCGCGAGTAGCCCAGCAGGTCCTGCGGCAGGCCGGGGTCGGGGACCCTGCCCACCACGCGGACCAGGTCGAAGCGACGGCCCCTCGCCAACCGGGCGCCTGCCGGCGGCACGAAGCGGGTCGCCGACGGGTCCGGCGTGGTGGCACTGAAGTTCAGGAAGGTGCTCGACACGGCGGGAACCTGCGCCCCTCGACCGTAGACGTCGACGCGCACGGGGATCCCGGACCCCCCGTCGGACCAGACGTCGACCCGCTCAATGCTCCCGAGCGGGTCGTCGGGGCGGAAGCGCAGCCCCTCGGCCACGCGACCCGCCACCAGCCGCGAAGGCAGGCTCGTCAGGCGATCAGCGGTGGCCCGGCTGAGCAGACGGGCGGCGAGTTCGGGCGGCACCGCATCCCGCGACCGCGGCAACCGGACCTGACCCAGGTCTGCCTCGCCATAGGACATGCGGTTGTCCTCGGAGTCCCAGACGGCGGTCCCGATGTCGACGGCGTACTGGTCGCTCTCGCCAGTGGGGGTCAGCGTGTCGACACGCCAGTCATCCGCCGCCCGCCACCACACGCGCACCTGGGTCCGGCTGCCGAGGAGCGTGCTCACGTCGTCGAGCACATCCGACGCGGGCAGGGCCAGCGAGCCCGAGGACTCGGCATACCCGGCATACGGGCGGTCGGCGGAGGCGCGCATCCGGGTCAGGAGGGCGGCGGCGTCGGCGGCCGAACCCAGCGGCACGTGGGCGACGAGGACGGGCACGGCGCCGAGCGTCGCCACCACGGCGAGCACCACCAGCCAACGCCACGAGCGTCCCATAGGGGCACGCTATGTCACTCTCCGTTAACTATGACCCGTGTCAGTTCGACGTAAGCGATTCGTATGATTTCCCGCCAACCCGGTGCTTGCGGCAGCGTTGCCCGGTGGTGCCTCAGATCAACCCGGCCTGCTCGCGCAGCCGGGCCCGCGTGTCCGCGACAACGTGGGCGACATCGGGATCGGCCAGGCGCACACCGCGGCCAAGAACGGTCTGGTCGTGCAGTGAGCCATCGGCGAGGTTCTTGCGGATGACCACGCGGGCGCTGCGGTTGGGTCCGAAGGACAACTGCTCCACCAGCACCACCGAGGCCTGCACGCGCTCGTGGACGGCGGCCAACACCTGCAACGAGCCGCGGAAGACCCAGCGATTCGCCGCGGCGCCGTCCACCCAGGTCACGGTGAGAGTGAAGCTGTCTCGGTCCCACGAGCCGGCATCCACCAGATGCCAGGGTCGGGCCACTGGTTCGGCCGCAGCACTCTCCCCGGCGGGGGGCACGGCATACAGGCGCGCGGTGGTGGCGATCACCCAGGTCCCCGTCTCGTCGGGGGAAGCGGCCAGGATGCGCTCCCCGCGGCCCAGGTCGAGCCGGCGGGCAACCTCCGACGGCAGCTCCGGTGTGCGCTGCCCGCGCTGGAAGAGGGCCATCAGCTCACCGCCTCGCGCAATTCGGCGCGCTGCCGCTGCAGGTCCTGCAAGCGGGCGCTGACCGCCCGAACCTGCGCCTGATCGGCGTCCGGATCGGACGACAGGCGACGCATCAAGGACATCGAATCGGCAATGGCCCGCGTCAGGGAGACCTCTCGAACCCGCGCCACCAGCGAGTCCACGTAGCGCTGGTCCGGCCCGCCCGTGGCCGGATCGACCGTGGTGGGCAGGGTCGCGACCGCCAGCGCGGAAACCAGCGGCTGAGCAGCAAGCGGCGCGTGCTCGGTGACGCCGTCGACCCACTGGGCAAGAGTCATCCCCTCGGTGACCACGACACTGCGGATCGCATCGAAGACCGCCCGATGCGCCGGCGCCACGAAGGACTCGGGCGGGACCGCGTCATACACCTCATGCGTCACGGCGTTCGGATACTGCAGGAGCACCTGCAGCAACTGGGACTCCGCGTTGACGATCGGGTCCCGCAGGTCGGGCCTGGGGTATGCCGCAGCCAGCTCGGCCGCGCTCGGCTCCCCCGGCTCCGGGTCGCGGCGGCGCGGGGCATCCTGCGGCGCCTGGAGGGTGCCAGCCCGCCGCATCTGATCGGCAAGTTGCTCGACGCTGACCCCGATCCAGCCGGCCACGGTGCGCTGGTACTCCGGCCGAAGGCTGGGATCCTTGATCGAATTGATAACCGGGGCAACGACTTTCATCCCCTGCACTCGACCCTCCGCGCTGGCGAGGTCACAGCGGGCAAGCAGGGTCCGCACCGCGAACTCGAACATCGGCACCGCATCCGAGACCAACGCCTTGACCGCAGCCGGACCCGCCTGCAAGCGCAGATCACACGGATCCATGCCCTGGGGGGCCACCGCCACGAACGATTGCGCGGTCCAGCGCTGGTCCTCCGCAAACGCCCTCATGGCCGCCTTTTGCCCGGCCGCGTCGCCGTCGAAGGTGAAGACGATCCGGGCCGGATCGAGGCCGGGCTCATCGCGCATCAGCCGTCGCAACAGCTTGATGTGGTCGACACCGAAGGCCGTTCCGCAGGTCGCGACCGCCGACTCCACCCCCGAGAGATGGGCCGCCATCACATCGGTATAGCCCTCGACGATCACTGCCTGGCGACCCGTCGAGATCGCCTTCTTGGCCAGGTCGATGCCATAGAGCACGTGCGACTTCTTGTAGATGCTCGTCTCGGTGGTGTTGAGGTACTTCGCCTCGATCCGATCGTCGTCGAAGATCCGCCGAGCCCCAAACCCGATGGTGTCGCCGGAGGTGTCTCGGATGGGCCACATCAGTCGGCCGCGGAAGCGGTCATATGAGCCGCGCGCCCCACGCCCGACCAACCCGGCGAGCGCCATCTCCTCGTCACTGAAGCCGCGGCTGCGCAGCAGGCGGGCCAACTCCTCACCCCCACGCGGCGCGAACCCGATCCCGAACTGCTCGCTCTCTGCCCGAAAGAAGTTGCGCTCCCGCAGGAAGGCGCGTGCGGCACGTGCGTCGGGACTGGAGATCAGCAGATCGGCATACAACTCCTGCGCGATGCGATTGGCCTCGACCAGCCGTGAGCGCCGCCCGAGGCCGCCATCGAGCGCGCCCGGACCCCCCTCCTCGCGCTCCAGTTCCATGCCCAGGCGCCCGGCGAGCCGCTCAACGGCCTCGACGAAACTGAGGTGATCCATTTTTTGCACGAAGGCCACCACGTCCCCACCTTCGCCGCAGCCGAAGCAATGGAACGTGCCCGCACTCTCACGCACCGTGAACGAGGGGCTCTTTTCGTCGTGGAAGGGGCACAGACCCTTGAGCGAGCCGATTCCGGCGCTGCGCAGCGTCACATGGTCGCGCACCACCTCGACAATCGAGGTGCGGTCCTTGACCACCGCAATGTCCTGCGGGCGGATGCGACCGGCCACACCGCTCCTTTGATCGCCGCTGACAATGTCGTCAGTGTATGTGGGCCGCTCGGCGCGGCGGCTACGCCAGTCCCCAGGCTCGCGCGATGGCCCAGGCCCGCACATCGGTCAAACTGGCGACCTGGTCGGCAACGACCCGCCGGGCCGCGGCATCATCGGTGGCGGCCGCATAGTCGAACTGCCGGTCGACGTCGAGCCGCCCCGGATCGTGCTCGTATGCCGTGACCAGTGCCTTGACCACATCGCGTTGGTGGGCCTGGATGCGCACCCGATCCTCGGCATACATGACGTAGTGCGCGGCCACCGCCTTGAGGACTGCGCACTCGGCGCGCGTGGCGTCCGGGACGACCAGCCGCGCGGCATACCGCGTCAGGGGTCCGTCGCCGTACTGGGCGCGTGTTGCCCGCTCGGAGGCATGCACGAAGCGACCGATCAGCGCGGAGGCCATGTCCTTCAGGGCCGCCTGGTCGGCCCGGGAACCGGAATAGACGGCGGGCAACAGGTCGAGGGATCGCAAGCGTTCCCAGGCGCCGCCCAGCGTGTCGCCACTCAGGTCGCCGGCGTAGACACCCTGGGCGATGGCGAGCACGGCATCCACGTCACTCGACTCCCGCAACGCCCGCGGGTCGAGGCGATGGCTGGCGATGGCATCCTCGACGTCGTGGACGGAGTAGGCGACGTCATCGGCCCAGTCCATGACGTCGGCCTCGAGACAGCGCTCCCCCGCCGCCCGCCCGGCACGCATCCAGGTGAAGACGAGGCGGTCGTCGGCATACACCCCGAACTTCGCGGTGCCCGGCGCACGCGAGCGCTCCCACGGGTACTTCGTCGCCGCGTCCAGGCTCGCCCGGGTGAGATTGAGCCCGGCAGGCCGACCGTCGGGGTGGCTGCGCTTGGCCTCCAGGCGGGTCAGGATCCGCAGGGTTTGGGCATTGCCCTCGAAGCCACCGATGTCATCACACAGCTCGTCCAGCGCCCGCTCGCCATTGTGGCCGAACGGCGGATGTCCGAGATCGTGGGCCAGGCAGGCCACCTCGACCAGGTCCCCGTCGCACCCGAGGGCCGCACCGAATTCGCGGCCGATCTGAGCCACCTCGAGGGTGTGGGTCAGCCGGTTGCGCACGAAGTCGTCACTATCGGGGGCGAGCACCTGCGTCTTGGCAGCCAACCGCCGCAGCGCGGCGGAATGGATGAGGCGACCGCGGTCGCGGGCGAAATCGTCACGATCATGGCGTTGCGCCGCAGGATCCTCCGGGACCCAGCGCTCCCGAGCATCGAGCCCGTATGCCGTCCCCTCCCCCGCGCTCATGACTCCCTCACCTCAGGGTTTGGGGGCTCAGGGGTTGAGGGCTCAGGGCTTCCGGGCTCGGGGATGCCCAGGGCGGCGCGGTTGCGGGCCACCCACGCGGGTTGATCGCCATACCGCTGGGACTTGATGAGCTGGCCAGACCCGCTGGCCTCGATCAACTCGCCCATCCGCTTGTCTCGCGTCGCCTGCTGCTTGGCCGAGAGCACCCAATGGATGGCGATCCGGCGATAGGTGGGGGTGGCGGCGGCCAGCCATCTGCTGGCGAGGTCGTGCGCGGCGAGCCGAGCGGCATACTCCGGCGGGAGCGCCTCGTCAGTGAGCTTCTCGTACGCATAGATCCCCGACTTCTCCGGGATCCGGCGCTCGTAGGCCGCCAGGCCCGCGGGCCGCATCCGCCCGGCCTGCGTCAACTCCTGCACCAGGTTGAGGTTGACCGTGCTCCAGATGCTCCCCGGCCGCCGGGGGGTCCAGCGCTGCCGTGTGCTGTCCTCATCGATGCGTTGCACCACCGAGTCGATCCAGCCGAAACACAAAGCCTCGGGCACCGCCTGATGCCACGTGAGGCCACGCTCGGCCACGTGCTTCTTGCGCAACCCCATCCACAGCTCGGTGGCGTGCTCATGGTTGGCCGCGAGCCAGGCGCGGAACTCTTCGGGGCCCTCGAAGAACAACGCGGGGCGCTCGGGGGTGCCCCCCGGGGTCCCGATCTGCTGCGCCATGAGCGCAACGATGCCATGGAGCACCGACACAGCTGCGTCAGCGGAGCCAGGAGGGGCAGATTCAGCGGCGGTCAGCCGCCACTGCTGTCGTCCTCTGCCTGCGCGACCAGCGCCGCCTGAGCCGGGGTCAGTTCGGGGCTATCCAGCCACCCTTCGGGGAGCACGACGTGCCGCGGATGGCCCGCACGGCCCCGTTGGCCCTCGGCCGGAGCGCCCGGCCAGGGCGCCGCGGGGTCCAGCTCCGCGATGAGTTCATCGAGCGCGGCGAGCGAGTCCACCGTCGCGAGGTGATGCCGTAGGTTCGATCCCGCGGGGAAACCCTTGAGATACCAGGCGATGTGCTTGCGGATGTCGCGACAGCCCTTGAGCTCGTCCGCATAGAAGTCGACGAGGTAGGCGGCGTGTCGGCGCAGCGTCGCGGCCACCTCCCCGAGGTCGGGGGTGACCCGCTCCGGCCGCCCAGCGAAGGCCGCGGCCAGATCGGCGAAAAGCCACGGCCGCCCCAGGCAGCCGCGGCCGACCACGACGCCGTCGCACCCGGTTTCGCGGGCCATCTGCACCGCGTCCTCGGCTGACCAGATATCGCCATTGCCGAGGACGGGGATGGTGCGAACTGCCTCCTTGAGCCGGGCGATCGCACTCCAGTGCGCGTCCCCGCTGTACGCCTGCGAGACCGTGCGCGCGTGCAGGGCGACGCCGGCGGCCCCGACGCCCTCGGCGATCCGCCCGGCGTCGAGATAGGTCAGGTGCTCCGCGTCGATGCCCATTCGCATCTTGACGGTGACGGGCACGTCATACGGGGCCGCTTCCCGCACGGCCGCCGCGACAATGGACCGGAAGAGGTCCCGCTTCCACGGCAACGCACCGCCCCCGCCCTTGCGCGTCACCTTGGGCACCGGACAGCCGAAGTTGAGGTCGATGTGATCGGCTCGGTCCTCGGCGACCAGGATCCGCACCGCCGCCGCCGTCGTCACCGGGTCGACCCCATAGAGCTGCGTCGAGCGCGGCGACTCCCCCGGGTCGTGCTCGATCAGGCGCATGGTCAGCGCATTGCGCTCGACGAGGGCCCGCGCGGTGATCATCTCGCTGACATAGAGCGCGCTGGCACCTGTCCCACCGGCGCTCGCATAGTCCCGACACAGCCGCCGGAAGGCCCGGTTGGTGATGCCCGCCATCGGCGCCAAGACCACCGGCGACTCGATCGTCAACCGGCCGAGGTGCAGCGGCGGCAAGACGGCGGCGGTGAGCGTGGATGCGGGCATGACAGGACAATTCTCGCATTCATCGACCCGCGGACCGGCCGGCGCTATGGTGGCGAGACTGGCGAGGGAGGTCTGCGATGCGTCATGCGGCTCGCCTCCTCGCGCTCGTCGTGGGCTGCGCCGGTGTCCTGTGTGCCTGCGCGGACCCGCCGGCCGGCCAGCGCATCGGCGCGACGGCAAGCAGCGCTCCCATGAGCTCGGCGGCAACCACCACCGGAACCGAGCCACGCGCAACGCGACCGCCCCGGCCTGCCGCGAGCGCGCCCCCACAGAACACACGGCCTGGGGTTCCCGGACCCACGATCACGGCGCGCCCGGCGCGTTCGACGCCACTGGTGGATGGGCAGGCCGATGAGTGGGTACGACATCAGGAGTATGCCGTCGCCACCCGGGTGGGCGGAGCCCCGTCGACCCGGCTCACCTCGGCCTGGCGGCTCGCGTGGGACACCCGAGCCCTCTACCTCTTTGCCGACGTCACCGATCCCGTTGTGACACAGACACATCCCTTGCGTCCGTGGCTGATCGGAAGCGGGGACTCCATCGGTTTGGAGCTCGGTCGCTACACCACCAATGTGCGCACCGACCGCCTTGGATCGCGCGACGTGCGCATCCTGATCGGGCCGAGCGAGAGCGGAGCCACGCTGCGGGCGCGAGCCACGCCGGACGGCGCCGAGTTCGGCCGCGGCACGACCTGGACCACCGGCGCAGCCGTCGTGCGCCGCACCCGGTCGGGGTATGCGGTCGAGGCCGCCATCCCGTGGGAGGCCCTGAACGTGGTCTCGCCGAAGGCCGGCCTGCGGTTGTCCGCCAACCTGCTGCTCGCCGATGCCGTCCCCACGGGAGCGGACCGTGGGTCCTTGCGCACCTTGATGTCGCACAACCCGCAACGCGTCGGCGCCGGGATCCGCTCGCGCTTCGCGTGGGGCGTACTCACCCTCGGCAGTTGACGGGCTGCTTGGATGGGCTCATGCCCGCGCTGATCGCCCCAGCCGAACTCGCCGCCGCGCTTGCTTCCGGACCGGTCCCGGTGCTGGTGGACGTGCAGTACAACCTCGCTGGACCCGCGGGCCGGGAGCTGTATGCCGCGGCGCACCTGCCCGGCGCACGCTTCCTTGACGTCGACAGCGACCTCGCCGGTCCGCCGGGACCCCGCGGTCGCCACCCGTTGCCGGACCTCGCGGCGCTCGCCCAGACCCTGCGCCGACTCGGAATCGACGACTCGAGCGACATCGTGGTCTACGACCAGGGAACGGGCCTGGGCGCCGCTCGCGCCTGGTGGCTGCTGTCGTATGTCGGCCTGCGGGCGGTCCGGGTTCTCGACGGCGGTCTGGCCGCCTGGAAACGCGCCGGGCTGCCGGTCACCACAATCGTCCCCAGTCCAGCACCGGAGGGCTCGGTAACCGTGCAGGCGGGGGCGGTGCCGCTGCTCGACGCGCAGGGGGCGCAGCGGCTGGCCGGGACCGGGCTGCTCTTGGATGCACGCGCCCGGGAGCGCTTCGAGGGGCGGGTCGAGCCCATCGACCCCGTCGCCGGTCACATCCCGGGTGCCCGCAGTGCCCCGCTGTCGGAGTTCACCGACAGCGAGGGCCGACTGCTGGATCGGGAAGCACTCCATGCCTACTTCGCGGACCAGGGTGTCTTCGAGCATGCGCAGGTGGGGGCCTATTGCGGTTCCGGGATCACGGCCGCGGCCTTGGCGTTGGCGCTCAAGCAGATCGGCGTCACGGCGGCGGTCTATGTCGGCAGCTGGAGCGAGTGGATCACCGACCCCGATCGCCCCATTGCCACCGGACCCGAGGGATCCACCCGGGGCTAAGGCCAGGGCCGATCGGGGGTGGGCCGCGGTTCAGTCCACCGTCTCCCGGACGACGAGGCTGCTCACCTGACTGGACACCGAACCGACATGACTTAGTTCTCCGGTGCGCACATTCCAGGCCACGATGTCCGACCCGGCCCCGTCCCGGTCGCCGGACCCCCCGGCACGGACGGCAAGGGTCTCGACGTCAATCCACGCCAGGGGTTTCACATCACCCTTGCTGCGAGAGTCCAGCTCGAAGGTGCTCACGTCACGCAGGATCGCTGGGGTCGGGAGCACGCCGCGATCGGAGCTCGAGAAGGGCATCGCCAGGACACCCTGATAGAACGTCGGGTCCGTCGACGTGTACCAGATCGAGGCGGATGCCCACTGAGTGCTGTCCGGGCCGTCGAATGCGCTCCTGATGTCGGCAATGTTGGGGACCCGGACACTGCGCCATTCCTGCGTGGCCGGATCGTAGGCGATGCCGGTCACCCGGTTGGCCGCCGCCTGGTTTTCGAGGGCGACCGGACCCGCACCGAAGACCGACGTCACGGCCCGCGCCGCGCCCGTCGTCACATCCAGCAGGTGCGTACGGCGCGCCGAGGTCACGGCGGCCATCGTGCTCCCGTCGAGGAAGGTGGCCGTCTCCAGGTGGAGATCCGGCAGGTCGATCACCCGCCAGGGTGTGGCCCGCTCAGCTCGGGCGTCCAGGACAAACGCGCTCCCGGGTTGGGCGATGACGACATAACGCCCGTCGGCGGAGATGGCGCCCGGGGCGACGCTAAACCATTCGTTACCGGAAACATCGCTCTGGGGCCGGAAATCGTAGCCGTCGATGCGCAGCAGCCGGCCGGTGCTGGTGATGACTCCCACCTCAAGCTGGTCGGCGCGCACCCACACCGAATCGATCCGCTCATCTGCCGCAAAGGGGTTCTGGGACAGCGGAATCGAGTCAGCCACATCGATCTCGGCGCGCCCCTGGGGCAAGAACTCACCCGCGTAGCGCGGCAGCGAGTCCATCTGACTCGGATTGGGCAAATCCACCCATACGGGCTTCACTCGCGGATCGGCGGTTGTCCTGCCCGATGCCGTGGTGGCTGCGCCCGACCCGGTCGCGGACCCGGCCGGGGGGGCCGCCGGGGCCCGATCCCGCAGGGCACTCCACCCCAGGCCGACACCGAGGACCAGCGCTGCTGCCAGTGTTCCGGAGGCCAGGAACGCTCGACGTCGGGCGCGCCGCCGGGCCGCCTCGGCCCACGCAGGGGCCGCGAAATCGACCTCGGCCACCTGCTGGCTCGCTTGATTCAATAGGTCGGTGATGTCGCTGCTCATCGGGACTCCTGCGTGCTCTCGTGTCGGGGTTCGGGTTGTTCGAGAGTCAGGCGCAGGCGCGCCAGGCCATCATGGGCCTGGCTCTTGACGGTACCGACCGATACCCCCAGGACCTGCGCCGTATCGGCCTCGGTCCGGTCCTCGAAATAGCGCAGCACAACGACGGCTCGCTGGCGCGGCGCGAGAGTGCGCAGGGCTGCCAGGATGTCGGCCCGCTGGCTCACCCGGTCGGCCACCGAGGCACCCGACACCGGCCGGTGGGGAACGAGATCGGTCAAGCTTTCGCGACGAGTGCGACGCCACGCCGAAATGGCGTCGTGATACAGGATCCGGCGGACGTAGGCGTCCGGATTCTCCGTGCGCACCGAGTCCCACCGAGCGGCCAACTTGACCAGGGCCTCCTGCACCAGGTCCTGCGCCTGGGTTTCGCTGCCGCACATGAGGTATGCCGCGCGCACCAGTTGTCGCTGCCGACCCCGCACATAGTCTTCGAAGGACGGGTCCATGTCCTTGGCCATCGTCACCGCCTTCGTCGCCCGGGCCTGCGTTATCCAGCTAACGCTGCGCTATCCAGTTAACGCTGCGCGGGGGGCAAAAGGTTGGGCTCCGGGTAACCTTGGCGCTCGTGTCCGGATCCTCGACCCCCACGCCCCGCACCGCCAATGAGCGCGCCCTGGTCGCACTGGCACGGGTTCCGCGTCCCGTGCCCATCCTCGCGGTGCTCGGTCTGCTGCTGGTCGGCATGTTCGTTCCGACCTACGGATTCATCGCCACCGGCGTCGTCGCCGCATTCCTGGCGTGGATCCTGATGCTGAGCTGGCCACGCCTAACTGGGGTCGAGAAGCTCATGCGCATCGCGGTGATCGCCTTCGTCGCGGCCATCGCGATCATCCAGTCGCAGCCTCGCTGACACCGCCGTCGCCCTCGCGTTCCAGGCCCGCGTCCCGCAGGAACTCCTCATCGAGCGGCCAATTCAGCGGGGCGGGGTACCACCGGCGCAGACCCTTCGGGGCCTCGAACGGGAGCCATTGCTCGGGAGCCGCCGGAAGCGCGAGCCGGTCGGCGATCGCCCACAGCGCGGCGGGGTGGTGGCCCATCCCGATATGGCTCGCCTTGATCTCGATATTCTCCGCGGTTCCGTACAGCTCATTGATGCACGCCTGCCAGGGCACGATCCCATCGCTGCGCGAATAGATCGCCGTCGTCGGGATCGGCATCGGGTCGCGCAGGTGCTCCTGCTCCGGGACATCGAGCTCATCGGCGGCGACATGCAGGTGCCGATACCGATCGAAGACCAGCGTGGCGAGCGTGTCCTCGCGGTGAATGAGCCGGAAGGGCGAGGCCAAAGTGATGACCTGGCGTACCTCATCGGGATATGCCCGGCCGAGCTGACGGGCATACAGCCCGCCAAGGCTCCAGCCGATCAGCGAGATCGGCCCGTGCTGGTCGGTCAGCGTTTCCACGCCCTTGCGCATGGAGTCCACGATCTGTCGGGTCGGTCCGATATTGCGCCCGACACCCCAGCCGTGCGGGTGATACCCGAGCGAGCTGAGGTAATTTCGCAGCAGGACCGTCGTATAGTCCCCCGCCATCAGTCCCGGCAAGACCATCACATGCTGGCCGTCCCCACGCCGCGCCTTGCGCAGCACGCGTCGGAAGGCGGCATACTCCCCGACTTCCCCGGCCATGCGCGGGACCTCGGTGAGGCCACGGACCAACGACGGACGCATACCCCAATTATGCGTCCGGGCGACCCACAACCCTACTCAAGGGTAGGACCGCGGCGTGTTCCACTTCTCACACCGCGTCTTGGGACACCGGTTGTCTCCCAAGCCTTTTGCCTGTGCGACGAGTTCGAGCGGAGTGCAAGACTTGACGACGAGCCGACCAGCAACTGAGAATGATTCTCATGTTCAGCCAAGGCTCTCGCCAGCACGGACGACTCCAGGCGCCGCGGCACCGGGCCGGAGTCACTGTCCTGGCCCTCGCGCTCGCCCTGACCGGGTGCCAGGGAGGGTCCACTGGCGCCGAGACCACCTCCGCGCGGCTCGACATCGTGACCGGCTTCTATGCCAGTTCCTATCTCGCGCAACGCATCGGCGGCGACCGCGTGAGCGTCACCACGCTGACCGCACCCGGCGCGGAGCCGCACGACCTGGAACTCACCGCGCGGCAGGTCGCCGACCTGACCACCTCGGACCTCGTGGTCACGCTGACCGGATTCCAGCCCGCTGTCGACGAGGGCGTGATCGCGAGCGCAGCACCCGACGTCTTGGATCTCGGCCCGGCGGTCGGAGTAGACATCACCGACCACGATCACAGCGAAGGCGAGGACGAGACATCGGCGGATCTGGCGCACGACCCGCATTTCTGGCTCGACCCGGACAAGATGGCCCTGGCAGCGGCAGCCGTCGCGGGCCGCTTGAGCGCCCTGGACCCCAGCGGAGCGGCGACATACTCGGCCCAGCTCGCCAGCCTCACCAGCGACCTGGATGCACTATCGGAGCAGATCCGAGAGCGGGTGCGCGGCTGCGCACAATCCGAGATGGTGGTCAGCCACGCCGCATACGGGCATCTCGCAGCAATCGCCGACCTGACTCAGCACGCCCTGACCCCGAATCCGGAGAGCGATCCCAGCTCGGCGACACTCGCCCGGATCACCGATCTGGTGCGCGAGCGTGGCATCACGACCATCTATACCGAGCCGCTGGCCTCCCCCCGCGTTGCCGAGGTGGTCGCCGCGGAGACCGGCGCGCGGACCGCGGTTCTCGACCCGATCGAAGGCGTGAGCGAGCAGTCCGCGGCGCCGGACTATCTCGGCCTCATGCGCGCCAATATCGACGCCCTCGCCGCCGGGCAGGAGTGCTCCCCGTGAGCGTTGTCAGGCTCGACGCGGCAACCTTCGGGTATGACGGGCGCAGCGTCGTCAGCGATGTGACCCTCTCGATCGGGCCGGGCGAGGTGGTCGCGGTTCTCGGCCCGAACGGGTCCGGCAAGTCCACGCTCGTCAAGGGCCTATTGGGCCTCGCCGAACAGCTGGCCGGCACGGCGCAGGTGTTGGGCGCTCCCATCAACGAGGTCGACCGTGGGCGGATCGGCTATGTGCCGCAACGGCATACGCTCGCCAACTCGGTGCGCGCCACGGTCGCCGAGATCGTCGCCACGGGGCGGCTGTCGTTTCGCACGTGGTGGAAACCTTGGCGGCGGGATCCCGAGGCCGACCGTCAGGGCGTCGCGCGGGTCCTCGAGCAGGTCGGGCTCGGCGACCGGGCGGGGGCCGATGTGTCGCAGCTGTCCGGTGGCCAGCAACGGCGGGTCCTCATCGCCCGGGCCTTGGCCACCAATCCGGACGTGCTGATCCTCGATGAGCCCACTGCCGGGGTCGACCACGCCAATCAGGTGGCCTTGGCCCAGGTCCTCCAAGACCTCGTGCGCGACGGGACCACCATGCTCGTGGTGACCCATGAGCTCGACGCCCTCGTCGACATCGTCACCCGGGTCGTCGTCATCGACACGGGCACCCTCGTCTTCGATGGCACCCCAGCGGACTACACCGCCGACAACTTCCCAGCCCATGGCCACCACCATGGGCACTCGCCCGAGCAGTTCCCGGCACCGCCACCACCACTGACGGGCGCGCCGCTGGACTCGGGGGTCGCTCGTGCTTGACATCCTCGACTACGGATTCATGCGCAATGCATTGGTTGCGGCGCTGCTCATCGGTGCCGCCGCACCGCTCGTGGGCATCTTCTTGGTCCAGCGACGGCTCTCGCTCATCGGCGACGGACTGGGGCACGTCGCCCTCGCGGGGGTTGCCATCGGCATCCTGACGGCCACCTCGCCGGTGCTGACTGCCCTGGTGACGGCCGTGATTGCGGCCGTGGTCATCGAAGTGACGCGCTCTCGAGGTCGCCCCGGCAGCGATCTGGCGCTGGCCCTGATGTTCTATGGCGGCATCGCCCTCGGCGTGGTCCTGATCGGGCTGTCCGCCGAGGGCACGCCGGCGAATCTGACCGCCTATCTCTTCGGGTCGATCACCGCGACCACGACCGCGGACCTCTATGTCTTCCTGGTGCTGACCGTGAGCGTGGTGGCCCTGACGCTCCTGCTGCGCCCATGGCTCTTCGCCGTCGCCCAGGACGAGGAATACGCGCGCGCGAGTGGCCTGCCCGTCACCGGCATCAACCTCACGCTGTCCATTCTGACCGCGTTGACGGTCGTGGTGTCGATGCGGGTCGTAGGCCTACTGCTCATCAGCGCCTTGATGATCATCCCCAATGCTGCCGCTCAGGCCGTCTCCCGGTCCTTCGCCGGGGCCATGCGGCTGGCCGCGGTGATCGGCGTGATCTGCGCTGTCGGCGGGGTCTTCACCTCCTTCTATGCCGAAACGCCCTCCGGCGCAACGATTGTGTTGCTGGCGTTGGGCGCCTTCCTGCTCGTCAATCTCGCGGCAGCGCTTCGTCGGCGCCGCGATGCAGCGCACGCGCGCGCGGAAGCCCACGCCCACGAACACGGCCCCGGTTGCGGTCACGAGGCCGTCGCCCATGGCGATCACGTGGACTATCTCCACGACGGGCACCGGCATGCCCCCCACCACGATCATTACGACGAACATGCCACGCACCGAGACCACGATCACTCCCCTGAGCAGAGTGGGGATCGACGATGAGCTCGGGTGTTCGCCGGCTGACCCGCCAGCAGCAGGCGGTCAGCGACATCCTCGCCCGTCATACGGACTTCCGGTCGGCGCAAGGGTGGCACGCGGCGCTCCTGGCGCAGGGATCGGCCGTCGGGCTGGCAACCGTCTACCGAACTCTGCAGTTCCTCGCTGACGAGGGGCGCATCGACGTCTTGCGCACCGATTCCGGGGAGACTCGCTACCGCGCGTGCAGCGTCGGGCACCATCATCACCTGGTGTGCCGCGACTGCGGGCGCACCGTGGAAGTCGATGCCGCGGACGTCGAGCGGTGGGCAACCACGACGGCGGCAGCATACGGTTTCACCGCGGTGGATCACACTGTCGAGATATTCGGGCGCTGCGCGACCTGCGCGGCCGCGGCACGAGGCTGAGGGGACACGATGGGCGGCGCACCGGGACGCTCGCTGCGGGCCGTGGTCGTGGCGCTCAGCGCAATGCTCGTGTTGGGGGCTGGACTAGGTGGCGTCGTGTGGTGGCTCGGCCACGACTCCGCCTCCCGCATCGCCGCCGGACAGTATGCCGCGCGGGCCGCCAAGGCCCTGAGCGAGGGGCAACTGCCCGCGGACCTGGACACCAGTGATCGCGAAGCGCTCGCGCGCGAGCATGCCGCCATCCTGGACGGCATGGGCGGTCTGCGGCCGACGGTCAAGGTTTCCTCGGTCACGCTGGCCCAGGGTGAGCGGGCCGGCGTGGTGACCTTCGATTACACCTGGAAACCGTTGCCGGACAAGGCAGCCTGGAGCTATGCAACGACCATGCGGATCCTGGCGCTCACCGGCGGCGATCGGGTGAGCTGGCGTGGAACCTGGAACCCCGCACTGATCGCCCCCGGCCTGGAGCCCGGGCAGCGGCTGCGTGCGACGCGCCTGGACTCGGTGCGCGCGGACATCGTCAGCGCGGATGGGGATGCCCTGGTCACCGCCCGGCCCGTGACCCGGGTGGGGATCGACAAGACCCGGGAGGACGACCCCTTGCGCCTGCGCGCGAGCGCCCGGGCGCTGGCCCAACGCGTGGGGATCAACGAGGACGATTACCTGGCGGCCGTGGCAGCCGCGGGGCCGCAGGCGTTCGTCGAAGCAATCGTCTATCGCGACAGCGCCACCGAGCTGATCACCCTGTCCGAGGCGGCCGCGAACTACCCCGGCTTGCGGCTGGTCCCGGGCGAACTGCCGCTGGCCCCCTATGCCCGGTTTGCGCGCCCGATTCTCGGCACCGTCGGCCTTGCCACCGCGGAGCTGATCGAGAAGTCCGACGGCCGGATCCGCGCCGGCGATGTCGTCGGGTTGAGCGGCCTGCAGCAGGCCCACGATGCCGATCTGGCGGGCCGCGACGGCTTCCGCATCGAGGTGGTGGCCAATGGCGATACGGATCGCGAGCTGTATGCCGTGCCCGCCGTGAACGGGCGCCCGCTCGCGATCACGTTGACGCGCCGGCATCAGGAGGCGGCCGAGCTGGCCTTGAACGCGGTCGAGACACGTGGCGCCTCGGCCATCGTGGCCATCAAACCCTCGACCATGCACGTGCTGGCCGCCGCCAGCGGGAGCGGCAGCAAGGGGTACTCCACCGCTACCTTGGGTCAGTATCCGCCCGGGTCGACGTTCAAGATGGTCACCGCCCTGCGGCTGCTGCGCGCCGGGTCCACCCCCGACTCGCCCCTGCCCTGCGCCGCATCCGTCACCGTTGACGGGCGGGAATTCAGCAACTACCGCGACTACCCGGCGTCGGCCACGGGTCGAATCACCCTGCGGCAGGCGATCGCCAACTCGTGCAACACCGCCCTGATCTCGGCGGCGAGCACACTGCCCGAGGCAACCCTGGAGCAGGCCGCCGCGGCCCTCGGCCTGAGCGCACCGCCGGCCGCCGGAGTCCCCGCGGCCCTCGGGAGCGTGCCCGCACCGGAATCGACGGTGGCGGCCGCCGCCACCGCGATCGGGCAGGGCCAGGTGGTTGCCACGCCCCTGGGCATGGCCACCGTCGCGGCGACCATCGGGCGCGGACGCGTTGTGACTCCATTCATCGTGGTCGATCAGGGCCGGGCGTCAAACCCGAGGCCCGCACAGCCCCTGTCCAGCGCCGAGGGGTCGGCTCTGCGGTCGCTGATGCGTTCGGTGGTCACCGACGGTTCGGCGCGCTTCCTCGACGACCTGCCCGGCAAACCGGTTCTGGCCAAGACGGGCACCGCGGAGTATGGCAGCGGCAACCCCCCGCCCACCCACGCCTGGATGATCGCCCTCCAGGGCGACCTCGCCGTCGCGGTCTTCGTCGAGAAGGGCGAGAGTGGGGCCCGGACCGCGGGACCGGTGCTGGAGGACTTCCTGCGGCGCGTCGCGAGCTAGGCCCTAGCCGCGCACGGCGTCGACCGCACCGCCATACCGCCGATCGCGATCGACATAGAGGCCGATCGCGCGCCACAGGTCGCGGCGGTCGAAGTCCGGCCAGAGGGTGTCCAAGAAGACCATCTCGGCGTAGGCGCTCTGCCACAGCAGGAAGTTCGAGGTGCGCTGCTCGCCACTGCTGCGCACGAAGAGATCGACATCGGGCATCTGTGGTTCCGGGAGATAGCGCGCCAGGAGCGCCTCGTCGACGCTGCTGGGCTTGAGTTTCCCGGCCGCCACCTGCTGCGCGATGCTCCGCGCGGCGGCGGCAATCTCGGAGCGGCCACCGTAGTTGACACAGAAATACAAGGTCAGCCCGGTGTTGTGTTGCGTCAGTTCCTGGGCAATCTCCAACTCCTTGATCACCGAGGTCCACAGCCGTGGGCGCTGGCCGACCCACCGCATCCGCACGCCCCATTCGTGCAGCTGGTCGCGGCGCCGCCGGATGACATCGCGGTTGAAGCCCATCAGGAAGCGCACCTCCTCCGGACTGCGCTTCCAGTTCTCGGTGGAGAAGGCGTATGCCGACAGGTGGCTCACCCCCACCTCGATGGCTCCGGCGACCACGTCAAGGAGCGCCGCCTCCCCCGCCTCATGGCCTTTCGTGCGGGGCAGGCCCCGCTGATTGGCCCAGCGACCGTTGCCGTCCATGACGATGGCGACGTGCCGAGGTAGGTCGGCCGCGGCATACTGCGGCGGGCGGGCCCCACTCGGGTGGGGGTAGGGAGCGATCATTGGACCGAGCCGCCCGACCCGGCCCGGTGCGTTGCCACCGGTTCGCGCTCGACATGCGGCAAGGAACGCAGGGCACGCTCCAGGTGCCACTGCACATAGGCCGCCGTGATGCCGCTTCCCTCGCGCCGGTGCGCTGGGCTGCTGGCGTCGGCACACTCCCAGTCACCGGCGAGCAGGGCCGCGAGCAACTCGAGAGTCCCCCGCGCCGGGACGACCGACCCGGGGCGGCGGCACGTCGGGCAGACGGCCCCACCCGAGGCGACGTTGAATGCCAGGTGCGGACCGGGATCGCCGCATTGGGCGCAGTCATGGAAACTCGGGGCGTAGCCGCTGATCGCCAATCCGCGGATCAAATAGGCGTCCAGGACCAGCGAGGCGTCGTGATCCCGGCTGGCCAGCGCGGCCAGGGCGCCGCCGAGGAGGAGGAACTGCTGCAGCGCCGGGGCGCGTTCCTCGGTCAGCCGGTCCGCCGTCTCCAGGACCGTGGACAAGGCGGTGTAGGCCCGGTAGTCGCGGGCGATCTGCTCACCGAAGGAGGCCAGCGACTCGGCCTGCGTGACGGTGTCGAGGGCGCGCCCCTCGTAGCACTGCAGGTCCACGATCATCCCCGGCTCAAGTCGCGCGCCGAACCGGCTCTTGGTGCGGCGCACGCCCTTGGCCACGATCCGGATCTTGCCGCGCTCGCGGGCCAAGACCGTGACGATCCGGTCGGCCTCGGCGAGTTTGTGCGTGCGCAGCACGATCGCCTGGTCGCGGTAGGTCGGCACCCGACCATTGTCGCGCGCTGAAGCCGCCCGATCGGCACACCGCGCCGAGATGGGAGACCCGATCCGGACTGCGGGGCCCCTGTCGGTGGCCGAGCGTACGGTGATCGGGTGGCTCTGCAAGATGTCCTGGACTTCGGGTACGAGGACGACGAAGGAGGTGACGAGCGCGCCCCGAGTGTCGTCGCCGGTGCCCTGCGACCGGTGCGCACCCCCCTCACGCTCGGCGCGTGGGTGGACGTCGCCCCCGGCTGGCTACGCGCCGCGGACGAGCTCTTTGCCGCCCTCGCGAGCCAGGTGCCGTGGCAGGCCGAGCGCCGGCAGATGTATGACGCCGTCGTGGACGTCCCACGCCTGACCCGCTTCTACAGCGAGAACGAGGAGTGGCCCCACCCGCTGCTCGCGCAGGTATGCCGGGCGGTCAGCTCCCACTACCAGCCCACGCTCGGCGAGCCGCTGGTCACCGCAGGGTTGTGCCTGTATCGCGACGGCGCCGATTCCGTTGCCTGGCATGGCGATCGGATCGGCCGCGCACGCTTCGAAGACACGATCGTCGCGATCATTTCGCTGGGCGCGACCCGCACACTGGCGCTGCGGCCCCGCGGTGGCGGCGCTGCCGTGCGATTCACGTGCGGCCATGGCGACCTGCTGGTCATGGGCGGGAGTTGCCAGCGCACGTGGGAACACGCCGTCCCCAAGACCAGCGAGCGGGTCGGAGCGCGCATCTCGGTGCAATTCCGACCGGCGGGCGTGCGCTGAGCCCGTTGAGCATGCCTACTCAGGTGGACCGCGATGGGCTGGGCGATGATGTGCGCATGAACGCCCCACGCATCGAGTCCGGCAGCACGGCGCCCGAACTCGTGGCGTCGCTGATCGACGCCGGCATCATCGCCCCCGAGGATCGCGCGCGGGCTCTCGCGCTGGTCTCCGAGCGCCTGCCCACCAGCACATCCGAGGCTGCCGGGCCGACGAGCACGCTGATCGCGACCCTGGCCGGCTATGTCGGCGGCATCCTCGTGCTCGCCGCCGGTGGCGTCTTCCTGTCCCTGCGGTGGGGGCAGCTGAGTCTGGCGAGCCGGGTGCTCGCCCTCGCCGGAGCCGGCGCGATCCTCGCCACCGTCGCCGCGGTGGTCCGGCGGGGCGGGCAGGCCGCGGGCACCGATGACACACCACGGCAGCGGCTCGCCGGCGTCCTCGGGATCGGCGCCGCCGCGCTGGCGGCCGGAGCCGTGGGGACCTGGCTAGATGCCCGGCTCGACCCGTCCTCTCAAGCGGTGCCGAGCATCGCCTTCGCCGTCTTCACGCTGCTGGCCGTGACCGCATACCTCTTCTCCCCGACGCTTCCCGGGCAGCTCGCCATCGCTTGGGGGGTCGTCGTGACGACCTTCACCACCACCGACCTCGCCCTCGAACGCTCGGCGCTGCCTGCCGGGCTCGTGCTGCTCGCGATCGGCCTGCTATGGCTGGCGCTCGCGGAGCGCGGGACCTGGCGCGAGGACCAAACCGCCCGCCTGGTCGGCGGGGCGATTGCCCTCATCGGTGCTCAGGCACCGGCCTTCGAGTCCAGCGACACCGGCATCCGCGCGCTGGCCTATGTGCTGCTGTTCCTGCTCGGCTGCGGCGGCTTTGCCACCTACCTACGGATGCGGCAATGGCCCTACCTCGCCATCGGCGTGCTCGGCTTGACCCTGGCGACCACCGAGGCCGCCGTGGACTATATCGAGGGCAGCGGCGCCGCGCTCGGATTGCTCGTCGCGGGAACGGCGCTGCTGATCACGAGCACCGTCGCCCTCCGGCTGCGCAACGCGGCCGCCACGAAGAGCTAGGGGCCGCCGCCAGGCCGGGAGATGGAGACCTCGTCGGCGTGCGCGGCGAGCCGATCACGCTCGGCGCGGTTGAGCGCCGACATGATCGCCCGCAGGGAGGCCTTGACGATCGACTCGTGAAGCCCCACGCCCCAGAGAACTCGCTCTCCCACAGCGCATTCGACATATGCCGCGGCCCGGGCGTCACCGCCAGCGGACAGGGCGTGCTCGTGATAGTCCAGCACACGTACATCGATCTCGAGCGCTGACAGGGCGTCGATGAAGGCATCGATGGGACCATTGCCTCGCCCGTGAATGCGCACCTCCCGACCGAAGTCGGTGATAACGGAGTCGATTTCGTCGTCTCCCACGTCGGTGCTCGTCAGCGTCGAGCGCACCGGGAAGAAGCGCCCCCACCGGGTCGCCGGATCGTCGGCATGGAGGTACTCGTCGGCGAACATGGTCCAGATCTGCGCACCGGTCACCTCGCCGCCCTCGGCGTCGGTGAGCCGCTGGACGACCTGGCTGAACTCGACCTGCAGGCGCCGGGGCAGATCCAGGCCGTGCTCGGCCTTGAGCAGATAGGCGACCCCACCCTTGCCGGACTGGCTATTGACGCGCACGACGGCCTCATACGAACGACCGATGTCGTGGGGGTCGATGGGCAGATAGGGCACGCCCCAGTCGATGCCGTCGACATCGGTGCCGGCGGCGCGCGAACGCCGCTCCATGTCCTCAAAGCCCTTCTTGATTGCGTCCTGATGTGAGCCGGAGAAGGCGGTGTAGACCAGGTCGCCGCCCCAGGGATGACGTTCGTGCACGGGCAGCTGGGTGCAGTGCTCCACGGTGCGCCGGATTCCGGCCATATCGGAGAAGTCGATTTGCGGGTCGATACCCTGCGAATACAGGTTCATCCCGAGGGTCACCAGGCACACATTGCCGGTGCGTTCGCCATTGCCGAAGAGGCAGCCCTCGATCCGGTCCGCGCCGGCGAGATAGCCCAGCTCAGCGGCGGCAACGCCTTCGCCGCGGTCATTGTGCGGGTGCAAACTGACGACCACGCTGTCCCGGCGATTGAGGTGGCGCCCCATCCATTCGATGGAGTCGGCATACACATTGGGAGTGGCCATTTCGACGGTGGCCGGCAGATTGACGATCAGCGGGCGATCGGGCGTCGGGTCGATGACGTCGATGACCGCATTGCAGATCTCAACCGCGAACTCCAATTCGGTGCCGGTGTAGGACTCGGGCGAGTACTCGTAGTAGACCGCCGTGTCGGGGATCGTCTCCTCGAGCTTGCGACACAGCCGCGCCCCCTGCAGGGCAATGTCGATGATCCCTTCCTTGGACAGCCCGAAGACGACCCGTCGCTGCAACACCGAGGTGGAGTTGTAGAAGTGCACGATGGCCTGCTTGGCGCCTCGGATCGCGTCATAGGTGCGCTCGATCAGATGGTCGCGGCATTGGGTCAGCACCTGGATGGTCACGTCGTCGGGGATGTGCCCGCCCTCGATGAGTTCGCGGCAGAAGTCGAAGTCGGTTTGGCTGGCGCTGGGGAACCCGACCTCGATCTCCTTGTAGCCCATCCTGACCAGGAGCTTGAACATCCGCATTTTGCGCTCGGAGTCCATCGGGTCGATAAGCGCCTGGTTGCCATCGCGCAGGTCGACGGCGCACCAGCGGGGAGCCTCGGTCATCACGCGGTCGGGCCAGGTGCGATCGGGCAGTTCGACCTGGAGCTGTTGCTGGTAGGGCACGTACTTGGTGAACGGCATCGGAGTGGGCCGCTGCGGGTGGATCATCGCTGTCTTCGCCTTCGTCGTCGAGATGGTCGGGGCCGACCTAGGGCACCGCGAACTCCGCGACGAGGGGCGGCCGGGTCAGGCCTCGCCGCGGCAGCGAAGGAGCAGCAAGCCACGCATGATGACCCAGTATGCCGTGCCGCCCCCGTCCCCGCGACGACGGGTCCGCCGTGTGGTCGGCCGCGGGCACTCAGCGCCGCCGGGCACTCAGCGCAGCCGGGCACTCAGCGCAGCCGGACGCTCAGGCAGGTGACGCAGCCCTCGAGCTTCTCGAACTCACTGATGTCGACGAGCGAGACGGTGTAGCCGCGATCCCGCAAGACCGCGGCGCTGCGGGGTGCGCTGGCCGCCATGAGCAGGTGGTCTGCGCCGATGCGGATGACGTGGGCACCGCCCTCCTCCGGCATGCTCTGGTAGGAGGCGAACGCCTGCGGGTCATCCACGACCGGATCCCAGCCGATGACCGTGCCATCCGGCAGCGCCGTGACCGCCGACTTCAGATGCAAGGCCCGCTCCACGGGCACGGCCTGCACTCGCACCGGGAACTCGCGCAGGTGCTGCGCCAGTTGCCGGATCCCCTCACCATTGGTGCGGGCGCCCAACCCGACGTATGCGGTGCCACCGGCGCGCAGCACGTCGCCACCGTCCAGGGTTCCCGGCGCCTCGATATGGGCCACGCGCAGGCCGAGGTCGCGCGCGACGGACTCGACGCCGGCGGTCTCGGGCCGCCGCTGGGGTGCGCCGGGGTGGGTGATCACGGCCACGTCCTCGTGCACGACCACGGCGTCCTCGACGAAGACGGCGTCCGGGCAGTCATCTGCCGGTGGCACCTCGAGGACCGCCCAATCGGCGGCCGTCAGCGCCGCGACATACTCCTCCCACTGCGCCCGCGCGCGGTCCAGATCGACCGGCGAGCGGTCGATATGGGTGATGAGCCCGTCAGCCAATCGCGGACCGGGGCGGCGGACGAGGGCAAGAGGGCGCGACATACGGCTGAGCCTAGGTTCTTGGCATTCGCCGGACCACAGGACTAGGTTGTGCCTCACTTGACGGCCGTCCAATGTTGGAGGTTTGTGCGATGTCCCTGCCTTTGTCCGAACAACTTCGGCGGCGCAAGCCGATCGTCTTCCGCCAACATCACCATGAGGGTGAGGAACTGGCGCGCAATCTGACGACCTTCCAACTGATGATGTTCGGTGTCGGTGCCACGGTCGGCACCGGCATCTTCTTCGTTCTCAGCGAGTCCGTCCCCGAGGCCGGACCCGCCGTCATCGTCAGCTTCATGATCGCCGGACTCGCGGCCGGCCTGTCCGCACTGTGTTACGCGGAGCTCGCCAGCGCCGTGCCGGTCAGCGGCTCGACCTATTCCTACGCCTATCACTCCATGGGCGAGTTCGTGGCGATCATCATCGCCGGCTGTGTGCTGCTGGAGTATGGCGTGGCCACAGCGGCCGTCGCCGTGGGCTGGAGCGGCTACTTCAACCAGCTACTGGATTCGGTCTTCGGCTTCCAGATCCCCCACGCCCTATCGACCTCGTTCATCCCCGGCGATGACGGCGTCGCAACCGGCGGCATCATCAATCTCCCGGCCGTCGTGCTGGTCTTCTTGTGCATGCTGCTGCTGCTGCGCGGGGCCACCGAGTCCGCCCGGATCAACGCGATCATGGTCATCATCAAGCTCGCCGTGCTCGTGCTCTTCGTCGTCATCGCCATCACGGCCTTCAACGGCGACCACTTCAACAACTTCTTCGGTTCGGGGGTCGGCGGCGTCACCGCCGCGGCCGGCACCATCTTCTTCTCCTTCATCGGTTTGGATGCCGTCGCCACCGCGGGTGAAGAGGTCAAGGACCCGCAGCGCGCCCTCCCGCGGGCGATCATCGGCGCCCTCATCATCGTCACCACCGTCTATATGCTCGTCGCGTTCGCCGGGCTGGCGGCCAAGGACGCCGGCTGGTTCGAGACGGAAGAGGCGCAAAACGCCGGCCTCGCGCAACTGCTCAACGAGGTCACCGGCTCGACGATCTGGGGCACGGTCCTCTCGGCCGGCGCGGTGATCTCGATCTTCTCGGTCACGCTGGTCACCCTCTACGGCCAGACCCGCATCTTGTTCGCCATCGGCCGCGACGGGATGATCCCCAAGCGCTTCACCGAGGTCGACCCCAAGACGATGACCCCTGCGTTCAGCACCATCGTCGTCTCCATCGTGGTGGCGCTGATCGGCGGCTTCATCCCCTCCGACTACCTGTGGAATATCGTCTCGATCGGCACCCTCGTGGCCTTCTCGGTCGTCGCCCTCGGCGTCATCGTCCTGCGGCGCACGCATCCGGACCTCGAGCGGCCGTTCCACATCCCTGGATACCCGGTCACGCCGATCATCACGATCCTGGCCTGCGTCTACATCATGTCCGGCCTCGGCCTGATGACCTGGACGGTCTTCCTGATCTGGATCGCCATCGTCGTCGCGTTCTACATGTTCTACGGCCGCACGCACGCCACCTTGAACCACTACAAGAGCCTCGAGGAGATCGCCGAGCCTCGTGGGGATGAGGACTGATGACCTACCTGGTGGGCTATAGCGCACACAAGGAGGACCGCGGCGCACTCGAACTCGCCTGTCAACTCGCGCGCGCCGACTCCGACTCCATCCATGCCGTCACCGTCGTGCCGCAGGGCTGGCCGACGGCGGTGGCCGGGGACGCCGATCGAGAGTTCGAGGAATGGGCCGCCCAGGAGGGTGAGGCATGCGCCGAAGAGGCGCAGCGCTACCTCACCGAGGCACATCCGGACATTCCATCGCAGACGTCGTGGGTCACCGGGCGCTCGGTGCCGCAAGCACTCCTCGATGCGGCGGAGCGGCTCGAAGCGACCTTGATCGTCGTGGGCTCGGGCGAGGATGTCCCCAGCGGGCGGATCGACCTGACCTCCAAGACGAGTCGACTGCTCCACTCGGCTGGCCTACCGATGGCCATCGCGCCGCGCGCCTATCGCGCCGGGGCACCCATCACGCGAGCGACGCTCGCCTTCCGGGGCGATGACGAGGCGTGGTCGCTGCTTGAACGGGTGGCCGAGATCGCCCAACGCACCGGCTCCTCCCTGCGCCTGGTCACCTTCGCCATCAAACGACCCGCCATGCTCACCGCGCGGGTCAGCGGCGCAGAGACCATGGTCATGGAGGCCTGGCGGGAGCGCGCGACGGCCGAGCAGCACGAGGCGGTGCAGCACCTGCTCGACATGGGTTTCGCGAAGGACAATGTCGAAGCGGTCGTCGCGATCGGTCGATCCTTCGGGGACGCGATGGACACCCTCGAATGGGGTCGCGGCGACGTCATGGTGGTCGGTTCCTCCTCGACGCAGAAGCTCGCGACCGTCTTCCTGGGCTCCAACTCCTGTCTCTTATACACATCTGACGCTGCCGACGAATAGAGAGGTGTAGATCTCGGTGGTCGCCGTATCA
>CALLZC010000092.1 GCA_937858995.1 uncultured Nostocoides sp.
CGTGGGCTCGGAGATGTGTATAAGAGACAGGCCAATAGGCGGTGATGTTGCCGGCGTTGCCGACCGGCAGGCAGTGGATCTCGGGGGCGTCGCCCAGGGCGTCGACGATTTCGAAGGCGGCCGTCTTCTGACCCTCGATCCGCGCCGGGTTGACCGAGTTGACCAATTCGACGGGGTAGGACTCGGCGAGCTTCCGGGCGACGTTGAGGCAGTCGTCGAAGTTGCCCTCGACCTGCAGCAGGGTCGCCCCGTGGGCGATCGCCTGAGACAGCTTGCCCATGGCGATCTTGCCGTCGGGCACGAGCACGGCGCAGGCCATGCCGGCCTTGGTGGCATAGGCCGCGGCGCTCGCGCTGGTGTTGCCGGTCGAGGCGCAGATGACCGCCTTGGCGCCATTGCGGGCCGCGACGGAGATCGCCGTCGTCATCCCGCGGTCTTTGAAAGAGCCGGTCGGGTTGAGACCTTCGTACTTGAGGTAGACCTGCGCGCCGACCCGATCGGACAGGTATGCCGCGGGGATGAGTGGGGTGCCGCCCTCCAGGAGGGTGACGGTCGGGGCTCCGGCGAGCATCGGCAACCGGTCGGCATACTCGCGGATGACCCCGCGCCATTGGTGAGCCATGTCAGACACCTTCCACACGCATGACGGAGTTGACGCCGCGAACGATCGGCAGCGCGGCGAGGGCGTCGACCGTCGCTGACAGGGCCGCGTCGGGAGCGGCATGGGTGACCACGACGAGGCTGGCGCGCGCAGCGGAGGGAGCGTGTCCAGGGCCAGCGGCGTCATCCAGGTCGGCAGGAATCTGCTGTTGGCGGACCGTCTCGATCGACACCTCGTGGTCGGCGAAGGCCGTGGCGACCTGGGCGAGAACGCCCGGGCGGTCGGCGACGTCGAGACTGATGTGATAGCGGGTGAGTGCCTGGCCCATGTCAAGCACCGGCAGGTCGGCATACGAGCTCTCGCCCGGTCCATGACCGCCGCCGACCCGGTGCCGCGCGACGGCGACGATGTCACCGAGGACCGCACTGGCGGTGGGGTCGCCCCCGGCGCCGCGGCCGTAAAACATCAGCTGCCCGGCCGCGTCGGCCTCGACGAAGACCGCGTTGAAGGCCTCGCGGACGCCGGCGAGTGGGTGGCGGCGCGGCAGCATCGCTGGGTGCACGCGCACGGACACCCCACCGGGGGTGGGTCCGTCGGGCCCGTCGTGGGCGTCGACCCGCTCACAGATGGCAAGCAGCTTGACGACGCAGTCCATGTCCTTGGCAGCCTGGATGTCGGCCGCGGTGACCTCGGTGATGCCCTCGCGATGGACGTCGCGCCCGGACACGCGGGTGTGGAAGGCCAGCGAGGCGAGGATGGCGGCCTTGGCGGCGGCGTCGAACCCCTCGACGTCGGCGGTCGGGTCGGCCTCGGCATACCCGAGCGCCTGAGCCTGGCTCACCGCTTCGGCAAAGCCCGCGCCGGTCGAGTCCATCTTGTCCAGCACATAGTTGGTCGTGCCGTTGACGATCCCGATGACCTTGCGGACGCTGTCGCCGGCCAGGGACTCACGCAGCGGGCGTAGCAGCGGGATCGCCCCGGCGACCGCGGCCTCGTAGTAGAGGTCGACTCCGTGATCGCGGGCGGCGGCATACAAGGTAGGGCCGTCCTCGGCGAGCAGGGCCTTGTTGGCGGTGACGACCGACGCGCCGTGCTCCATGGCGCGCAAGATGAGCGACCGAGCCGGCTCGATGCCCCCGATGACCTCGACGACGATGTCGGCGCGGGTGACCAGTTCGGTCGAGTCGGTGGTGAACAGCGTGGGGTCGACGCCGGCCTCGGGACGGGTGCGACCGGCCCGGCGCACGCCGATGCCGACCAACTGAAGGGGCCGCCCGACACGGGCGGTGAGGTCGGCGGCATGCTCGGTCAGCAGGCGGGCCACCGCCGAGCCGACCACCCCGCAGCCGAGCAGCGCCACCCGCAATGGTTCGCCCCCCGGGGCGCTCTGTTCCTTAGTCACGGTGCACCATCATCCCCGATCACCAGACGTCCAGCGCCAAGAGGTCCTCGACGGTTTCTCGGCGCACGATGACCCGGGCCTGGCCGTCCTTGACGGCAATGACCGGCGGGCGGGGAGTGTGGTTGTACTGGCTGGACAGCGCCCGGCAGTAGGCACCCGTGCCCGGGACCGCGACGAGGTCACCGGGGGTGATGTCGGCCGGCAGGTATTCGTCCATGACGACGATGTCGCCGCTCTCGCAGTGCTTGCCGACGACCCGGGCGACGCGAGGCGCAGCGTCGCTGGCCCGGTTGGCCAGGGTGCAGGAGTAGTCGGCGTCGTAGAGCGCGGTGCGGACGTTGTCACTCATCCCGCCGTCGACGGCGACATAGAGCCGCTGAGCGCGGTCGTTGACTTGCACGTCCTTGACGGTGCCGACGGTGTAGAGCGTGAAGGTGCTCGGGCCGACGATCGACCGGCCCGGCTCGATCGAGATGCGTGGCACCCGCGCGCCGGGCACCGCGTCGGCCAGCGGCTTGAGCTCGCGGCGCACCACCCCGGCGAGCTGGTCACCGAGCTCAGCAGGCGTCATCGGGGTGTGCTGACTCGTGTAGGACATGCCATAGCCACCGCCGAGGTCCATCTCCGGCATGAGGTAGCCGCGCTCGGTCGCGACCTTGACGTGCAGTTCGACCAGCCGCCGCGCCGCAATCTCGAACCCGCTGACGTCGAAGATCTGGCTACCGATGTGGCTGTGCAGTCCGAGCAGGTGGAGCCGGTCCTGCGCGAGCACGGCGAGCACGGCCGCCTCGGCCTGCCCGCCGGCAAGGCTGAAACCGAACTTCTGGTCCTCGTGGGCGGTCGCGATGAACTCGTGGGTGTGCGCCTCCACCCCCACGGTGACGCGGACCATCACCGGGGCGACGACGTCGAGCTCAGCGGCAATGGCCGCAACTCGTTCGATCTCGTGGAAGGAGTCGACGACGATCCGCCCGACCCCATAGGTCAGCCCGGCGCGGATCTCCTCGGCGCTCTTGTTGTTGCCGTGCATCCCGATCTTGTTGCCGGGGAAGCCGACTCGCATTGCGACCGACAGCTCACCGAGCGAGCACACGTCGAGGCAGAGCCCCTCCTGCATCACCCACGCGGCGACAGCCGAGCACAGGAACGCCTTGCCCGCGTAGTAGACGTCGGCCCCGGCCAGGGTGCGCTCGAAGGGCGCGGTGAACTCGTCGCGGAAGGCCCGCGCTCGCCGCCGGAAGTCGTCCTCGTCCATGACATAAGCCGGGGTGCCGAAATCGCGCGCCAGCTCGGTCGCCGACACCCCCGCCACGGCGAGCGCTCCGTCGCCGTCACGGGTCACCCCGTCGGACCACAACTGCGGCAGCAGCGCCATGACCTCGTCGGGATAGGGCAACCACTGGGGCGCCGCCCCGTAGCCCTCGGCATGCAGAGCCCCGGCCTCGTGTGCGCGCATGGTTCATATCCTTTCGCGCGCCACAATGCCCAGGCCGGACATTCCACGCTCCAAGACACCGGCGGCCGCGCTCGCGAGCAGCCTGGGTGTCAGCGCTGGCACTGGTGGCGCCACGACGGGTAGGTGCGGTGGCAACTCACCCTCCCAGGCCAGGTATGCCGTGGCGACGGCTCCCAGCGCAGCCGCGGCTTGCTCCGGTCTGGTGGTGGGGTCGGCCATCCGGCGCGGTGATTCCAGGAGCGCGGCGACGAGGTCGACCATCGCTCCCGCCTCGTCCACAGCGCTGCCAGGTATGCCGTCCGCCTCCTCCCAGCGCGGCCCTTCGGCATCACGTCGGGCCCTGGAGTAGGCCAGCTGCAGGCGGAACACGGGATCGTCCAGGGTGTGCCGGGTTGTGGTTGACCCTGCGGAATTGCTTGTAGCGGAGTCGAGTTGACGACTCGCGAGCCCATGGAGTCCGTTGACCACCGCCAGTGGGGTCAGTCTCACGACGAGGGTCGCCCCTTCGAGCCGGGCGTCGTCGAGGAGGTGAGCAATCGCGCGGTCTGTTTCCACGGCATACCGGAGCTGTTGTGGGTCGGAGCCCTCGCGGGCGGGTTGCGCGCTGCGCCACTCGCGCGCGCCAGCACTCGCGCGGCGCAACGACACCGCTACTGCGTCGCCGGCGAGGGTCGCGATCCGCTGGGCCAGGTACCCGAGGAGGTCCTCCGCGAGCGCCGGTTCCATGCCGGGCAGCTTAGGCTGGTACCCTCCTGCAGGCGCGACTTCCGAGCCGCCCAGACCCATCAGGCTGATGGCGCAAGCTCGTCAGCCCCCGTAGCTCAGGGGATAGAGCACCGCCCTCCGGAGGCGGGGGCGCAGGTTCGAATCCTGCCGGGGGCACCGAATGTGAT
>CALLZC010000093.1 GCA_937858995.1 uncultured Nostocoides sp.
CCGGCAGACCGGCGCCGGTCATGGCGTCCCGCCGATCGCTCGGGGCTCTCGGGGGTGTCCGTCGAGCAGCGCCGAAAGCGACTCGACCAGCGCAACGGGCGGCTGCCAGGAAAAGACTCCGGCGGGTTGCCCATCGACGAGGGGGGTTTGCGGTCCGCACATGCCGCGCACATAGAGGTAGAGCACACCGCCGAAGTGCTGCGCCGGGTCATAGCCCGGCAACCGCCAGCGCAGGAATCGGTGCAGGACCACGGCATACAGCAACGCCTGCAAGGGGTAGGAGGAGTGTTGCATTGCGGCCACGAGTGCTTCGGGACGGTAGTTCGCGGCCGTGAGCGCGATATCGGGAGGGCCCAGCCAGTTGGTCTTGTAGTCGACCACCAGATAGCGAGCGTCCACGCGCAACACGACATCGACCGAACCGGTGAGGTAGCCGCGCAGCAGTTGGCCGCCGAGTTCCGGATCCTCCAAGGCGGCGGCGTAGTCGAGCAGCGGATCGCCTGCCGGCAGGTGTTCCCGGAGCAGGGGGGCCAGGTCGGCGAGTCGGGGCTGTGATCCGGTGGGTCCCTGGTCGCCGCCGGCCAGGGGTAGCTCGAAGTCCATCTCGCACAATCGGTTGGCCCGGCCGATGGTGGCCAACGTCTGACCGGGCGCCAGCGGACCCAGGGGGCTGTGGCAGACCGCCTCCAGTGCGGTGGCGAGCACCGATGGGGAAAGGCTCACCGGCCAGGTGAGAAGTTGTTCGGTGATATGCCGGGTCAGTTCCGCATGCAGGTCGGGGGCTTGGGGGTCGGCCTCCTCGAGCACCGCATGCACCAGGGAGCCGAAGGTTGCGCCCACCGGAAGCTCCGCCATTGGTGACGGCACATCCGGTGCGTCACCGCCGTCGCCCAGCCCCGCTGGCGGGACTACCTGCGTGCCGGGCACCTCGTCGTCGGTCCCCAAATGTTCGGGCTCGAAGGCCGGTGCCCCCGGGTGGCCGGCGCCTTCGGCGCCTTTGGTCAGGGCGCTGTATGAGGTGCGCCGCCACTGCAGGTCCACCTCCCGCGCGAAGGAGCGGATCGCCAGGGGTGGGCCGGGGGTCTCGGCGGGCGTGGGGAGCGCGACGGCGGTGGCGTCCATCCACTCGGGCTGCGGCCCGCCCGCCAGACGCCATGCATCGAGGCGGTCCACGACAACCCGCTTGCTGGGCACCCGGACCGTGGCTTCCGGTGTTCCGATGCCTCCCGGGGAACGGCCCAGGAGCGCCCGGTGCAGCGGGGCGCTCGCGGCATTGGTGCTCGGTGCCCACCAGGTGACTAGTTGGCTTTGGGCGCGTGTGAGGGCGACATACAGCAGCCGCAGGCTCTCGCCGTCATCCTCGACACGGGCCTGGGCGAGCACATCCACGTCCGGCTCGTCGCGCACATCGATGACGCGTTGACCGCGTTCGTCGTGGTAGCGCAGGAAGGTGCTGCGCGATCCGTCCCGCTCAACCGACCCGGTGGTCGGGTCGAAGCGATCCGCGAGGAAGGGTGCATAGACGATCGGGAACTGCAAGCCCTTGCTGGCGTGAATCGTGGCCAACTGCACTGCAGCGGCGTCGCTTTCGAGGCGCCGGCTGCGTTGCGCCGATGGGCGGGCGGCATCGTCGGAGAGTTGTTCGCGCAGCCAGGTCGTCAGGGCATTCAAGCCGAGCCGCTCGCGCAGGGCCGCCTCGTGCAGCAACTCAGCGAGGTGTTGCACGTCGGTCACCGAGCGCTCGCCCCCGGGCTCGGCGAGGAGGCGCTCGTGCAATCCAGCCGCCTGCGCGGCGGCGGCAACCGCGGGGATGCCACGCAGCGCGAAGAGCTCGGCCCACCGCCGCACCGTGGTGGCGATCGCGTCCGTCAGCGACTCCCCACCGGCATCGAGTTCGAGGATGCCCTGGCCGATGAAGGGTGTCAGTGCCGCCGTGCGAACCCGCCGGGAACGATTGGGCTGCTCCATGGCCTCCAGGAGCATCAGCCACCAACGGGCCGCGGGAGCGGCGAAGACACTCTCGTCGCCCGCGAGGACGGCTGGGATCCCCAGGCTGAGCAGGGCGTCGCGCACCATCCGCAATTGCTTGCCGGTGGCGCTGAGGACGGCAATATCTCCGGGGTGCACCGCGCGGCCGGCGAAGGTGGCACCACTGGCCAGAACCGCAGCGATGTCGGTGGCGCAATCCCGGGCGATCGCGGGGCGCGTTTCGCCGACCCGGGGAAGCCGATCCGGATCGACCCCGAGCTGGGCGCCCGTGGCCACCCGCAGCCGCCACGGATGCGGGACCGGCAGATTGGCCAGACGGCTGGCGGCCTGGCTGGCGTCGACGCGGTGCACAACCACTGCGGGGTCGCCTAGGGCCAAGCCCTCGAGTCCCGCGGAGAGTGCGGCCACCAGCGGGGCGTCGGTGCGCCGGTTGGTTGCGAGGGTCTGCTGCTGGTCGGCAAGTCCGCGAGCCCGCAGGTAGGTGTTGATGTCTCCGCCGCGGAAGTTGTAGATGGCCTGTTTGGGATCGCCGATGAGCACCAGGGTGGCGTGTCCGTGGAAGGCGCGCTCGAAGACCTGCCACTGCACGGGGTCGGTGTCCTGGAACTCATCGACCAGGACCACCGACCACCGGGCGCGCATCCGCTCCCGCGCGGGCGCGTCCGGTGACTCCAGGGCGTTGGCGAGGTCGCGCAGGAGGTCGTCATAGGACAAGAGCCCCAGTCTCCGTTTGCGGACGTCGAGCTCTGCGCGCACGGCCTCCGCATAGGCAACGCGCTCGCCATCGGCGCTGTCGGGATGGGCGCCCGGCGGACCGATCCGGGCGGCGGAGTCTTCGGTGACCGCCGACGCGATCCGACGCGCCACGCGATGCGGGAATGGGGTGGCGGGAGCGTGGCGATATCGGGCGAGGTAGAGGTCATCGGCCACCTCGTGGACCAGGTCGCTGAGGTCCTCGATCAGAGTGGTGCCGGGATCGGTGTCTCCAGCCACGCCGAGACTGCGCAAGACGGACTGACAGAACTGGTGAATGGTGTTGATCGTCGCGTCGTCAAAGGCGCCCAGTGCGTCGCGGATGCGGCGATGCCGCTCCCTCAACTGCTCGGCCCAATGGGGCTCGGCGGGACTGCCGATCACGATCCGGTCTAGATCATCGAGGTTCAGGTCATCGAGGTTCAGGTCATCGAGTGCCAGGTCATCGAGGGCCTGCTCATCGCCGGCGCCCCTGTCAAGGGCAGCCCGCAGAACCCGTTCGGTGCGGGTCAGCCGTTCGCGCACCCGCTCACGCAATTCCTCCGTGGCGGCGCGCCCGAAGGTGACGACCAACAAGCGTTCGAGGGGCACCCCCTCGGCAACATAACGCGCGACGAGCGCGGCAATCGCCCAGGTCTTGCCGGTCCCCGCGGAAGCTTCGAGGACCGTCGTCCCGCGCGGGAGCGGGCCGGCAATATCAAAGATGCGCGGGGTGCTCGGCGCGGAGCGTATGCCGGTCATCGCACACTCTCGGCCATCAGCACCGGACGCCACACCCGCAACGCGGTGTGCCCGAACCGTGAGGGTGGTGCCTGGTCGGTATCCACGAGGTCGCACACCTCGCCCGGGCTCGGCGGGCCGAGCCAGATGTCCAGGCGCGGTGTGGGGCCATAGAGCAACGCCACGGACGGGTCGCCGTTGTCGTGATGGTGCTCCCACGTCTTGCGGGCCTGCGCCAGTGCCAAGCCCTCCCGACGGCCCCGCGTCGCCACCATCACCTTGGCGTACTCGTAGGACGACTTCGGGGCGAAGGCCAGTGGCAGGCGCAGCCCGAGGTCTCGCAGCTCGATGAGATCGGTGAGGAAGGTACGGGCCGCGGCCACGTCGATCGAGCCGAGCGACATGGCCGTGGCCGAGCGTCCATACCGGCCCAGGGCGTGCGCCGTCCACGGACCCGCCCTTGTCGGGGTGCCGACCGTCAGGGCCAGCAGGGCGATCCAGGCCTCGAGTCGGTGGCGCCCGGATAGGGAAGAGTAGGTCGTCGAGGCGAAGGCCTGCCCGCGTACTCGGTCGACGGTCCCGGTCAGACGGCGCCCCCCGCCCAGGGGCACGTCGATGTCGACGGAGCGGGCCGGCCCGGCAAAGACCTCTGGCAGGAGTCGTTGGGCCGATGTGGCGATCGCCTCGGCCCGCGGGCCGACCTCACGGAGCACCAGCGAGCCGAGGGCCGCGGGCGGTAGTTCGCCGCGCTGCCGCTCGGCCCGTTCGATCGCCGCAATCGGTGCGCCAGCGAGCCGCTGGCGCAGCAGGCGTTCGCCGATCTGCCAGGTTGCCAGTCCGTCGAGGGCGATGGGTATGCCGTCGGGCCGCGGTGCGTACTCCAGCGGCGAGGAGACATCGAGGCGATCCCGTAGGAAGGCTCGGGTGGGGTTGGCATAGAAGCTCTGGAGGTCCTCGATGCTCACATCCCGGCCGTCCCGCTCGGGCAACAGTGCGGGCAGGGCGAGCCCGGCCCGAGGGAAGCGTCCGCCGCGCTCCCGGGCCGCTGGCGCCGGTTCCGCCGCCCCGGCCCTCGCGTCGGGCGCCGCTTCCACGGACAGCGCCGCTCCCGCTTTAGGCGCCGGTTGCGCGCTGAGAGTGGCCCGCAGGACGCGCGCCGCGGGCAGCGCGTGCGGGTCGAAGCTGAACGGCGGGGTGGGTTCGCCGCCTCGCAAGTTGGCCACATCGAAGGACTGCAGCGGGTGGCGACGGGTCGGAGGTATGAGGTGCCCATCCGTCGGCGGCTCCAGAGCGGCAGTGCCGCGGGCCGCGTCGATGAGCTCGCCGAGCGGAACCGCCGGCGGGCGGCTCGCACCGGTGCGCGGGTCGAAACCGGTGTAGGTGATGATCAGCGTTTCTTGGGCCGCCAGGATGGCATCGAGAAGCAGTTGGCGATCCTCGCTGCGGGCGTCCCGTTCACCGGTCATCGGACGTCGGGCCAGGACGTCGTCACCGTCCGGGTTGCCGCTGCGCGGGAAAACGCCATCGTCTAGGCCTAGCAGGGCAATCACCCGGTGCGGCACCGAGCGCATGGGCACCATCGTGCACACCGTCAGACTCCCGGTGCGGAAGTTGGCCCGCGTGGGTCGCCCACCCAGTCGGTGCGCCATCAGGCTGCGTAGATCGCTATGCGAGAGCCGAAGGTCACCACCGGAGCGATCCAGCACCGTGGCGAGTTCCCGATCCAGCTCCGCGCGCTGCCAGGCATCGGTCAGGGGAATCTCGGTCAGGGTGCGCAGGGCCGCGCCGAGCGCGCTGACCCAGTCCGACACGGTGCTGGCCACCTCGATCGCCTCACGAAAGGCCGCGAGGCGATCGACGAGTTCGACCACGGTGCCCACGAGGTCGATGGACCCGCTGTCGACGTCGTCGATCGGCAGGCTCCAGGCATACGAGCGGTCGTCCTGCGCCGCGCGGGTGACTCCGACGAGGAGCCGATCCAGCCCGAACCGCCAGGTGTTGGCGAGCTCGTCAGCCAGCGCAAAATGGGCCCGGTGCTCCCCGTCCAGTCCCCACCTGATGGCAGCCTGGTCCACCCAGGTGGCGATTCGCTCCAGGTCGTCCGCGGTGAGGCCGAACCGGCGCCGCACCAGCTCGGCAGCGGCCACGTCGAGCACGTCACTCGCCGTGATCCGCCCGCCGGTGCCGGTGCGCTACCCCGAATACACGCCTGGCGTCCAGGTGAACCCCGCTGAGACGGAACACGCCACTCCGCCGCCCGCACCGGCGGAGCGATTGAGCATCAGCGACGCCGATCTGGCCCCGCCGGCTCTGCCGGCCGCGCCGCAAGTGCAGCCGCCGTTGCGCATCGACGCCTCGCAGTTGGAGCCACCACGCCCGGCCACCCCGCCTGCGGCTCCGCGCCAGCCGGCCCACGTCGTGCTGCCCAACGCCACGGCCACGGCCAACACGGCCGCAGCCACGACGGCGGCGCGCAAGAAGATGCGTCGCGGCCGCGAGCCGATGACGACCACCAAGTTGCGCATCCTCGTTCAGGAGCACCCCGGCGGGGCGGGCCTCTATGGCCTACAAGTGCGCGTCAGCTCGCGGGCCATCCGCCGCACCGTGGCCGGCACGACTAACCAGGCCGGCGAATTCCTGTGCGAGTTGCCGGTGCAGGCCGAGGTGGGGCTGACCTACGACGTGGATGTGACTTGGCCGCGCGACTTTGGCGGCGAGGTGGAGCGCAAGTCGATCACCGTCAACGCCGACCGCACGCACTTTGACTTGCCGTTCTACCGGACGCTGAAGGCCTAAGAAGGGGCGATCCGCAGATTTAGCAGATTGGGCAGATTTCTCAGAGCACATTCTGGAAATCTGCCCAATCTGCGGATCGCTCCTCTGGAAAACGACTGATGAGTGAACCCGACCGGCTGCGCCTGACCGCTGAGGACATCGCCGCGACCGATGGCCGCGTCACCGCCCCGCCGGTGCTGACCATTGGCCTGGCCGACATCCCCGACGCCGCGCCGCCGTCGGCCGAGCGCCGCCACGGCATCCAGATCACCGCCGACGACGTGGCCGCCTTCGAGCCGGCCGGCGAGACGGTGGTCGGGCCGTTGGAACAGCAGATACTGGCCCTGGTCAACGCCGCGCGGGCCGAGCACCTGCCCAAATGGTTGGGGCGCGGGCCGTTGCCTGTCTCTTATACACATCTGACGCTGCCG
>CALLZC010000094.1 GCA_937858995.1 uncultured Nostocoides sp.
CAGCGTCAGATGTGTATAAGAGACAGTCCGTGGCTGAGTCACCGGTCGACATCGTCTATCTGGGCGAGGCCGTGTGTTCGCGCCGGCACGAGGTGCGTCTAAATGACTGGCTGGACATCGCCCGGAACCTCCAGGACGCGGGCAAGGAAGTCGTTTTGTCCACCCAGGTGCTGATTGAATCGGGCGCGGATGTGACCTTGTTGCACAAGATTGCCGAAAACGGCTCTTTTCTGGCGCGCCCGAAGATCAGGCGCCACCCAGCGTAGGTCAGGGGCAGCAAGAACAGCAGAAGGCCGAATGCGCCCCGCTCAACCAGGACCTCCAGATACAGGTTGTCCAAATGCCAGGGCAAATAGTATGACCGAGCGGCAGGAAACCAGTGCGCCAGACCGCGCGAGAAGTCGCCATTGATCAATGCCGGAGACCCGTCGGGGCTGATCAATTGAATGTTGTCAAAATCGGCCGTAACCCCGGCCTGGACCACACTCATCGAAAACACCAACAGCCGCGGGGCGAACCATGCGCCCGCGCTCAAGCGCGGTCCTTCAAGCTTGATCAGTTGCGGCTGCCAGGCTGGCCTGCCGTCGATGGCGCCCGGTCGCAATTTCAGCAAAGCCGATTTGCAGGCACGGTCATAGAGCAAATGACGCTCACAAAGGTAAAGCTCGATCAAGGTTGTCTGGTTCACCCGTGCGCTGGATCACTCGTGGTCTGCTCACTGTGTGGTGCGGGCTCGTGCCCAAGGTCCATCCAACCGCAGTCGGGGTGGTTGACGCAGGCTGGCGGCCTGCGGTTGCCGCGGGTGCGCTGAGCGGTCATCGGTCCGCTGCGCGTGCTCAGGTGGAGCCGCCGGGCTCCAAACGGGCGCCGGGCGGCAGCACCGTCGCGCGCCTGACCCGGGCATCGGCGCCGCACAAGGTGATGGCCGAGTCCGCTGCCGGCCAGCGAGAGGGGATCTCACCGACCACGGCATCACGCTCGACCACGACCCGGTCATCGAGAAGGGCGCCCCGCACCACAGCGCCGGCCTCGACACGCACGCCATCCATCAGGACCGAGTCCTCCACGGTGGCACCGGATTCGATGAGGCAACCTGGTCCAACCACGCTGCCCCGGACAGTGCCTGAGACCACGACCCCAGGGGACAGTAGGGCGTCATCGACGCGCCCGTCTCGATCCACCCGGGCGGGCGGCAGTTCGGGAAACCTCGTCAAGATGGGCCACTCCGGGTCGTCAAAGACATCGACCTTGCCCCGCAACAGGTCACGGTGCGCCGAGAGGTAGGCCGACGGGCGACCTAGATCCATCCAATAGCCTTGCAGCGCAAAGGCATAGGTCCGGCCGCGGGCGATGATTCGGGGCACGAGATGCTCGCCGAAGTCACCCAGACCATCACTCAGACCCGGGTCCACCGCGGCGCGCTCCCGGCGCAGTGCATCGAGTTCAGCGAGCAGCACGGGTGCGTCGTAGACGAAGACCTCGCTCGCGATCACCCCGCTCCGCGCGACCTTGGGCTTGTAGTCCACAGCGGTGACCCGCTGACCTCGGCCCACTGTGACGACGGCCTTGTGCTTGGCCTGGGCCAGGGGCACCGTCGTGGTGACCAGAGTTGCCTCGGCGCCCCTGCGCAGGTGCTGCTCGATGACCTCGCGCAGATCGAGGCGGAAGACGTGATCCGCGCTGGAAACGATGACGATGTCCGGCGCGAGGGCCGCAATATCGTCCGCCAACCGCATCAGGTTGTCCGCATTGCCGCTGCTGAAGCCCTCGACCGAGGAGGAGTCGCCCTGCTCCGGGACGAGCCTGCGGTAGCCACCGCGCGTGCGATCCAAATCCCACGGCCGGCCTTGGGCGAGGTGTCGATCGAGTGAGCCCGCCTGGTATTGCACGGAGACCCAGACGTCGGGTATCCGGCTATGCGCGAGATTGGACAGCGCGAAATCGATGAGCTGATAACTGCCGGCGAACGGCAGGGCCGGCTTGGCGCGCTCGCGGGTCAGGACGTCCATACGCGAGCCTTTGCCGCCCGCTTGGACGATGGCCAGGAGGCGGGGCGTCCGGGCTCCGGGGACGACGTCGAGGCGTGGCACGGAATCTAGACTGCCTCACATGAGCCATGGTGAGCGCACGTATGACCTTCTCCTTTTCGGCGCAACCGGGTTCGTCGGCCAACTCACCGCACAGCATCTGGCGGAGCATGCTCCCCCGGGCGTGCGGATCGCGCTGGCCGGCCGCAGCAGCGCCAAACTCGAGACAGTCCGCTCCAGTCTGGGAGCGCGTGCGCAGTCGTGGGATCTCCTCGTGGCGGATGCGGCCGACACCGACCGCCTGGCCGAGCTGGCGGCGGCCACGAAGGTGGTCGTCACCACCGTCGGCCCCTATGCCAAGTTCGGTATGCCGCTCGTCGCCGCCTGCGCCGCCGCGGGCACCCACTACGCGGACCTGACCGGCGAGGTGCTCTTCGTGCGTCGCAGCGCCGATGCCTTTCACGAGGAGGCTCTGCGATCCGGGGCGAAGATCGTGCACGCCTGCGGTTTCGACTCGATCCCCTCCGACCTCGGCGTCCTGCTGACGGCGCAGCGAGCCCGGGCCGACGGCGCCGGCGAACTCGGCCATACCGTCTTGTATGTCCGGCGCCTGCGCGGCGGCTTCAGCGGCGGCACGATCGATTCGATGCGCACCCAGGCGATCGAGATGCGCGCCAGCGCTGCCGACCGCACGATCGTTGCGGACCCCTATGGGCTCAGCCCGGACCGGGGCAAAGAACCGGCGCGTGCGCAGCGCAAGCCCAAGGCGAAGTCCCCCCTCGATGTGGCCAAGGGCTTGGTCCGCAACCTCCCGGTGCGCCGCTCGGCCGATGGACACTGGACCGGGCCGTTCGTGATGGCGGCGTTCAATACCCGCATCGTGCGGCGCAGCAATGCCCTGCTCGACTACGCCTATGGCCGCGGGTTCCGCTATCAGGAGGTCATGGACTTCGGGACCTCCGCGAAGGCCCCCGCCGTCGCCACCGCAGCGACGGCGGGCCTCCTCGGTGTTGCGGGCGGTATGCAGTTGGCCCCCACCCGCGCGCTCCTGGACCGGGTTCTGCCCAAGCCCGGTGAGGGCCCCAGTGAGGAGGACCAGAGGCGGGGCAGCTTCCGCATGGAGATCGAGACCACGACCAGCACGGGCGCGCGGTATCGCACGACAGTGGCGGCCAATGCGGACCCCGGCTACTCGGGCACGGCGATCATGCTGGGTCAGGCTGGCCTATGTCTAGCCCTGGACGTTCTGCCTGATCGGGCCGGCGTCTTGACCCCCGCGGTGGCGATGGGTGATGTTCTCGCGCAACGGCTTCGCGAGCAGGGCTTCACCCTCGACAGCGAGCGGGTCACCGGAGACCCGGGCTGACGGCATACGCGTGAAACGCTTCCTCGCCGGCATGCTGACGATGCTCCTGCTCGTCGTCGCGAGCTTCGTGGTGCTCTTCGGTGTCCTGCGCGAGCCGGGGACGAGCACGCCACGTGAGGTGCCCTTGGGGCCCGGTGTGCGCCCGAGCGCACCGCCCACCGATCTGGCACCGGACGAGACCTGGTTGGGTGATGTCGACCTGAGCGCAAGCAGCCTCGTCACGGCGCAGACGCCCCTGCGGCAGGTGCGCGCCACCGGTACCGACGTCCGGGTCACCAGCGCGGGGGTTCGCGTCGGGTCAGTTCGCCTGGTGGCGACCCTGCCCTTCGAGGTCGCTGCCGCCCAGATCGGGGCGGGGGTTCGCCTGTATGACGCGGGCGGAGGCCTGGCCGGGGTGCGGCGGAGCGCGGAGATCTTGGGAATCGAGCTGACGATCCGGGCCAGCGGGCAGGTGAGCGTTGACAAGGGAGACCTGCGCATCCAGCCGGTGAGTGTCGACGTGGGGTTGCCGGGCATCGTCAATGACGCGCTCAGTGGGGCCGCGCGCGATCTGGTCTCGATCCGGCAGAGCATCACCGGCCTGCCGGAAGGGCTCACGCTGACGGGCATCGAGGTCCAGCCGGACGGCTTCCGGGTCACCTTGCGGGGCACCGATCTGGTGATGGCCGGGCCAGGGTAGGCGCCAGGGTTGGCGCCAGGGTTGGTGCGAGATAGGGCACCGGATGGGCGCGGGATAGGCACGAGCGGGGCGCGTGGTGGGGCGCGCGCACCGCGACCGCCCAGTCACGAGCGAAGAGGACTAGCGTTGCTATTGACGTCGCAGATCCGCGCCGGATCGGCACCTGAGCGAAGGGAGTTCTCCATGCTCAACGAAAGTCCTGTCCACGACCTGAGCGATGAGCAGTGCTGGGAGTTTCTCGGCAACCACGAGTTCGGCCGGCTGGCCTTCCATCTCGCGGGTGAGGTACACATCGCCCCGGTCAACTATGTCGCGGACAACGGCCGGTTGATCTTCCGGACCGCTGAGGGAAACAAGCTCCTCGGCGTGACGATGAACCAGGACGTCGCCTTCGAGGTCGATCAGTTCACCGACGACGCGGCGACCAGCGTGGTGCTGCGTGGTGTCGCCGAAACGCTCGAAGGGCCGGACGCCGACCGCGCCGACACCCTGCCCCTGCGCCCGTGGGTCGCGACCACCAAGCTGGTCGTCGTCGCCATCACACCGACCGAGATGAGCGGCCGGCATTTCGAGCTGCAGCGGCCGTGGCTCCACGCGCGCACCGACTGACGCTGCCCACCGACTGACGCTGCCCACCGATACACCCTGCCCACCGGGTCGCAGCCCGCCCTTCGACACGCCCCGGAACGTTCGCGAGACTCCGGAAAGTGCGCGAGACTCCAAAAGTTTCGCGAAACACACGATATTTCCGGAGCGTCGCGCAGTTTCCGGAGCGTCGCGCAGTTTCCGGAGCGTCGCGGAGCAACTGCTCAGGCGGACGGGACCCGATCCAGTTCGGCGAGCCAGGCACGCGAGGAGACGTCCGAGGGTGCGCGCCAGTCGCCGCGGGGCGACAAGGATCCCCCAGCGCTGACCTTCGGCCCATTCGGCAGCGCGGAGCGCTTGAACTGGTTGGCGAAGTAGCGCTTCCCGAAGACCTGCATCCACCGGCGGATCGTGGCGAGGTCGTAGCCGCGGCGCTTGGCGTCGGGATAGTTGGGTGGCCAATCACCCTGCTCGGCGTCGGTCCAGGCGTGAGCTGCCAAGAAGGCGATCTTGCTCGGCAGATGGCCACGGCGCAGCACGTGATACAGGGTGAAGTCCTGCAGGGCGTAGGGCCCGATCGAGTCCTCGGTGCTTTGCGGCTTTTCGCCCACCTTGCTCGGCACCAGTTCGGGGGAGATCTCGGTGTCCAGAATCGAGGTGAGGATCTCGCCGACCCGGTGGTCGAACTGTCTCGAGGTGACCACCCAGCGAATCAGGTGCTGCATCAGCGTCTTCGGGACGCCGGTATTGACCGCATAGTGCGACATCTGGTCCCCGACGCCATAGGTGCACCAGCCCAGGGCCAACTCCGAGAGATCGCCGGTGCCGAGCACGATGCCGCCGTGGTGATTGGCGAGCCGGAAGAGATAGTCGGTGCGCAGCCCGGCTTGCACATTCTCGAAGGTGACGTCATACACCTCCTCGCCGCGACCGAACGGGTGATCCATGTCGGTCAGCATCTGCTGCGCAGCAGCGCGGATGTCGAGGGTCTCGAAGCTGACTCCAAGCGCCTCGGAGAGCAGGGTGGCGTTGGTCTTGGTGTGCTCGGTGGTCGCGAAGCCCGGCATCGTGTAGGCCAGGATGTCGCGTCGTGATCGGCCGAGCCGGTCCATGGCTTTGGCCGCCACGATGAGGGCGTGGGTCGAGTCCAACCCGCCGGAGACTCCGATGACGATTTTGGGTTGGCCGATCGCGCGCAAGCGTTGCTCCAGGCCAGAGACCTGGATGTTGTACGCCTCATAGCAATCCAGCGCGAGTTGCTCCTCGTCATCGGGCACGAAGGGAAAGCGATCGACCTTGCGCCGCAAGCCAATGTCACCCGCGGGCGGGGCGAGGACGAAGTCCACGGTGCGGTAGCCGGTGCGATCCGCATACGCGCGCCGGTTGTCGTCGAAGGTTCCTTGACGGGCCCGCTCTTGGCGTAGCCAGTCGAGGTCGACATCGGCGACCGAACGCCGCGGACCCGTCGGGAAGCGCTCGGTCTGCGCCAGCAGCGCCCCCATCTCATAGATCATCGTCTGCCCGTCCCAGGACAAGTCCGTCGTCGACTCGCCCTCTCCCGCAGCGGAATAGACGTATGCCGCCACGCACCGTGACGAGGCGGACTCACAGAGCAGCTTGCGGTCGTGGGATTTCGCAATAGTGATGGGGCTTCCCGAGATATTGACCAGGACCGTGGCACCCGCCAAGGCAGCCTCCGCGCTGGGCGGGATCGGCACCCACATGTCCTCGCATACCTCGACGTGAATGCTCAGGCCTCGGACGTCACCGGCCCGGAAGATCAGATCGGGACCGAACGGAATATCCTTGCCCCCCAAACGGATCGTGGCACCGCGTTGGTCGTCGCCGGGCGCGAAGTGACGCCGCTCGTAGAACTCGCGATAGGTCGGCAGGTAGCTCTTGGGGGCTACACCGAGGATCTGGCCGCGGTGGATCACCACGGCGCAGTTGAAGATGCGGTTCCCCTTGCGCAGTGGCGCGCCGACGACCGCCACTGGCAGCAGGTCGCCCGTGCCCGCGGCCAGGTGCTCGATGGCGGACTCCACGGCATCGAGCAGGTAGTCCTGCAGGAAGAGATCCTCGAGGGAGTAGCCGCTGATCCCGAGTTCCGGGAAGACGGCCAGTGCAACGGACTCCTCATGGCAGACCCGCAGCTGCTCCAACGTGGTCTCGGCATTGCGGTGGGGCTCGGCCAGCGCGACGGGCAAGGTGCAGGCCGCGACCCGAGCGAAGCCATGAGCGTATGCCGAGCGGAAGTCCATGGGAGCGATCCTAGGGTCGTGGTGCCCGCGGCCAGCACGCAACCGCAAGGACGATGAGCAGCAGATCGCGAGCCACCAGGAGCACGATGGGATACGGCGCCAGCGCGACGAGATCCCAATAGCGCGCCGGAAAGTAGCCCTGCGTGAGCAGCATCAGCGCCGGCATCAGGACCAGGGCGATCCGGCCCCACCGCCCGGGCAACAGCAACACCGCAGGGACGAACCAGAGCAGATACTGCGGAGAGAGCACCTTGGAGCCGACCGCGAGGACGACGATCGAGCCGGCCAGGGTGGCCACGAGATAGCCCGGGGTCTGGGCGGCACCCGGCCGGCGCACCCGCCAGGCATAGCTGCCCGCGATGACGAGCAAGAGCACGAAGGCGGCAACCGTCGTAAGGCTGGCCAGCACCTCGGGGAGGCGGCCGACCGGTCCCTGGCTACCGAAGCTCGAGACGACACTGACCGGGAAACCAGTGATCAGGTGCCACAGGAGCACGGCCGCACTGGCGGAGGACTCCAGCTGCGCTGGGCGCTCGAGATGATAGGCAACCATGGCCCACAATCCGCTCGGGGCCGCGATGGCCACCGGGACGACCAGGGCGATCAGGGCGGCCGCCGCCCCCGCCACCGAGCGCAAGGTGGCCTGCCAGCCGACCCGATGCGCCTGCCAGATTGCCAGGCAGGGACCCAGGATCACCGGCATCAGTTTGAGCAGGATCGCCAGGACGAGCAGGCCCCACATCCACCGCCAGCGCTGGCGGACCGCAGCCACGAGGAGCCACGCGAAGGCGGCGGTGACCGCAGCGTCATACCGCGTCCCGATCAACGAACCCAGCAACAGCGGCGTCGCCGCCATGATCGCTCCCACGGCGACCTGGCGATTCTGGCTGCACCGCAAGGCGATCGCCGCGGCAACGGCCCCGGCGGTCGCCAGCATCCACGCACCGAGCATCAACATCCGGAAGCTGTCGGTGTAGGTGTCGCCGGGGAGGAAGCGAGCAAGGTAGAAGATGGCCGCCGCGCCCGGCGGGTACTCGAGGGTGATGTCGCGATAGGGAAGTTGCCCGGCGGCGCTCGCGTCCGCCGACCGCTCATACGTGGGGATATCGGTCAGTCCCACGCCCGACCAAGGTTCCAGATGCCGGGCCGGGCCTTCCCACACCGCCAGAGCCACGAGGGCGAAGACCGTGGGCAGGATCCAGTCGGGCAGGACCTCGGGTCGAGCCCGGGCCCGCCGGAGCGGGGAAGCGGTCATCGACGCGAGCGCGGGCGCGCGGCGAACTCGGGGAGGGTTCGCGCCGCGCCGGCGGCTCGCACAATCTTGGTGTTGGTGGCCATGAGCAGCCGGGCCTGCTCGATGCGTTCGCGAGCGAAGGTATGCCGGGTCCGGCCGGGCCAGGTGTCCTCGAAGATCCGCTTGGTCGCCGCGACGGAATCCGGTGAGCGGGTGAGGATCTCGTCGATCAGTTCGCCCGCGGCCAGATGCGGGTCGGCGGCCACCCGCGTGACCAGCCCAAGTCGGTGGGCCTGCTCCCCGGTGATGGTGCGGGCGGTCATGGTCAGTTCCTTGGCCACGTCGAGACCTACGAGCTGACTGAGGGCGTGGACACCGCTCATATCCGGGATCAGGCCCCACTTGGCCTCCATCACCGACCAGCGGGCGTCGGGCGTGGAGATGCGGAAGTCGGCGCCGAGGGCCAGTTGCAGGCCCGCGCCGTAGCAGTGCCCGTGCACCACGGCGAGCACGGGCGCCGGAATCTTGCGCCACGCCCAGCACGCCTCCTGGAAGAGATTCGACCCCCGCCAGGGACGCGGCAGGAAGGCTCCCCCGAAGCTCTTCAAACCCCCGGTGAGCACGCTGGTGTCGATGCCGGCACTGAAGGCCGCACCCTCACCCGAGAGGACGACCGCCCGCACCGCGGTATCCCGCCGCAGGCGATGGGCGATCCCGATCAGGTCTCGCAGCATCGACAGCGACAGCGCATTCAACTTCTCGGGGCGGTTGAGCCGCACGAAGGCGACGGAGTCGGCGATCTCGCAGGTGACTTCTGGGGACATGCGGCCACCTTACGAGCCGGATCGGGCCACGCCATACTTTGCCGGCCCCGAACCCAGACCAGCCACCTATAACCCAGACCAGCCACCTATCCTGCGCCTGTGACCCAGTCGACCGTGCGCAGACCACGCCGGCGCGTCGTCGTGCGCCGGCTCGGGCACGGGCTGCTCGTCGTGTCCCTGGCGGCGGGCACCGGGGCGGTCTTTCTGCGCGTGGTCTCCCCCGCGCAAGAACTCCCCGGGCTCGCCCTTCTGGCGGCCTTCATTCCCTTCGGCATGGGTGCCTGGCTGCTGGCGGTGGCATTGGCCGCCGGCCTGCACCGCCGGTGGGTTGCCCTCGCCGCCGTCGCCGGGCTGGCCGTGCAGATCAGCTGGATCGCGCCGTACTACCGCGCCGATGCCGGCGGTAGCACCGGCCAACCGGTCCATCTTGCCGCGATCAACATTCTGGGCGGCGCCAGCGACGTCACCGAGCTCACTGCCCAGGTGCGCACCGCCGACATCGTGATCCTGACCGAGTACGAGAGCGTCACGGCCGCGGAGGTTGCCCGCGCCGGCTGGGCGAGTCGCTTTCCCTACACCGTCGGGGCGGCTGGCACCGACGGGGTGAGCGGCTCGATCATCTTCTCGCGCTTCCCGATTCGCCAGCTCGCGCAACTGCCGACACGCTTCCGATCGTATGCAGTGGAAGTCACCCCAGCAGGCGCACAGCCGTTCGTCCTGCTCGCGGTGCACCCGCTGAACCCGCTCTATGGCACCGATGTATGGCGTGCCGAAGCGGAGGTCATCGCCCACAGCGCGGCCTCCTTCGCCGGCCGACCCCTGGTGCTCGCCGGGGACCTGAACTCCACGCCCGACCATGTCACCGTCCGCGCCATCCTGCGGCGGGGAGCGCTGCGCTCGGCCGCCGACGCGGCAGGTGCCGGCTGGCTGCGTACCTATCCGGACAATTCGCTCCTACCGCGACTCATCCCGCTCGATCAGATCCTGATCGGCGGCGGGGTTCGGGCCACGAAGGTGGAGACCTTCCCGGCGCCCCGCTCGGATCATGCGGGCATCCGCGCCGAACTGCTCATACCCACCGACTGAGTGTGCGGCGCGCACCGACTGAGTGTGGCGCGCGCGAGCGGCGCGCGCGGCGCGGGACGGCATACGGGACAATTCGCAGATACCCACCGACTCCCGAGAGAAGCGAATGACAACCAACGTTCCCCGAGCGGCCCATGGGCTGCGCTTGATGAGCGGCCGCGACCCGCATGAGCCCGGTCGCGCCGCAACCCCCTGGAACTGCTCTATGACCTGACCTTCGTCGTCGCCTTCGCCACCGCCGGCAACCAGATGGCTCACCTGGTGGCCGCTGGGCACGAGGTCGCGGGCATCGTCGGCTTCTCGTTCGCCACCTTCGGCATTTGCTGGGCCTGGATCAACTACTCGTGGTTCGCCTCTGCCTTCGACACCGACGACTGGGCCTACCGACTGCTCACGATGCTGCAGATGATCGGCGTCGTCATCTTCTCGCTCGGGCTACCCTCGGTGTTCGCGTCGCTGGAGCACGGGGGGCATATCGACAACCGGATCATGGTCTTGGGTTATGTCGTCATGCGGGTCGGCATGCTCTTCCAGTGGTTGCGCGCCGCCCGGCAGAGCCCCGAACGCCGCGAGCCCTGCATGCGGTATGCCGTGACGATCCTCATCGCGCAGGTCGCCTGGGTGGTCTTGGCGCTGGCCGATACCTCCCTCGCCGTCTTCATCGCGTGCGCTTGCGTGTTGATCGTGATCGAGTTGATGGGGCCCTATCTGGCCGAGACCCGGACCGTGGGGACGCCCTGGCACGCGCATCACATTGCCGAGCGCTACGGACTGCTGGCGATCATCACCCTCGGTGAAGGGGTCGTCGGATCGGTCGTCAGCCTCGAAGCGGTGACCGCGGTCAGCGGCTGGGACCTGAGCGTCGCCGCCTTCGTGGTCGCCTCGGTGGGCATCACCTTCGGGTTGTGGTGGATCTATTTCTCGGTCCCCTTCGGTGAACTGCTCCACCACCGCCGCGAGCGCCCCTTCATCTTCGGCTACTCGCACATCATCTTGTTCGGGGCCATTGCCGCAGTGGGCGCCGGGCTGCATGTCGTGGCCTACTACCTGGAGGCCCATCACGACCCGGAGACTTACGCGTGGGTCACGATCTCCCAGACCGGTGCGGTGTTCTCGGTTGCGCTCCCGATCGCCACATTCCTGATCGTGCTGATCGCCGTCTGGCGCTCCATGTTCCGCGGTGATTCGTTGCTGCACTATGTCGAACTGGCCCTGACTGTCCTGGCCCTCGCGGCCGCCGTCGCCCTGGCCGCGGCACATGCCCCGTTGGCGCTCAGTTTGGTGGTCATCGCCCTGGCACCGGCGATCGTCGTCGTCGGCTACGAGATTGGCGGCGGACATCAGGACCAGGCGCGGGCGCTGGAACGCCAGATCAGCGGCACCGGGTCGCGCTGAGCCTGCTCTGCCCTCCCTCGGGGCCGAGGCCCGGGACTAACTCGCCGTGGGGGGAGCCAGCTCGTCGAGCCGGGCGGTCAACCGCGCCATGGCGTCCTGGAACTCTCCCCGGCTCAAGCCCTGCTCGCGCGGCTCGAGATCGACCACGATCGAGCCGCCCGGGTCGAATTCCGCGCGCCGCACCTCGGCGATATTGTCCGCTCCCTGCCGCCGCAGGGCGCCGTCGAGCTCGCGCCGGGAGACCCCGAGCCGATCAAGGCTGCCATCGATGAACTGCCCGTCCCTGACCACCGTCGTGGGGCGACCCTCGAGAAGCACGCCCAGCGCGGGCCAGACCTGGGTGAGGCGTTCGAGCGCGGCATTGAGCGAGACCAGGACGATGGCGCCCAGGACGCCGCCGCTGAGCGAGTTGTCGGCGCCGATGATGGCGTTCTGAACGACATTGCTCAGCAGCAGGACCACGACCAAGTCCAGGCTGTTCATCTGCGCCAGCAACCGCTTCCCAGCCAGCCGCACGATGAGCAGGATCGCGGCATACACCGCCACCGTGCGCAGCACCTTCTCGGCGGGCGGAATCTGCATCACCCAGAGGTCGTCCCACACCGAAGCCGGCACCGCGGCCTGGAGCCCGCCCACCACCGCGTTCATCATCATGTCGGGCAGGCTACTGCCCGCCCCAGCTGCCGGCTCCCCAACTGCCAGCTCCTTGAGCGACCGCCTGCGCGGGTGCATCATCAGGAAGCGCGTCGCTAGGCGGTGGCCCGAATGCACCGCATCGCTAGGCAGTGGCACCGACCAACGCGCTCGCAAAGGATGGCGTCAACGGCAGGCGAGGCAGCAGCATGGCCTGCACGCTGTGATAGGTGTCCGGCTTGCCGACCCAGGTCCCCGCAGCGGGCCGGTTGTCGGCGTCGAGTTCGGCATACCAGGAGCCCTCGCGCTGATCCAGCAGGTGGCGCCGCGCATACGCCCACCAGGTCTCGAAGAGCGCCGGCCATTCGGGGTCCGGGTCCTCATGGTGCAGCGCCCAGGCCGCCCCGAGGGCCTCCGTGAGCACCCAGTGCATGCGGGCGTGCACCACCGGGCTCCCGTCCCAATCCGTGGTGTAGACGAACCCGTCGGGGCCATCGGGTGCCCACCCGTCGGCGATCGCCCCGTGGACCAGCGAGCGCGCCGCCGGGAGCGCCCACTGCCAGCGCGGACCACCGAGGGTCCGGGCGGTGGCCAGGGTCAGCCGGGCCCACTCGAGCGCATGCCCGGGCGTCGCGCCATACGGCCGGAACGGGTGCGCGGGCACCTCCCGGTTGTAGTCCGGCAGCGGGGTGAAGTCGGCGGTGAAATGCTCCGGAATGCGCCAGCCGTTGGCGCGGGCCAGGGTGTCGATGGCCCGCGTGACGATCCGCCCGGCCCGCTCATGCCAGAGCCCGTCACCGGTGACATCCCCCGCCGCGAGGTAGGCCTCCACGGTGTGCATATTGGCGTTGATCCCGCGGTAGTCCTCCTGCGTGCGCCAGTCGGCGGTGAAGGATTCGCGGGCCATCCCTTGGGCCTCGTCCCAGAAGTACCGGTCATGGATGGCGAGGGCGTTGGCGAGCACATCGCTGGCCCCCGGGACCCCGAGCGCCCGGGCACTCGAGCCGGCCAGGATCACGAACGAGTGCGCGTATGCCGCCTTGGTCCGATCCGTGGGTCGGCTCCCGTCGGGGGACAGGGCGGCATACCAGCCGTCGTGCTGGTCGTCGTGGAAGTTTTCTGCCACGGCCGCGATGCCGTGCTCGACCAGTTCTCGAAACCCGGGCTTGCCGAGGGCCGCGCCCAACGCGCAGACATGGGTCATCCGGCAGGTGATCCACAGTTGCAGGTCACGATCGACGACCCGGCCGTCATCTCCCAGCCAACCGAACCCGCCGGGCACGGCGCTGCCCCGGGTGAACTCCAGGAGCCGATCGGCCTCGGCCGCGAACTCGGCGGCCACCTCGGGCGAGCACAGGGGTGGGGCGGGGCTGAGCGTCATACGGCACTCAACCACAGGTCCCAGCAGAGGCTAGTCACATCTGCGCACCGTGCACAGTATGCAGATGTGACTAACCTCTGCTAGCAGAAGTTAGTTCGGCCCGAGCAGGGGGAAACGCGGGCTAGGGGGCGGGGGGTTCCGGGTCGCGCAGCCCGACGCTGTCGTGGCGCCACCACACCTCCGGGTAGACCACTCGCCCGCTCATCCACGCGGCATGATTGGCGAAGGTGACGACCTGGAAGGCCGGGTCGGGAATCCGTCGCGACGGGGCCTCGAAGCCCCGCGCGCTGGCCCGTTCGAAGCCGCGCGCCCCATAGAACGCAGGGCTGCCTTCGAGGAAGAGAGCCGGGCGCCCGGCCGCCCCAGCCCACGCGATGGCCGCCGCGACGAGCGCGGTACCGACCCCCGCGCCCTGGTGATCCGGGTCGGTGCTCAACGGGCTCAGCACGGCCACGTCCACCAGTTCCCGGCGCGCGTCCAGCCAGCAATGACTGACCCCCACGTGACCCACGATGGCGCCATCCGCCACGGCAACGAACTCGGCCAGGAGGTGGCCGCTGGCGCGCACCTCATTCCACAGGTTCGCGATCTGCTCCCCCGTCGCCGGGTCCTGGGCGCCGAAGGCGCGGCGCAGCACCCGATCAATCCCGGGCTCCGCACCCTCGAGCACTTCTCGGATGTCCACCGTCATCCGGGCACTCAACCACGCTAGGCCGCATGGCGACCAGCCAATTTGGACCGCCCGGCGACGGCCACGTGCTGGCCTGATTGCGTGCTGCCATGATGGCGCACCATGAGAGGTCCGAGCGCGCCGGCACCGGTGTATGCCCGTCGGGCGTTGCTCGTCGCCGCGGCCACGCTCGGCGCGCTCGTCGCCTCCTCGGCGTTCCGCTCCGCAACCGGCGTCCTCATGGAACCGATCGAGAGCGAGTTCGGCTGGACCCGGGCCACCACCGCCGGCGCGGTCAGCCTCAACCTGGTCCTATTCGGTTGCATCGCGCCCTTCGCCGCCGCCCTGCTCGAGCGCTATGGTCCCCGGCGGGTGGTCACCATCGCCCTGGTCGTCGTTGCTCTCGCCTCGGCCGCGACCACCGCGATCACCAGTCCGTGGCACCTGTGGGTGCTGTGGGGTCTGGTCATTGGCGCGGCCACCGGCTCCACCGCCCTCGTGCTCGGGGCCATCGTCGCCAACCGGTGGTTCGTAGCCCGTCGCGGCCTGATCACCGGTGTCTTCTCGGGCGCCAGCGCGACCGGTCAGCTCCTCTTCCTGCCCGCTATCGCCGCCACATCCGAGTGGGCGGGGTGGCGGTATGCCGCCCTGATCGTCGCGGGCTTGGCCCTGCTGACCGCGCTAGCCATGGGGGCCCTGGTGCGCGATCGACCCCAGGACGTCGGCCTCATACCGTATGGCGCGGTGCCCGGCTCCAGCGAGGCCGAGGCCGTGCCGCCGCCGACGGTCTCCCCGGTGCGCGCCGCCCTGTCCGTGCTGCGCTCGGCTAGCCATCGGTGGACCTTCTGGGCTTTGATGCTCACCTTTTTCGTCTGCGGGTGGTCGACCAATGGGTTGGTGCAGACCCACTTCATCCCCGCCGCGCACGACCATGGCATGCCAGCGACAACGGCCGCGGGGCTGCTGGCACTCGTCGGCATCTTTGACCTCATCGGCACCATCGCCTCGGGGTGGCTCACGGACCGGGTCGATCCCCGCCTGCTCCTTCTGGCCTACTACGGTGTGCGCGGCCTGTCCTTGTTCACCATCCACTCCTTGCTCGCTCCGGGGGTGGAGCCCGGCATGTGGGTCTTCATCATCTTCTATGGCCTCGACTGGGTGGCGACCGTACCGCCGACGATTGCGTTGTGCCGCAGCCACTTCGGACTCTCCCACTCGGGGATCGTCTTTGGTTGGACGTTTGCCGCGCACATGATCGGCGCGGGGCTCGGGGCGTCATACGCCGGATGGGTCCGGACCGTGGACGGTAGCTATCGCACGGCGTGGACCACGGCGGCGGTCTTGTGCATCGCGGCCGCCTTCGTCTGCCTGTCCATTCCGCGCGATCCGGCGCCGCCGGTCCAGGCGGCGCCCGCTTCGCCCTCCCCCGCGCCGGACACGAGGGACGCGGAAGAGTTGACCTTCACGTAGGGGTGATCAGTCCCACCGCGTGCTCATCGAGCAGCGCCAGCACGCGACGGGTGGCCGGCGCACTCGCGATGGCATTGCGCACATAGGTGTAGATCTCCCGATGGGGAACCGGATCGACGAACCGCAGGATGCGCACGTGGCTGGGCAGATCCGCGGTGGCCAGCAGCGGGAGCAGGGTGACGCCGATACCGCGATCGACGAACGCCAAGGCCATGCGGTGATCGGACGCCTGGACGATATAGCGCGGGGAGAATCCGGCAGCCGCGAAGGTGCGGGCCTGGATCCGGCCGACAAGGCCATGGGTCATGTCGTTGGCCACGAAGTCGTCCTGGGCGAAGTCGGCGAGCGCGACCCGGCCGCCACGCCGGGCCAGGGGGTGCCGCTTGTGCACGCACATCACGAGCGGGTCCTCGAGGAGCGCATTCTTGCCGAACCCGGTCGGGACCGTGTCGTCCTCGGATCCAATCCGCACGTCGATGTCGGGTTTGGTGGTCAGGCTCTCACCGGGGACGTCGTTGAGGACCAGTTCGATCATCACGTCGGGGAATTCCTTGCGCATGCGCGCCACGATGCTGGGCATCCAGGCCTGGCCGACCGAGGCGAAGTGACCGATGACCAGATGCCCGGTCTTGCCGTCCCGCAAGTCGCGGACCAAGGCTCCCAATCGGTTCAGGCTGCGCAGGGCATCGCCACTGGCGATGGCCAGGGTCATGCCCTCGGGCGTGGGCCGCACGCCCCGGCCCACCCGCTCGAGCAGGGTCAGCCCGGTCTCGCGCTGCAAGGCCGCGACTTGTTGGCTCACCGCTGAGGGGGTCACCCGCAATTGGTCGGCCGCTGCCTGGACCGATCCGGTGGCGACGACGGAGCGAAAGGTTGCCAAGCGGGCGGCGTCGAGCATGCGGCACATCATACAGTGTTTCTTAACTAACCATCAGTAACTCTCGCTTGTGCTAAATCGTTGAACGAGGCATCATAGAGACATGGATCGCCCAATTGACCGTGACTACGCCCGCATGATGACCGAACTCCGCACCGTCCGCCAGGACTGGCACCACACCAGTGAGGTGTCAAGCGCCAAGCGCGGACTGCTCTACCGCATCACCCACCGGACCCACTGAGTCCAACCGTTCGCTGCACCCGCCGCGACGACGCGCCACCTGGCCGTCGTCACTCGGCGGGTGTTCTAGTTTTCGCCGCTGCTAGCGCGCGCGGCCGGGCGGCGCCCAGATCGCGCCAGCTCGAGGAAGCGGTCCGCGAATGGCTGCCAGTGTTCCTGGAGGTCTGCGCTGGCAGCATGGATGGCCGCAGATGCCTCCTGATAGCCCGCGCGACGCTCGGGGTCGGTCGCGGAGGGCTTGTCCAGCCACCACGAGTCGAACTGCTCGGGGGTCACCTCGGGATGGAACTGCACGCCATACGCCCAGGGGGTGAAGCGGACCGCTTGCGGGGTGCCGTCGGGCGCCGTGGCCAGGACCGTCGCATCTGGCGGCAACCGTAGGGCCACGTCGCTATTCCATTGCACCGCAACCGATCCGAGGCACCCACCGAGAATCGGGTCGCTTTCCCCAGCCGCCGTCAGCGTGACCGGGGTGAGTCCGGTGGCTGGCCCGAGGGGGTTGCGCCCGACCTCGCCACCGAGCGCCGCACAGGCGAGTTGATGCCCCAGGCAGACCCCCAGAAAGGGCACCCCCGCACCGATCGACCGGGCGATCAGCGCCCGGGTGGCCGGCAGCCAGGGATAGTCGAGGTCGTCGTTCGCGCCGGCCTCGCCCCCGAAGACCACCAGCGCGACGGCGTCCCCGACACCCTGCGGGATGGCCGCGCCCGCCCCTTCGTCAGTCGGCTGGGCGTGCGCCTGGATCCGCCGAAGGCGCACCCCGCGCTCCTGCCACCACTGCCCCAGCCAGCCGGGCGGACACTCATCCTCGTGCTCGATCGTGAGGAAGGTCAGCGGCCTCACCCGATCGCGATCTCCTCATCGGTGGCCCGGCGCACCACGATGCGCGTCCAGGCACCGACGTAGATCCGCTGGTCCCCCACCTCGGTCTTCGGCCCGACCGGGATCGGGTCATCGGGCAGGGGGCCGGACGCTGCACCGATAAAGGTGCCATTGGCGGACTGCAAGTCCTCGACGAACCACCGCGAACCATCGGTGGTCAACTGCGCGTGCCGACGCGAGACGCCCGGGTCGGTGGAACAGTCGATGTCCGGGTGGATCTGCCGGCTCGCCGACTCCCGGCCGATCAGTGCGCTCGCGATCCGCAGGGGGACCACGAGCGGGAGCCCCGCCGACGGCAGCGGCTCCTGGGCCTGCTGATCGGCATACCAATCGGGGTCGATCCACACCTCGGCAACCCACTGGAAGGCAATCCGCGGCGGGACGCCGGAACCACTGCCCACGGAGCTCGCCGGTATGCCGGCCGCCGCGCCCATGCCCTCGGCCTCGGCCGCCTGCTCGGCCGCGCCGGACGATTCGAGCGCTTCCCCGGCCGGGTTCGACGGCTGGGGGTCTGGATCGGCGCCAAGGTTCTCGACCGCGTTGTCGACCTCGACCTGAGCGAGCTCCGGTGAACGAGCACCCGGCGCTGGTGCCTCGGCCGGTGGGGCTTCGACATTGGTGACCACCCCGGCCGGTAGTGCCCCGGTGGTGAAGTCGTAGCCGCAGGCCTCGCAGAACAGGCTGGACTCGACATTCGGGGTGCCACAGTTGGGGCAGTCCTTCGGGCCTCCACCCGGCATCGGCAGATCCAGCGAATTGCCGGAGCCGGGTGCCGGAACGCCCGGGGAAGCCGGGGCACCCGGGGAAGCGGGGGCACCCGCGGAAGCAGGGGCGCTTGCGGGTGCGGCGGAAGCGCTCACGGCGCCCGGGGGGATGGGCGCACCGCATACATCGCAGTAGTCGGTGGCGTCGCTGGTGTGCCCCGCGGGGCAAAGCGCGCTCACTTGCGCACCCGCTGAGTCTTCGTCGATGCGGTATCCAGGGCCATCTCGTCCAATTTCTCCACCTGCTTCTTGAGGCGCACCGTGCCGGTCTCGGCGTTGTCGATCTCCACGACCTTCTTGAGCCGGGTCGTCATCTCGGCGTTGCCCGCTTGCGCGGCGAGCTGGACCGCGCGGCCCAGTTTGCTCGTCGCCTCATCGTCGCGACCCGCCGCCTTGGCGGCCAGGCCGTCCTGGATCGCGGCGGCGAGCTCGGCCTGCCCCGTGTACTGGGCGACCTGCGGGTTGATGCGCGCGGTGAGCGCGTCGTCATTGGACCACATCGCCTTGACCAAGGCCTGGGCCGCGACCTCGTCACCCAACGCCAGCTGGACGCGCGCGGCGAGCTGTTCCTGACCGATCGACTTGGCCGGCAGGCGTACCGCGACGTGATAGTCGCGCGACTCATCGGACCAGGCGCCGGTCGGGTAGCCACCCGTCAGCGCATTGACCTCGCGGCGGCGGGTGCTCAGATCCTCCAGGTTTGGCGAGACCTGCTTCACGAAGAGCACCTGTGCGCCCTGCGGGGCCCAGACGCGCAACTCGGCGCTGGCGATGCCGCGCGCCATCGAGGCCCGCATGAGCGCTCGGAACGACTCGGCCATCTCTTCCGGCCGCGGGATCAGGTCGACCGTGCCGAGCAGTGCCGAGGCAATCCGGCGGACCTCCTCGACCTGCCAGCGGTCACCCACGCCGCGGCAGTCGGCCTGGAAGGCGCCCATGCAGGACTGGATCGCCCAGGTCAGCTGGTCGGGGGTTTCGTGCTCGTTGGCACCATCGGTGAGCAGAATCGCGTGCTTGCGGAAGTGGTCCGGGACGGTCAGGAAGACCTGCCGCGCCGCGAGCAGCCACTGGCCCATGGCGGTGCCGCCGTCGGCTCGGAAACCACGCACCGCGTTCAGCGCCTCGAGGCGAGTGCGTTCGCTCATCACCGCGGTGCCGGGCACGGGTGCGCTCGGATAGACCTGCCAGGCAAGGTGATTGCCGGCAACAACGGCGAAAGCGGTGCCGTCCGCGATCTCCTGGATGGCGGCCGCCGCGGCCAGCGAGCCTTCCCGGATGCCGCGCTCGCCCATCGACCCGGAGGTGTCGACGATGATGACCTCGGCCGCCCCCTGACCGCTGGCGACGGGCGAGGCGGCCGCACCGGTCGCGTCGATGCGCACGATGGCGTGCACATCGGTCGCCCCATCGGAGAGATATTGGTTCTGGAACGCCTCAGCGGTGAACTGTGCCATCGGTTTCCCCTTCTGTCGTGCCCGATCCTGCCAAATCCGTGGCCACTTCGGGCGCGGCGGTCGTGTTCGGCTCGGGTATCCGGGCGAATGCCACGGTGATGTTGTCGGCGCCACCGGCGTTATTGGCAAATCCCACCAGTGCGCGCGCCAGCGCAATGGGCTCCGCCGGGGTGCCCTTGGCCAAGATGTCGCCGATGAGTTGCTGCAACTCCTTGGCGTCGGAGCAGTAGTTCCACAGCCCGTCGGAGCACAGCATCAGCCAGCCCGGCCCGGCCAGGTCGACGCTGTGCGTATGCGGTGTCAGGTCGTCCGGGGCGTCGATCCCCAGCCAGCGGGTGATCGAGTGCGCCATCGGCCCGGTCTCGGCGACCTTGCGCTCGATCCCGGAGGCAATGCGCTCGGCGGCTACCGAGTCATCGACACTGAGCTGCCGCGCGCCCTCGGTGCCGTCGGGCAGCCAATAGATCCGGCTGTCGCCGACATTCCCGACGTATGCCGTGCGCCCCGCGACGATGGCGCCGGTGAAGGTGCAGGAGGGCGAGGCCGGGTCGTCCTTCGTCGTTGTCGCGATGACCGCGGTGTTCGCCGCCGCGACCGCCTCCCCCAAGCGCCGGTATGCCGCGGCCCGGGCCGCATCGGCCACACCCATTCCTGCGCTCAAGGGTTGCTCCAGCACGGTGCGTGCCGCGCGGCAGGCGGCCAGGCTGGCCACATCGGAGTCGGTGGTATTGGACACGCCATCACACACGACCAGCACCGCGGTGCTCGCCGGGTCCGGGCGAGAAGACAGCGCGAGGGCGTCCTCATTGCGGGCATGTCGACGCCCGATGTCGCTCACGCCGCCGACCCAGGTGCTGGCCGACTCCTCCAGGTGGTCGCGCGGGTTGGGCTCCTTGGCGCCGCACTGGTTGCAATAGCCGTCCTGATAGGTGCCATCGCCGCAGGTCCCGCACCTGACGGGGGTGGGGGTCGCGTCATACTCACTCGCCGTGCCGGGCACGACTCCGGTCCACCCGATGTCGAGCGGTGACTCCTCCCCCAGGGCCGGCGCCCCCGCGGGACGGGCGGCCTGCGCCGGTCCGTTGGGCGGCGTGGCGACCGAGGGCAGGATGGGCGTCGCCGTACCGGTCGGCGGTGGCGCCGCCGGCGGTTGTGGTGTAGCTAGCACGAGCAAAGGAGGCCAGCACGCACGGTCGCCGGGCGGTTGTGTTGGTCGTACGATCGGCCGATGAGCGCGCTCATGTTTCGTCTCGTGAGCGATCTCCGCGCCCGATGGCGGTCGAGACTGCTGCTCACCGCAGCCGTGGCCGGAGTCTGTTCGGTCGTCCTCATGCTCGCTGCAGGCGCGTACCGTACGAGCTCGGTCGCCGACCGCTACGAGCGATCGATCGGACTCGACTTCGATGCCACCGTCATCCAAGGGACGGGTGTGCCCATGACCGAGGAAGTGCGGTCGTTGCCGGCGGTGAGGCGGGCCGAGTCGTACACGTTCGTGTTCGGTGGGTTGGCGAGCATGGACTCGCACGAGAGCACCAGCGCGCTGGTGTTCGCCGGGTTCGAACAGGCGATCGGTGCCCGGCTCGTTCGCGGACGGAGCGCTGATCCGAGCACCGGGAACGAGTTCGTGGCGACGCCGAGCTTCATGGAGGAGACCGGTGCCGAGTTGGGTGCGAGGTTCCGCTTGTCGACGTTCACCCAGGAGCAGGGCGACTCGAATCAGTTCGGATCGAGCGAGCCGGCGGGTCCCACCATTATTGGCACGTTGGTCGGCGTGGTCGACGGACCGCAGATGATCGAGTTCCCGACACCGATTGCGGTGTTCCCGCGTCGGTTGCTCGATCAGTCGGGGATCGGCGTGTCTCAGACGGGTGTCGTCGTCGAGCTGGCGGCGGGCGCCGACCTCCTTCGACTTCGAACCGAATTGGATGCGCTGCCGGGCGGTGCCAACCTCTCGATCGACTCCGCCGAGGTGATCTCGCCGGCGATGCGACGTGCAATCAGTGCACAAGCATGGGGATCGTGGTTCCTCGCGATCGCTGCCGCGATCGCGGCGACCGCGGCTCTCGGCCAGGTGCTGACGCGCCAACTCCGGTTGTCGACGCCAGAACGAACGACGTTGACGGCGATCGGCTTCACCGATCGACAGATCCTCGCCGAGGTCTCGGCCCGTGCAGCGCTGCCGATCGTCATCGGCGGTCTCGTCGGGGCAGCACTGTCGGTTGCGGGCTCCGGGTGGTTCCCGGTGGGGTATGTGCGGCCGATCGAGCCCTCACCCGGCCCACTCGTGCAGTGGGAAGCGTTTCCGATCATGGTCGGCACCCTGATGGTCGCGGTGCTGGTGTGGGTCGTCGTGTGGTCGTACCGCTCCCAGGCAGGTGTTCGAGCGGTCCGACCCTCGCCCACGCTCGACGCCATCGCCGGTTTCGCCAGTCCGGCGGCGGGGTTGGGGGTGCGCTTCGCCTTCACCCGGGCAAGCCGCGAGCGCGGTTCGGTGCGAGCGACGATGGCCGGTGTGGCACTCACCCTGGCCGGACTGGTCGCGGCCGTCACCTTCGGCGCCAGCGTCGGCCGATTGATCGACGAGCCGTTCCGCTACGGCTCCAACTTCGACGTCGCGCTGGGGGACAACGGCGGCCAGGCCATCGATCCGGTGCTGGCGTCGAACTTGCGCGACGATCCCGACGTCACCTCGTTGATGTTCTATGCGGTTGCCGAGGCCCACGCCGGCGCGAGCACGGTTCTGCTCAGCGGGTTGGAGGCGGTCAGGGGCACTGGCACACCGGTCGTTCTGTCGGGGAAGCTCCCGATCACGGCCGACGAGATCGCACTCGGGCGCGTGACCGCCCACGACCTCGGGGTGGGCGTCGGTGATTCGATCGAGCTGGTCGGTCCGACCGGCCTGCAGTCGTTCCACGTCACCGGCCTCGTCGTGGTCAGCGGCTTCGGACGCAACGAGGGGATCGGCAAGGGTGGCGTCGTCATGCTGCCGGGATTGGCGCGGCTCGACGCCGCCGCCGCAATCGTCGTCGCCGCCGTCCGGTTCGAGCCGGGCAGCCACGGCATCGACAAGTACCGCGCCATGTTCCCCGAGGGTTCGCCCGACGAGCGCTTTCAACCGTCGGCGATCGTCAACATCGCTCGCGTCCGTACCGTCCCGTTCCTGCTGGCCGCGGTGTTGGCGGTGCTGGCGGTGCTGACCCTGTCGCACGGATTGTTCACGGCCGTGCGGGCGCGGCGGCGCGATCTGGCAGTTCTCGAGGCGCTCGGTGCGAGCCGACGGTTCGTTTCACGGGTGGTTCACTGGCAGGCAAGCGCGTTCGCTGCCGGCTCGGCGTTGCTTGCCGCGCCGATCGGGTTCGTCCTCGGCCGGACGGTCTTCGCGAGATATGCCGATGGCATCGGAGCCGTCGATTCGGCAGCGCTGCCGATGCTCGCCGTAGGTGGGCTCGCTGCCGGGATCGTGGTGCTCGCCAACATCGTCGCTGCCATGCCGGCCCGCATGACCCGACGAGCGACGACGGCCGTCGTGCTCCAGACGGAGTAGGCGAAGCCGCTGAGCATCAACCCCGGACAGGTCGGCGACCGGGCGACTCGGCTTCGCGATCAAACCCCAGTGCGGGCGGAGGGACTTGAACCCACACTCCTTGCGGAACGGGCTCCTAAGGCCCGCGCGTCTGCCTGTTTCGCCAC
>CALLZC010000095.1 GCA_937858995.1 uncultured Nostocoides sp.
GATACGGCGACCACCGAGATCTACACCTCTCTATTCGTCGGCAGCGTCAGATGTGTATAAGAGACAGCGCTTCCACGATCCGAAGTCCCTGGTGCTCGCGCTGGTCGGCGAAGTGGGCGAACTCGCGGAGCTCATGCAGTGGGTACCAGCCGATGAGGCGCAAGCGCTCTTTTCGACCGGGCGGGCTCATGAACGGGTGGGCGAGGAGATGAGCGACGTCCTGATCTATCTGTTGGGCCTTGCCGAGGTCCTCGAACTCGACCTGCTCACCGCGGCCCGCGCCAAGTTGGCGGCAGCCCGCTTGCGCTATCCCGCGGACGCGGCGGGCGGGTTGCCCAAGAGCCGGATCTGAGACCTCCGGCGGGTATGCCGCGGGGGGCGGCGGCTGCTCGGGTCTTGACATGCGTGGCATAACGACATATCTTTGACATATCGGCTCAGCCGAACCGGATGCCAGGCCTGGGGATGGCCTCATCTGGACCACCACATCCCGCCGCCCGCTCGACGCGCCGACCATCGAGGCGTCGCGCGCCAGCCGGGCAGCGCCCCATACCTACCCATCCATCATGGAAAGGCTCACTCATGAGCAACGATCGAGACGATCACGAGATTCACGAATTCGGCGACGAGTTCGCCGACGACTACCGAGCAGCCCGCTTCGAGGCTGCGGAGGACTTCCCGGGCCCCGACGGCCCGAGCGAGTTCCCCGGGGAGCGAGCGCGGCGTCACGGCCCGCGCCGCTCGCACGATCATGCACACGGGCCCCGCGGCCGACGCGGCCAGGACAACCCGTGGGATGCCATCTTCGGACCCGAAGGGCCCTTTGGCCCGCGGGGCCCGTTGGCCAAGGGCGGAATCTTCGGCCCACAAGGCGCCGACGTCGCGCGCACGATCTGGGAAAACGCCACGAGCGGCAGCAGCCCCTGGCAACCCGGACCGCACCGCGGCCGCAGCCCCTGGGAACCCCAAGATGCCCGCCCGCAAGAAGCACGTGAGTGGCGCACTTCCGACGCGCCGAGCCAGCGTGGCCGCGATGGCGAGCGTCGGCACGGACGCCCCGGTGGCCCTCGCGGCTCCCAGAGCGATGATGGCAGCGCGCGTGGCCGGAGGGGTGGACCCGGCGGGCGGCGCGGTGGCCGCCGACCGCGGGGCGATGTGCGACTGGCCGCCCTGCTGCTGATCGCGGAGGAGCCACGCAATGGCTATCAGGTCATCGAGGAACTCGCGGCCCGGACCGGCGGAACCTGGCGTCCCAGCTCGGGTGCCGTCTATCCCGCCCTCGCGCAGTTGGAAGATGAGGGCCTGATCGAGGCCTTCGACACCGACGGCCGCAAGGCGTACCGCCTCACCGCCGCCGGACATGACGCCGTCGCCGCCGTCCAGGACGCGCCCGCGCCCTGGGAAACCGCGAGGGCTGAGGCCCGCGAGGCCTTCGGTGGGCGCAGTGGCGGGGAGATGTGGCAGGCCTTCGGGCAGGTCGCCATGGCGGCCAAAGCCGTTGCTGCCACTCGGGATCCGGCCACCATGACCGCCGCCAGCGCGGTGCTGGAGCAGGCCCGCCGCGCGCTCTACCGCATACTCGCCGATGGTCCGCAAGACACCCCGACCAGCCACGAATCCCCGGCCGGCCACGAATCCGATGCACAGGGCACCGAGGCCCAGGGCACCGAGGGTCAGGGCACCGAGGGCCAGCACACCGACGACTGACCCGGGGGGGGCGGGCTTCACCGCCCGGCCCCTTCACCGCCGGCCCCTTGACTAACCTCTGTTAGCAGAGGTTGCGTTCAGATCCACAGGCTGCATCCTGTGGATCTGAGCGCAAATGCTGCTAGCAGAAGTTAGAAAAGGGGGGAAGCGCTAGAAAAGGGGGGAAGCGCTAGCTGGGGGCGGGGGTGCCGGAAGCGCGGGTCGCCGCCGCTTCGAGTGGGGCGAGATCGAGCTTGCTCATCTGCAGCAGCTGCGCCATCACCGCGCCCGCCACATCCGGGTCGGGGTCGGACATCAGCTCGGCGAGCCGGGATGGGATGACCTGCCACGACATACCGAACCGGTCCGTGAGCCAGCCGCACTGGCTGGGTTCGCCGCCGCCCGCGAGCAGCCCGTCCCACACCCGGTCCAGTTCCTCTTGCGAGTCGACGAAGACCTGCACCGACACGGCCTCCGTATGCGGAAACATCGGGCCGCCGTTCAGCACCACATACTGCTGGTCGCCGAGCCGGAACTCGACCTGCATCACCGCGCCCGGTCGGCCGAATTCGATGTCCTCGGGATAGTGCGAGACGCTCAGGATCTCGGCATCGGGCAGCAACTCCGTGTACATCTCCACGGCCTCGAGTCCGTCGTCGTCGAACCACAGACACGTCTTGTACGTCGATGAGCTCATGGCGCTCTCCTTCTCGCGGGCGCAGGGGACGGGCGGGTCCGCGCGCCGCCCGGGTGTGCCGCCGCCGCACGCGACACACCCGTCGAGCTTAGGCATGCAACGCCCGAGATGACAGCCATAGGCTGGGCGAGACGCGAGAGGAGCCACCCCATGAAGGTCACCGACAACGGCCCGCGACCCAATGTCTTCGACATCGAGACAGCGACCGTCGAGAACACCAACTACCGGACGGTCGCCTGGACCGGGAGATACCTCCAGGTCACGCTCATGTCGATCGAACCCGGGGCCTCCATCGGCCTGGAGTCCCACCCCGAGACCGATCAGTTCCTGCGCATCGACGCAGGAGCGGGAGTATGCCGGCTGGGCCCCGCCGAGGACGACCTCACCGACACCGAGGTCACCGACGGCTGGTCCATCCAGGTGCCCGCCGGCACCTGGCACGACGTCGTCAACACCGGCAGCGAACCGCTGCGGCTGTACACGATCTACGCCCCGGTCCACCACGCATCGGGCGCCATTCAGGCGAGCGCCGCCGACGCCGAGCGGGACGAAGAATCGGGCGCCGACGAGCCGCCCTCCTGGAGCGTCCAGCCGGCTTCCACCGCGCCGGATCGGCACGCCTGAACCACACCCGGGTCGCGCGGTCCTAGCCCTGGGGCCGGTCCTAGCCCTGGGGCCGGTTCTAGCCCTGGGGACCGGCCACCCCCTAGGGTGCCGGTATGGCGCGCGGCGCGGTCGCGGTATGGCAAATGGCTCCGGCTATCAGGCAGCCGCAGGTGAATCTTGCCCGCCTCGAGACTGCCGCCCAGGAAGCGCGCGCGCACGGTGCGACGATTCTGGTCACCCCCGAGCTCGCGCTCACCGGATACGACATCGGCGTCCTGGATCCGGCATCAACCGACCCGGCCCTCGTCGGCGAGGTGGCGGACATTGCTCGCCGGCAGGGCATCGCGTTGGTCGCTGGCCTGACGATTCGGGAGTCCGCGCAGGCGGGCCCCTGGAATGTCTCCGTCATCGTCGACCGACTGGGGCAGGTCCGGGCGCTCTATCGCAAGGTCCACCTCTTCGGCGACATCGACCGGTCCCGCTTCCTGGCAGGTGCGGCATGCTCGCCCGCCGCGGACCTCGACGGAATCGTTGTCGCGACGCTGATCTGCTACGACATCGAATTCCCCGAACCGGCTCGGATCGCCGCCCTAGCCGGAGCGCACCTGCTCGCGGTACCCACGGCGAACATGGTGCCGTGGACGTTCATCAACGAGCACATCATCCCGGTGCGCGCCTTTGAGAATCAGCTGTATGTCGCGTACGCCAATCACGTTGGCAGCGAAGGCGATACGGCCTATCTCGGGCGCAGCGTGATCGCCGCACCCGACGGGACCACGGCGCGGGCCGGCGCCGAGAGCGAGGAGATCGTGGTCATGCCGATCGACACGGACGAACTCGACCTGCGGCGGCGGGTGGCGACCTACCTCGCCGATCGACGGCCGGATCTCTACCAGGCCTTGGCCAAGGAGTGACCATGACGTCGCAGCTCTACGTCACCGGACACCTGTGGTGCCCGACCGAGGGGGACCTCGATGCCCTCCTCGTGCGCGACGGCCGGATCGTCGCGACCGGAGCTGCTGCGCGAGATCAGGTGCGCGACATACCGGATGCCGAGGTCGTCGAGATCTCGGAGGGAGTGTTGATCCCGGCCTTCGCGGACGGTCATGCGCATCCGCTGTTCGGCGGCTTGGAGGCCGAGGGCCCGCAGATTCGCGTGCAGGACAGCATCGCGGGCATTGTGGCGGAGGTGCGCCGCTGGGCGCAGGAGCACCCGGACGCCCCGTGGGTGGCGGGAGCGTCATACGACTCCAGCCTCGCGCCCGAGGGGTTGTTCGACGCGCGCTGGCTCGACGAGGCGGTCCCCGACCGGCCGGTGGCGCTGCGCGCCTGGGATTACCACACGCTGTGGGTCAACACCGAGGCGCTACGCCGCGCCGGCATCACCTCGACCACTCCCGATCCACCGCTCGGCGAAATCCCCCGCCGCCCAGACGGTTCGGTCCTGGGGACACTGCGCGAGTGGGGTGCGGTCGACCTCGTCGATGCGGTCATCGAGCCGTGGCCGATCGAGACGAAGCTGCGTTCGCTCGAGCGCGCGGCGCATGCTTTCGCGGGCCTCGGCGTCACCTGGGTGCAGGATGCCTGGGTCGACCCGGGCACCCTCGAGGTCTACCTCGCCGCGGCGCGCGCCGACCGGCTGCCCATTCGTTTCAACCTCGCGCTGTATGCCGACCCGCGGCACTGGCCCGAGCAGCTGGCCCAGTTCGTTGCCGCGCGCCAAGCCGTCGAGGAGCTCGGCCATCCGCACCTGAGCGCAGTGACCGTGAAGTTCTTCGCCGACGGGGTCGTCGAGAACGCGACTGGCGCTCTCCTGGAACACTATTGCGGCTGCCCAGGCGAGACCGGGATGCTGGTGTGGGAGCCCGATCTCCTACGACAAGCCGTGACCCAGGTGGATGCGGCCGGGTTCCAGCCGCACATCCATACGATCGGGGACCGGGCGGTCCGGGTCGCCCTGGATGCCATCGAGGCGGCCCGCGAGGCCAACGGCGAGCGGGACCGGCGCGCGGTACTCGCGCACGTGCAACTCATCGATGAGGCGGACCGCGCACGGATGGCCCGCCTGCGGGTGATGGCCAATGCCGAGCCCCTGTGGGCGCAGCTGGATGCCCTGATGAACGTCCTGACCGTGCCGCGGCTCGGTGAGGAGCGGGCGGCCCGTCAGTATCCGTGGGCCAGCCTGCGGGCCCACGGCATACCCATGAGTTGTGGTTCCGATTGGCCCGTGTCGTCGGCAAATCCCTTGGAGGGTATGGCAGTTGCCGCCTCCCGACAGACCGCCGCGCGGGAGCCCGCGGGCGGCTGGACCCCGCACGAGCGGCTCGCGGTGGATGAGGTGCTGCGCTGCTATACGGCCGGCACGGCATACCAGGGCTTCCGCGACGCCGGCCGACTTGCGGTCGGCTGCGAGGCCGACTTCGTCCACCTCTCGGGCGATCCGCGGGAGCTCGCGAGCCCGCGCGATCTCGATGCGCTCCACGTCGCCGCCACCTGGGTGGCCGGCCGACGAGTTCACCCCGCCACCCCCTAAGGAGATCCGATGTCCCACACCACTCCCGGCTCGCCGGCGCATCTGGGTCACGACCCGCATGGCGGGGAGGAGGTCCACCTCAAGCGGGCGCTGGGCATGTCCGGGCTGACCCTGTTCGGCCTGGCGTATCTGGTCCCGCTGACGGTCTTCACGACCTACGGGTTCGCCACCGACCTCACCGGCGGCCGCGTGGCGCTCGCCTACATCGTCACCCTGGCGGCCATGCTCTTCACCGCGCTGTCCTATGGGCAGATGGTTCGGGCCTATCCGGTCTCGGGGTCCGCATACACCTACACCTCACGTTCCTTCGGACCGCACGCCGGCTTCCTGGCGGGGTGGGCGCTGCTGCTCGACTACGTCCTGTTGCCGATGGTCAACTATGCGGTCATCGGCCTGTTCATCCAGGCTCAGTGGCCCTCGATCCCGGTGTGGGTCGGGTTCCTCGGGTCGCTGGCGCTCGTCACGGTCCTCAACATCGTCGGCATCACGACCATCGACAAGGCGAACTCGATCATCATCGCGATCCAGGCGGTTTTCGTCGTCGTCTTCGTGGCGCTGGCGATCAAGACGATGGCCACCGGGAGCTTCGACCCGGGTCTGCCCTTCACCGGCGACGGCGGCGCCAATGGTGTCGGCCTCGGTCCGGTGCTTGCCGGCGCCGCGGTGCTGTGCCTGTCCTTCCTCGGATTCGACGCCGTCTCGACCATGGCCGAGGAGGCCCGCGAGCCGCGGCGCGATATCCCCCGGGCGATCCTGCTCGTCACCGTGGGCGGGGGCGTGCTCTTCGTCATCCTCGCGTGGCTTGCCCAAGTCGCCCGCCCGTCAACGACATTCGAGAATATCGACTCCGGCGCCACCGAGGTGATGACGCACATCGGCGGCAGCACGATGGCGCTCTTCTTCACGGCGGCGTATGTCGCGGGCGCCTTCGGTTCGGCGCTGACGTCGCAGGCCTCGGTCACCCGGATCCTGTTTGCCATGGGCCGCGATGGGGTCCTCCCGCGACCGCTGGGGACGCTGTCCGACGCCTGGCGCACCCCTGTCATCGCGATCGCGCTGGTATCGGTGATTTCCCTCGCCGGGCTGTGGCTGGACCTCGGCTTGCTCTTCTCCATCGTGAGTTTCGGTGCGCTGATGGCCTTTTCGGTCGTCAACCTCTCGGTGATCAAGCACTACTGGGTGGATCATCCCGAGCTGCGCAATATCGTGACGCACCTGCTTCTGCCGCTGATCGGATTTGGTATGACGGTCTGGCTGTGGACGTCGCTCTCCAGCAGGGCGCTGGTCGTCGGCCTGATCTGGGTGGGCGTCGGGGCTCTCTGGTTGGCGCTGATCACCGGCGGCTTCCGCCGCCGGCCACCGCAGGTCGAGTTCGAGGGCTGAGCCCCTTCGCCGTTCGCCAAGCGGGTTGCGCCGGTCCTCCATTGCGAGGACATCCGGGGGCCTGACGGGCTGCGCAGGGCACATGTCGCGGAATCGAATTGGTGACTGGCAGATGGCTATTCGCGCAATATGCCCTGCCAATGAGCTCGGCCCCCGTGCGCTTCGCCCAGGGGGAGAGGTATGCCGGAGTCGGCGCGCGCGGCCTAGTCTGCGATGGCCTGGAGTTGCGGCCCCGCGCCTCAGCCGCACCGCATCACGCCCGTGCCAGATCTCAAACCGGCACGGCAGCACCCGCGCCCAGGCCTCGACGACGACACCCGGGAGCCTGACAGTGAGCAACACCCATGGTGGCGGTGGGGGCCATCCCATCGCCCGGCCCGGGTGGTACCGAGACCCCGGAGATCCGCGCGCCCTGCGCTACTGGGATGGCTACCGGTGGACTGAGCATGTGGCCCCCGCACCGGCGCCACCCGTCATCGCACCACGCGTCATCGCGCCACCCGTTATCGGGCCAGCGCCTATGTCGCCATCGGCGACGACCACCGCTGCGGTGACGACACCCGGGAAGGTGGCTCCCGAGAAGGTGGCGCCCGGGCGCTCCCGTCAGGAGGCTCTCGGCATCGAGGCGACCCGGCCGCGCCGACGGTCCCCCGCCGCACCTGCGCCCGGCGAGCACGTCCCCAGCAGCCGCCCCCGCGCGGGAGGCGCGCGCCTGCCGTGGTGGCAGCGCTGGCATGCCGTCATACCTGCCCTGATTCTCATCGCCCCCCTCGGGATCTTCCTGTTGTGGCGGCGCCCGGGGGTCGAGCCCTCCGTTCGAGTGATCGTGTCCGCCACGAGCGCCACCTTCCTGGTCCTCGTCATGCTGGCACCTCCCTCCGACAACGCACCGACGGCCGCGAGCGCGCCGCCCGCGACCACCGCCCCGGCTCCGAGGACTAGCTCCAGCGCACCACCGCCCACCCCGACCGCGGCAGCTACCCCCACCACCGTAATCCTGCCCAGTCTTTATGGCCTGAGTGTGCAAGAGGCAGGCGAGCGGCTGGCCGCGGCCGGTCTGACCTTGGGTTCGATGACCAAGCAACCGTCGGCGAAGCGCCCGGGGACGGTGTTGACGCAGAAGGTCCCCAAGGGGACCCGCGTGAGCCGGGGCCGGGCCATCAACCTCATCATCGCCGCGCCCTACCCCAGAGTCCCTTCGGTCAACGGCAACTCACAGTCGACGGCCGTCGCGGCGGCCAAGAAGGCCGGGTTCGTGGTGCTGGTCAAGACCATCACCCGCACGAGCGGCGTGGACGGGATGGTCGTCAGCCAGTCGCCCAAGGCCGGAACGCGCCGCAAGCCGGGCTCCCAGGTCACCCTGTATGTCGCGGACGTGCGCCCGCCAGCGCCCGTCCCGCTCGTGGGGCCGCGACCGACCAAGCCCTCACAGCCCGCGGGCGGCGGGAACTGCACCCCGGGCTACTCGCCCTGCCTTCCCCCCGCAAGTGACTACGACTGCGCGGGTGGGAGCGGCAACGGGCCCAAGTACGCCAACGGGCCGATCATTGTGACCGGCTCGGATCCGTACCGCCTCGACGCCGACGATGACGGGGTCGGCTGCGAGTAGTCCCCGGCGGCTGGGCGGGGTTTGCCGGCTCCCCGTGGAGCCCGCGCGGGGAGCGGGGCTGTGGCCCACGGCATACCATCGCGTGCCCAGCAGTGCCACGATGAGAGGCAAGGGAGGTGGTGTCATGACGACGATGGCCACGGCCGCTGCCGTCTTCCTAGCGAGCCGCCGCATCGCGGTGACCGGTGTGTCGCACGCACCCAAGGGGCACGGCAGCAATGCCGTGTACACCTGGCTGCGGGAGCACGGGTATGAGGTGTTCGCCATCAACCCGGAGGTGACGCAGGTCGAGGGCGACCCGGCATACCCCAATCTTTCGGCGGTGCCCGGCGGCGTCGATGCGGTGGTCATCGCGACCGCACCGGCGCACGCGCAGGCCACGGTCGAGGAAGCCGCCCGACTGGGGATCACCCAGGTGTGGATGCACCGATCGTTCGGCGCCGGCTCGGTCTCTCGGGAGGCGGCGCGTTGGGCACGGGCCCATGAGATGACGGTGATCGAGGGCGGCTGCCCGATCATGTTCCACCGCGACGGCGACCGGGGCCACAAGATGATGTGTCGCGTGCTCACGTGGACGGGCAAAGTCCCCCGAGCCGTATGACGTCGGCCGCGGCTGTCGGGAGAGTTCACCGAAAACCGTTAGCGTGGGCGGATGTCCTGGGTCGACCTCGGTAGCGCCGACGGCTACGACGTGAGCGTTGACAGTCCCGCGGGCTCGCTCGATGTCGACCGGCTGCGCCAGGACGTTCAGCTCGCCAGGCAGGTCCGTCTCCCGGACATCGAGGAGCGGGCGGATCGCTATCTGATGTCCGTGCACGCGTGGTGTGCCGACGGCGGAGCATCGGACGGGTCACCGGGGGCCGTCGCCGCGGGCCAGCCGTTGCTCGTGCTGGCCGTGTTCGGGCTGGCGCTCCCGCCGATCCCGGGCATCGGAGCGCTGATCACCAAGGCTGGCATGGACATGGGCGTTCCCGCGCCCGAGCAGCCGTGGTCCTCGGCCGGACGCACCGTCAGGGGGCACCCCTGGGCCACCCACCTGGAGTACCCGCAGGACCCGCCGGGTGACTTCGGTCCTGATCCTGAGTTGCCCCGAAAACCCTCCTGAGACAACGAAACCGCCCTCACGGCATACGAGATCGGCGCCGGCGGAGCCATCGACAAGACCCACGCCCCAACATCGACGAAACTTCCGGCCAGATGATCTCCCCCAGAGGGGGCCCCATGGCCGGGAGATTCGGGAACCGAAACTGGTAGGTCAGGGAACTACCCTTACGTGAGTCGTTCCCGAAAGTCGTTGACCCGCGCCAACAGCGGCCGAGCACAGGAGGCAGGCACAGGTCGACGGAACCATCAAGCACACCGCTCCATTCACCGGCGGAGGTACTTTGCCCCGCGGCGCTCCCCGACCAGCGTCAGTTCATCCCGCTCAACCATGCGCTTGAGCACCGCCCGCGCCTGCGTTGGCGCCAACTGGCAGAGTGCGGCCGCCTGCGATCGCGTGATGGAGCCGTAGGCATGTACGTAGTCTCTGATCATGCGTTCCTGCTGGATCGGGTCTGCACCCTTTACTCGGACATATGCGCTCCGATCCTGGGCGAGATCGTAGAAGCGCGGTGTCAGATGGAGTCGTCGGCTCCGGCCCACGCCCCGTGTTTCCAGGATTCCCATCTCCACAAGTTGGGTGCAGGTGTTTCGCACGGTCGCAGGAAGCATGGACAGCGACTCGGCTAGCTCACCTGCTCCGGCGGATCCCATGGCCTTGATCTCATGCACCACCCGCAACTGATCCAGTCCCAAGGGTCGCTGCCGCTCGTTCTCGAACGTCAGGAGGAAGCGGACCAGATCCAGGTCGGCGGTTCCTAGCGGAACGGAGATGAGGACCGAGTTCGTCGTAGACCGGGCGTAACTAGGCGCGTCCCGCCCGGCACGCAGTTGCTGCTCGAACATTTCGTTGACGCCCTTGCCCTTGCGCTCGACAAGTCCGGCTCGTTTGAAGGCGTCGGCCAAGATCGGACTCCTTGGGCGCGACTCGTCAAGGATGTTGTGAATCGTGACGCCTGACGGCAGGCCCCCGGGGTTGGCGACGACGAACTCGGCGTCATCAATCTGCACTCTCGTCGGCCCCAAGGCCGAGTAGTCGCGATGCACGATGGCGTTCGCGACTGCTTCCCGTCGGGTGACGTTGGGGATGAGCGACACTTCGACGCGGTGCATACCCGCCATCAGTTCTGTCAGGCTGTTGCGCGCATCGATGAGTGACTGCATCGTCTCGCTGACGCGGAGGAGTGGGCCGACCAGACGCTCATTGGTGGCGCTTCCACCGATTCTCAGGTCCTGGAAGATGAACTCCGCATTGGGCACCCATCGCGATATCGCGGCGGATGTGCCGAACAGCAGGATGGCGCCGAGACTGATGGGCGAGCCGAGGGGAACCAAGCCGAGCGCCCTAAGGATGTCCTCGTCCTGCAGGGACGCCGTGCTGTCGCCGGTGAAACGGCTGAGGCGACGGTAGCGATCGAACTCGGCAGGGTCCAAATCCGCCAGGCTAGCGCCGACGGCGACGGCGGCTGCATAGTCCTGTCCGCGCGTCATCATCCCCATACTGACGATCTCTTGCGGGGACATGGGCATGCACTGTGGCTGGCCAAGGGTATCGAGCACCCGCTTGGTGTAGTACCCGTCCTTGGTCGCGACCGGACCGGGCAGCGCCCGAGGAACATCGATGCGGAACACAGGTTGCCCGTCGACGGTCTCCAACCGCACCTCCACACCAAGCGGAGGATCCGTGCTGTTCTGGACGTATGCCGCCACGCGCGCCGGGTCCATGTGCCCGCCGGGCCGAGTCTGCGCCCCAATAACCTTGCCGGTGTCGTCAACGCCGAGCAAGAGCGTCCCGCCCTCGGCGTTGGCCAAACAGGCGACGGTCTTGGTCAGATCACGATCGTTGAGGTGAGACTTGAACTCGCTTGTCAGTGTCTCGCCGGCACGGATCAGGTCGCTGGTGTCCACGTGTCATAGTTTCGCATAGATATGACGTTGATGTGCTGTGGGACTGTCAAACCATATCTTTTGATAACTATGGCGTGGACAGGTGCCGACGCGGAGGCCTCCGATCCGAAGAACGCGAGTCGCACCGGTTCGTGCCACGAACAACGCCAAGAACTCACCCGCGTAGCCCAGCCGTGGAAGATCGCTTCAGTGCCAGCATCCGGGGTCGTGGCCTGCGGTGTGGGCGTACTCCGCCAAGCGCGTCGCCCGCGCCGCCAAGACGCTGACGCTGAAGGAGAACCGGGCCACGGCCGCAGTCGCCGAGGAGAGGGCCGCTTGCGGCTGCCGGCCAGTGACTAGAAGATCCGCGAGTAGCCCGTCTTGCCGGTGCCGTTTTCACCGAACAGGATCGCGTTGCCTGCGTGCGGCTCGATGGTGGACCCGGGGACGATGGCGTTGATCCCTGTGACCTCCGAAAAGCTTGGTAATGACCAAGGGCAGCTCGACATCTTCCTCGGCAAGCTCGACGGCAAGCGGCCCTTCTGAGGGGAGCGTGCGCTCGTCGATCCCCTTTTCCTGGCGGAACAGGGAGTAGACCGCGTCGAGGTCAGCCGCCGCCAAAGGGCGTTCGGAACTGAGGACCAACCGAACTATCGACCTGACCCACTCGTCTTGATCGTTCGCCCATGCCGCGAGGACTCCCCGAGGGTCGGGCGTTGCGGCGCCCCCCGAGTCCTCCGCATCCGGTGTCGCTTCCTCAGACATCGCTCACTCCAAAGCCGTGACTAGCTGCATGAGCTCGGTGTAGTCGGTGACGACGTCGTACTTGACCTCGTTGCTGTCGAGGGACGCGAAGAACTTCCGGGCGCACTCGATCTTGGCGTTCTCGACGCCCTTGAGCTGGAGGGTGGACATTGAGCCCTTGGTCTCGGCGACGAAGTAGACGTGTTTGATTTTCGTGGTGTCGTCGCGGAAGGCGACGGCCCAGTCGGGGTTGTAGTCGCCGACGGGGGTCGGGATGAAGAAGCCGCGCGGCAACTTGGAGTAGACGACGACCTCGTCGCTGACGTCGAGCTGCTCGACGAACGACCGCTCGACCTTGGAGTCGGTCACGACGTATTCGTAGACGCTCTTCTTGAGCTTCTCACCGGCCTTCGACAGGTCCTGGGCCGTCTGATTCTCGGTGAAGATCGAGGAGTCGTAGCGGTTGTCGAGCGGGTCGTACGTCAGGTGCTCGACGATGACGGTGGCCTTCTGTTCGTTGATGAGCCGGGCGGCCTCGGTGATGAACTGCTCGGGGTTCTGCTTGAACTTCGCGAAGGTGCCCGGATGGATACCGGTGAGGATCGCGGCGCAGGTGCGGCGGGTGAGGTGGGTCTTCTCCGCGATCTCACCGAGCAGGTCGTACTTCACCGTGGAGCCTGCGGAGACTGCCGAGTGCTCGACCTTCGTCTCGGACACCTTGAAGCCGGTGCCTGCTTCCAACTGCTCGACCTCGAGCCCGACGACCTGCTTGCCGGCCTCTACGAGGTACTGCATGACGGTAACGTTGAGGG
>CALLZC010000096.1 GCA_937858995.1 uncultured Nostocoides sp.
CAAACTCGCCGTCAGATACCAAGCCACCGTGCGCGTCGTTAACATCAGCCGCTGGCTCAAACAACTTTCGTAACACGGCCTAGCAGAAGGTGCAATCAGGCCCACATGATGCATCCTGTGGGCCTGAGCGCAACCTCTGCTGAGTTGGTGCTTAGGCGGTGCTGAGTTGGTGCTTAGGCGGTCCTGAGTTGGTGCTTTGGCGGTGCTGAGTTGGTGCTGGGCGGGCTACCAGCCGCTGCGGCGGCGCTCCCAGCGCTCCTCCATCCGCTCCATGAAGCCACCACCCCTGCGGGACTGGCCGCCGGCACGAGGGGTGCGCCGGGCGCGGCGGGCCTTGGAACTCGTGGCGCGGACGCTGCCATCGGTTTGCACACTGCCGAATTGCACGGGCGGCTTGCGGGGTGGGGCCAGGGCGTAGGCCAGGGCGGCGACCATCACGACGAACCCGACGGCGCCGACGATCCAGCTGGTATTGACCCCGAGAAGCACCAGCCCCAGACCGGCCAATACCCCCACTCCACCGACCAGATGGTGCCGATGCGAGGTGCGACGAACGACTGCCTGCATCTGCGTGGCAAAGCGCGGATCTTCCGCGTAGAGGGCCTGCTCCATCTCATCGAGGAGCTGCTGTTCGCGCTCCGACAGCCCCATCGTTGCCTCCACATCCTGCAATACCGCACGGCCGGGTCGACCTGCTGCGCTGTTAACGATCCGTTGCGGACCCTGAGTGCCCATTGTGACCCATTTTCTGGGCGTTGACAGATGGTAGGGCACGATTTTCGCGTCGAGCAGGCCGGTCAATCCCGGCGCAGCAGGCTTGCTGGCCCTACACTGCCCGCCCCGAAGCGCGCCGAGGCTCGATCCATGGCCTTATCGGCGTCGCGCCAGCCGAACTCCGGCTCCTCCAGGGTCGGCTGGATCGGTGCGTTGGCCGCCCTGATCAGCGCCTCTACCCGCACCCCCACGAGCCGGAGCCGGGCACGCTCGAGGCCGAGGGCGTCATACAAACTCTTGGCGGTGGCATAGATCTCTTGGGTCACGTCCGTGGGATCGCGCAGGGTACGCGCCCGGGTGATCGTGGTGAAGTCGGCGAAGCGCACCTTGATGGACACAGTGCGACCCACGAGGCCGGCGGCCCGCATCCGGGAGGCCGTCTTGCCGGACAGCCGCAAAAGCTCGCGGTGGATGTATGCCGGGTCGTCGACGTCGACGGGGAAGGTCTCGTCCGAGCCGATCGACTTTTCGCGGTGCACCGGCTCGACGCGCCGGGCATCGCGTCCCCAGGCCAGGTCGTGCAGGTGCTGACCAGAGGCCTCGCCGAGCGCGCGTTTGAGGGTGGAAAGGGGCGTGTGCGCGATATCCGCCACGGTGACCAGCCCGAGCCGACCCAGCGCGGCCTCGGTCTTCTCCCCCACCCCCCAGAGGGCGCCGACCGGGAGTTGCTGCACAAAGGAGACGACCTCGGTGACCGGCACCACCAGCAAGCCGTCCGGCTTGCACAGGCTCGAGGCGAGCTTGGCGACGAACTTGCTGGGTGCCACGCCGACGGAACAGGTGACGCCCTGTTCGTCATACACCGTGTCGCGAATGCGTTGGCCGATGCTGGCCGGGCTCCCGAGTCGCCGCACCGAGCCCGCAACGTCGAGGAACGCCTCATCGAGACTGATCGGCTCAATCAGGGGCGTGATGCTCGCAAAGGTCTCCATGATGGCGTCGGACATCCGGGCATAGAGGTCGTGGTCCGGCCGCAAGATGACCGCCTGCGGGCACAGGCGTCGGGCCCGGGCCATGGGCATGGCGGCACTGACACCGCAGGCCCGAGCCTCGTAGGTCGCCGAGAGCACGACACCGCGGGTGCCGCCGCCGATGATGACCGGGGTCCCGATCAGGTCGGGTCGGGCGAGCAGGGAGGCGGAGGCATAGAAGGCGTCCATGTCGACATGCAGGATCGTGCAGCCGGTATCGTCCGCGGGGGCGCTGCCGCCACGTGGCGGCGGCCGGAACTGACGGCGAGTCACGTCGGTGGGTCTAACGTCGGCGGGTCTAGTTGTGGCGGCGGGCGACGACGTGCAGGGCCGAGCCGATCTGGCCGAGGATTCCGAACTCTGGATGGGTGGCCACCGATTGCTCGAGGGCCACCAGGGCGGCGCGTTCTGAGTCCGACTCCAGATAGACGGAGGGGACGAGGTCACTGAACAGGCGGACGCCATGACTGTCCACGACGGTGAAGCCGGCATGGGTGACGAGCGCCTCGACATAGGACTTATCGAAGCGGCGCGGGAGGGGATCGCCGGGACCGTACCGACCGTCTCGCCCATCGAGAGCCGCGCGGGCCTGAGCGAACTGGCCGGCGAGGGCGCGGGCGAGGACGGCGGCGAGTCGTTGGGCGGTGACCAGGGACAAGTGCCCACCGGGGACCACGATCTCGCTGATGCGGCGCAGTGTGGTCCGAGGGTCATCGACCACCTCGAGCGCCCCGTGCAGGGTGACCAGATCCACGCGGGCACGCAGGATGCCGCGCAGGTCCTCGGCGTCGCCTTGCGTGGAGCGCAAGACGTCACCCACACCCGCCTCGGCGGCCCGGCGGCGCAGCGAGGCCAGGGCATCCGGACTCGGGTCGACAACGATGACCTCGTGCCCTGCCTGGGCGAGGGGGACGGCTAGACCACCGGTGCCGCCGCCCAGGTCGAGCACCCGCAGCGGGCGGCCGAGTTCACCTTGGCGTTGGCTGGCCAGCGCCGAGACGGTCGCCCAGACGGCGGCCGTACGCAGCCCGCTTTCGACTCCCCGCCGTGCGCGGCGGTGCTCACCCGTCATATAGCAACTGTATGTCGTGGCTGCGACACCCCCGCCTCGGCCGCCACGGGCGCGGCGGCACCTGCCCGCGCAGTCCCCACCACCGTGGACTCCCACCACCGTGGACTCCCTACCAGCCTGGTGAGCCGGGGCTGGCATGCCACAGTTTGCGGGAGGTGAGCGCCTCGCCCGGGGGGCGGGTGTCGGCATACGGGCTCTGCTGGTAGCCGGAGGCGTGGACCAGGACCCGGCGCCGGCCCCCAGACTCGGCGACCCCGGTGCGCGGCCCCGACGCGGGGTTGCCTCCTGCGTCCAATGGGATATCGGTTGCGGCAAGAGCGGCGTGAACGGCGTCGATGCCGCCGGATTGCCAGGCCTCCCACAAGGCGGAGAGCTCCCAGGCTCCGGTGGCGCGCAACGAGATTCCGCGGGCGCCGGTGCGCCGGGTGATGCCGCGCACCAGCAACAACCAGGAGTGGAAGACGACCCCGGCATACGGCCCCTGGACGTCCTCGAAAAAGGTCGAGTCCGACGGGCCGGTCCCGTCCTCGAGAGTCAGGAAGACCACCCGGCGTCCGGAACGGATCGGCGGGGTCTGGGTGGCGACCTTGACCCCGGCCACCAGAAGTGTGGAGTTGCTCCGGGCGCTGAGCAGAGCGCTACTTGGGGTGACTCCGAGGGCCCGCAACATGGGGGCGTAGAAGTCCATGACATGGCTGGTCGCGTCGAGACCGAGGATGTCGAGTTCAGCCCGAATGCGCTCGGGCGCAGACATATCCGGCAGTCCGGTGCCGGCACTCAGCTGCGGCTCATCCCCGAGGTCGAGCGCGAGCTGCACCGGTTCCGGGCGGACCGGGGCGGCGGCCTGGGACTGTGCTGCGGCCAGATCGCGCGGGTCCAGGCCCGACGCGAGACCTTCGGTCACGGTCCGGGCCGGGCGGGGACGTCGCCGCCCGGTGCGGATGCCGCGCTCCCACCGATCCAGTTCGGCGGCTCCCAGAAGCAGATCGCGACGGGTCAACCGGCCATGCCGCCCGAGCCCGCCGGCGCTGGCACCCATCGCATACAAGGAGTCGAATCCACCTGCCAGAACGAGCTTTTCGAGGATCGGTCGGGAAACCTGGGCGCGGTGCCAGAAGTCGGCGAGCGTGGCATAGGGCTGCCCGGCGACGATCCGCGCCACCTCGGCCGCGCTGATGCCGTTGACATCACTGAGCGAGAGCCGGATCCCCCACCCGGAGCCATCCGCCATGTCCGGATCCGGCGGCGGGGGTGGATGCCAGATGTCACCCAAGGGCGCGATGCGTGCGATGTTGTCGGCCGGGTCGAGTCGCTCGACGCGATAGGTGTCGCCGGAGGCGTTGATATCGAGGCCGAGGACGGCGATGCCGTGGACCCGGGCGTCATCGAGGATCAGCCGTTTGGGATACATCCCCGGGTCGTGGGTCAGCACGCCGGCGAGGAAGTGCGCGGGATAGTGCGTCTTGAGCCAGGCGCTCTGATATGTCGGGAGCGCGAAGGCGGCAGCGTGTGCCTTGCAGAAGCCAAAGGAGGCAAATGCCTTGAGCACCGCCCAGATTCGCTCGATATCATCCCTGGCATAACCCCGGGCCGCCGCCGCGGGCCGCCACCACTGCTCGATGTCGGTGATACCGCTCGGACTGCCCATCGCCCGGCGCACCTCATCCGACTGCGCGAGCGAGACCCCCGTGGTCTCGGAGATGATCCGCAGCATCTGCTCGTGGAAGACGACAACGCCCTCGGTCTCCTGCAGCGCGGGAATCAGGGTGGGGTGGAGGAATTGGGCTTCCGCCCAACCATGCCGCGCCTCGAGAAACGGCCGGATCATGTCGGACTTCACCGGCCCGGGACGAAAGAGCGAGATATCGATGATGAGGTCCTCGAAGCGGACCGGCCCGAACTTGCCAATGAGCTCCCGTTGCCCCGGGCTCTCGATCTGAAAACACCCCAGCGTATGCGTGGTGCGGATCATGGCGAAGGTCGCGGCATCATCCAATGGGACCTGCTCGCGATTGTCGAGATCTACGAAATCCCCTGTGGTGCGCTCGATCTCGCTGACGGCATACGCCATGGAGGACTGCATCCGGATGCCGAGAACGTCGAGCTTGAGCAGCCCGAGCGTCTCCACATCGTCCTTGTCGAACTGGCTCATCGGGAAACCCAGCCAACTCGCCTCGACGGGCGTGCGATCGAGCAGTGAGGCATTGGAGAGGATCACCCCGCACGGGTGCAGGGCGATATGCCGGGGCAGTCCATCGAGCGCCTCGACGAGTTCGAAGAAGGTGCTCAACTGTGGTCCGTCCAGCCCGCGCTGACGCAGTTCGGGAAGGTCGGCGATCGCCTGGCGCGCGTCGCGAGCGCGGATATGGGGGAATGCCTTGGCAATCTCATCGACCTCGCCGGGCGGCATACCCAGGACGGAGCCGACATCACGGATGGCATGGCGCACCTTGTAGGTGTCCATCATCGACACGCAGGTGACACGCTCCCCACCGAAGCGATCGAGGATGCGCTGATAGATGTCGGTGCGGCGGGCGGATTCGACGTCGATGTCGATATCGGGCAGTTCCGCGCGCAAGGGCGAGCAAAAACGCTCCATGAGCAGGTCGTAGCGGATCGGGTCGACCCCGCTGATGCCGAGCAGATAGTTGACCAGGCTCCCCGCCCCGGAGCCGCGGGCCGCGACCCGCACCCCCATCTCACGGATCAGGTCCACGACAGTCGCGACCGTCATGAAGTATGTCGGGTAGCCCAGTGCCGCAACGACATCCAGCTCCTCACGCAGCCGCGCCTCGACAGCGCGACGCTCGCGCTCGCCCGCCCCGGCATACCGGGTCGGGATCGCTGCATGGCACCGCTCGTCCAGGACTCGCTGCGGGTCGGTGCCCTCGGGTATGCCGAGAATGTGCGGCTCGGGCAGGTGCACCGCACCGATGCCCAGGTCGCGACGCGGATGCTGAGCGCAGCGGTGGGCGAGGGCGAGCGTGTCGGCGATCAGGCGTTCGGCGCGGGCGGGATCGGCACCGGCGCGCTCGGCGACCTCGCGCGCGATGCGGTGCATCGTCGAGGTGCTGGCTAGATGTCCCGCCGCAGAGACCCGGTCGAGGTGGCGCCGGTCGAGCAACACGAGCCGGCGGGCGGCGTCTAGGACATCGACGATCCGGGCATCGAGCGGGTCGATGTGCCGCACGGCGGCGCTGAGGATCGCCGGCACTCCCAGGGCATCGGCGAGGGCGAGCATCCGGGCGGCGTGATTGCGCGAGCCCGAGGTGCCATCCGGGCCACCGTGGCAGACGATCTCGAGCACCAGGGCGTCACGCGGTAGCAGCACTTGCCAGGCCTGGAGCAGGGCGCGGGCGCCGGCGCGATCCGTGCGCAGCACGGCCCGCCCGACGTCCGACTCCGGCCCGAGCAGCACGACCAGATTCGCGGGCTCCGAGTCGCCCGGGTGCGGGCGGGTGAGCCCGCGCGCCGCGGCGGCCACCCGATCCGGGGTGCTGAGCGGGTTGCCGCGTTCACCGCTGAGGTGGGCGTTGGTCACCAGCCGACACAGAGCGGCCCAGCCCGCGGCATACGGGAGCCCGGTGCTGGGGCCGTGAGCGGCGCCGACCCCGCCAGCGAGCACCGTCACCCGGTGCCGGCGCGGGTCGACCACTGCCCCGCCACGCACCGGAGTGCGCGGCGGGCGGGCCCGCGGGTCGGGTGGAGGGTCCAAGATGCCGCGTTCCATGGCCAGGTCCACGCCGAGCACGGCATCGAGACCGGCCTTGGTGGCGGCCTGGACGAAGCGGACCGCGCCATACAGCCCGTCACGGTCGGTGAGGGCGACGGCCGGCTGGCCGTATTGGGCGGCCCGCTCCACCAACGCCTCCGGCATAGCCGTGCCATAGCGCATCGAGAACCCCGAGGCCAGGTGCAGGTGGGCGAAATCGGTCATGGGAGAGGCTTTTTCCGAAACGAGAAGGGTGGATGGCGAGCGGCTCGACCCGTCAGCGGTCGGCTGGCGCCGACTCGCGGAATGGCTCAGCAGGTGGTGGGAGTGAGGAGCACCGGGCCGGCACGCCGGGTCAGGCCGAGCAGGGTACGCACCCGGTCGTGGAACTCCTGCGCGGCGCGCACCAGGTCGTCGGCCTCGCGCGCCGTCACCGGCTCGTTGGGTCCCCCGCGACCGTCGGCGTATGCCGTTCCGCCCGCCCGCAGCGACCCGTCCCGGCGGGCCGCACACAGGGCGAAGAAGTCGGCCCACTCGTGCAGTTCGGGGGCCACGGCGGGCAGCAGTTCCCACAGATTGCGGGGTCCCCCACTGTGGTGGGTGCCGGCGATCCGCAGGCCCCGGACCGCGAGCACAGCGGCAGCCGCGCGCAGGGCGGCGAGGTGGGCTACGGCATACCGCGCAGTGATGTGAGGGGCGCGGCCGGCCTCGACCAGGCTGGCCGCCGATCCCTCGAGCAGGTCGAGTGCCGAGGCGACCCGCGTCGCCTGGACCCGTTCGCGGGGCGAGCGCACCCCCGATGGCTGGGCGTCGCCGTCGACGGACTCGGGGGCCTGCCCGCTCGCCAGATTGTCCAATACGGCACCGATGCGCATGGCGTTCTCCTCCATCAGTCCTGAACCCGCAGCAGGGTCCAGGTCGGGGTCGTGGCCTCGGTGTCGAGACCGATGTCGTAGATCCCGCTGCCCGCGCAGCGTCCGGGGCTTGCCTCCACCCGCCATACGGTGCGCTCCCCCGACTGGGGGGCACCGACGGGGTCCTGCCACCAGGAGCGGCGCTCGGTCCAGCGATCGAGGACCCCGCGCACGGCATATAGACGATCGCGCCAGATGAAGGCCGACAGCACCTCCTCCCGGGACTGGACGTCGACCGGTTCGTCGTAGCGACGGGCCATCGGGGCTCCCTTCGGCGGGTCGGCCGGACCCGCCGACGGGGTCGACGGGCTCGCGGCTGGCGGCTATGGTGGGTCAGTATCGAACACGCGTTCGTCGAACATATGTTCTATAGAGAGACTACTCCCCCGCCAGACGTCGCCGTCAACCCCCCCATCCGACCTTCTCGCCCGCCGCGTGCTCAGGCCCCTGAATGGGAGCGGAACGGCCGTGGCCCGCGAACGTCCACCGGGGGCCAAGAGAGTCGGCGATATCGGCCAGCGCCTTGAGCATCAACGGAGACGCCAGCGCCGCAGACTCGCGCGGCACACTCGACAGTTTGGGGAACTTTCGGGGGGGAAGAGCACGGCTGTCGGCGGGGACGACACCGAGCAGATCCGCTGATGCCAGATGATGTAAGGACGATCCCCGCGCTGTCAGCGGGGACGACTATGCCGCCGCGGCCAACCTCCTGGAAGACACCGGGCGGGCCCGCTGGCGGGGACGACACCATGCGGGGCAGTACCTGCCACGCTCGGTCGGGACGATCCCCGCGCTGGCGGGGACGACGTGTCCACGGGTGCCAGTGCCCGTCCGTCGCGTGGACGATCCCCGCGCTGGCGGGGACGACGTCGCCACCCAAGCCGGCTCGCCAACTGGACGCGGACGATCCCCGCGCTGGCGGGGACGACAAGGTGAATGCATCGGGCAGTGCGTCGCGCTGGGGACGATCCCCGCGCTGGCGGGGACGACGAGGTTGTCGTCGCCCACGGC
>CALLZC010000097.1 GCA_937858995.1 uncultured Nostocoides sp.
TTTTCAAGCAGAAGACGGCATACGAGATAGGAGTCCGTCTCGTGGGCTCGGAGATGTGTATAAGAGACAGACCTGCCGGCGCTCGGCGAGCGTGTAGTAGCGCGGAGGCATTGCGGTCCACCCTGATGCGAAAAGGCCAGCAACGGCGTCGTGGCACGCAAAGTGGTCGGGGTGATACTCACCCCCGTACCTGCTTACAGTTTTGAGATCGCTGCCATCCGGCACGTAGTGGCGGATGATGGACGCTACGGCGGGAGAAGTGAACGCATTCTCGTCGAGCCGCATGTCCCAAGGTGGGACGATAGGGGTAGCGCCAAGAGTGATGGCTGACCACTGAAATTCGCGGTCTCGGACGGCTCCGAATTCTGGCTCGGACGGCACATAACCGATCAGATTTAACAATGCCGAACTGGTGCGGACGCTGGACTTGTTGCCCCGCCCGATGAGGAGGATCCGCACGTCGCGCCCCTGCGCCACGTGCTCCATGATGGCGGCGCCCATGAACAGCAGTTCATCGTCTTGATGCGGCGACACAAAGACCGCCGGCACGCACGGCATACCCGACCCTGGTCGCTCGGCCATCCCGCCGCGCGCCATGTCGCGGATGATCATCCCGCGGCCCGCGTGGCGCAGGTTGGTGCGGGGCTGAGCTTCTCGTAGCCGTCGCCGATGACCAGGTCGACCGTCTCGTCAGTTCGCTTGTCGTTGATCAGCTTGGCATCCCGCACCGCCAGGCGCACCGAGCGCGCGGCCGCGCGGCCGGAGTCGCCGTAGCGGATTTCCGCCACCCCCTTGATCGACTTTTCCAAAGGGTCGTTGTCGATCTCGCCGACCTCATACCCCCGCTCGCGCATGCTGCGGGCGACCCCAGCAGCCAACCCGACGGTGTCCGTGGCGTTGTAGACGTTCACGATGACGGTGCTCGGCTTGGCAATCGGTTGCTCGGCCGTGCCGGTCGCACAATCGCTGGCGAGCGTCGTCGGAGTTTCGGAGTCATCCTGGATGTAGGAGTAGGCCTTGTAGAAGGCGCCGCCCAGGAACGCCAAGGCCACGATCAACACGATGGCGGCCCGGATCTGGCGGGTCCGTTGAGGGTGACCGGCCGTGCGCGTTGCCGACATGGCGCTCTCGGCCCCCCTTTCCGTATGCCGTGTGGGCCGAGTCGTGCGGACGTTCGTCCGGCCCACGGTTTACATTTACACGCGTGACTGACACACCATCCCAGACCCCGCCCGCCGTGCCGGCCGGGGCTCAGGAGACTGCTGCCGCTTCCTCTGACGCGCAAACGGCCCCGGCGGTTGCCCGCGAGGCGCAGTCTGCGGCACAGGGTAGCGTCGCGGAAGCCGTCGATGCGCCAGCAACGGACGGCGCGCCGGATAACGCTCTCGCATCATCCATCCGTGAGGGCTATGCCTTCTCCGGTCCGGCCGTGCAATTTGGCGCGGCGGTCGTCGACGATGTCGTCTTTCCGGACGCGCCGGTGCGGATCCCATTGGCCGTGATGAACCGGCATGGATTGGTGGCCGGGGCCACGGGAACCGGCAAGACGAAGACTTTGCAACTGATGGCCGAGCAACTCTCCGGCAATGGGGTCCCGGTCTTCCTGGCCGACATCAAGGGCGACCTGTCGGGCCTGGCGACCCCCGGTGCAAGCAACCCCAGGATCGAGGATCGCGCGCGCTCGATTGGCCAGGAGTGGGTCGGCACGGCATACCCGACCGAGTTCCTGACGCTTGGCGGCCTGGGCCACGGCACGCCGATCCGGGCCACCATGACCGGCTTCGGGCCCACCTTGTTGGCGAAGGTGCTGGGGCTCAACGCGACGCAGGAGTCCAGTCTTGGGCTGGTCTTCCACTACGCCGACAAGAATGGTCTGGCGCTGCTGGACCTGAAGGATCTGCGCGCGGTCATCAACTTCCTCACCTCCGAGGAGGGGAAGGGCGAACTGAAGAATCTCGGCGGTCTTTCCAAGGCGACGGCGGGGGTGATCCTGCGGGAACTCATCGCGTTTGAGGATCAGGGCGCTGACATCTTCTTCGGCGAGCCGGAGTTCGACACCCGGGACCTGCTGCGGACCGCGCTCGATGGCAAGGGGGTCATCACGTGTCTCGAGTTGCCGTCGGTCCAGGACCGCCCGGCACTGTTCTCGACCTTCCTGATGTGGATGCTCGCCGATCTCTTCCAGGACCTGCCCGAGGTGGGTGACCTCGACAAACCGAAGCTGGTCTTTTTCTTCGACGAGGCGCATTTGCTCTTCGCCGACGCCTCCAAGGACTTCCTGAACTCGATCGAGCAAACCGTGCGGTTGATCCGCTCCAAGGGGGTCGGCGTCTTTTTCGTCACCCAATCGCCAAAGGACGTCCCCCGCGATGTCCTGGCGCAGTTGGGCAACCGCGTGCAGCATGCCCTGCGGGCCTTCACTCCCGAGGACGCCAAGGCGCTCAAGGCGGCGGTGTCGACCTATCCGCACACGGAGTACGACCTGGCCAAACTGCTGACCCAGTTGGGCACCGGCCAGGCGGTGATCACCGTGCTGTCGGAAAAGGGCGCCCCCACCCCGGTCGCGTGGACGATGATGCGTGCCCCGCAATCCCTGATGGCACCCTCGAGCGAGGCCGTCATGGCGCAGATCATCGGGGCCTCGCCGCTGGGAGGCAAGTATGCCGCCGTCGCCGATCGCGACTCGGCCTACGAGATCTTGCAGCGTCGGCTGCAGCCGGTGCCGGCCTCGGATGGCCCCCAGGACCGTCCCGGGCAGCAGATCCCGGTGCCCAAGGCACCCGAGCCCGCCCCGAGCCGCACGCGTCGGGCCGAGCAAGAGGACCCGGGCATGGTGGAATCGGTGGTCAAGTCGAGCGCCTTCAAGTCGATGCTGCGCTCGGCTGGCACCGTGATCGGGCGCGAGATCACGCGCTCGATCTTTGGCACCGCCCGCCGTCGGCGGTGACCGCCGCCCCGTCGCTCGAGGGAAGCGGGCGCACTCCGGCAGAAACGGGGGCGCTTCGGCGCGCGCCTTTCGGACGAAATCCACCGCGTTGTCGGTGGCTTGGTTCACACTGAGCCGCAGAACCACATCCAGTGACCACCACTCGGGGGAGTGCTCGAATGTCCACATGGCCGGCCCGGTCCATCGCCCACCTACCTCGCGCGGGCCTGGCCGCGGTGCTCGCGCTTCTGCTGTGCTGGGCGATGGGCGCGCCGAGCAGCGCCGGAGTCGCCGCGGCGACGCGGGTCACGGCATATGTGCCGCAGCGGCTGATCGGGGCGCCGTCGTTTCCCGGGGTCGCGGCGTGGGGACTGGCCTATAACCCGGTCAGCGATGAGCTCATCGTTGGTGACTATGTCTCCCGTCAGGTGCGGCGCTACACCCGAGACGGGGTCTATCTCGGCGACCTGCGCAATGTCGGCAAGACGATCGGTGGGGTGGCTTCCGCGCTCGGCGTCGATCCACGCGATGGTGCCATCTATGTCGCGGTGACCGGCGAGGGCCGCACCTCATTGGATGTGCGCAAGTACGACAAGGACGGTGTCTTCCTCTTCGACCTCGACATGCCCGGCGCCGCAACCTGGCTGACGGTGGACTCGGCGGGCAATCTCTGGGTGCCCGAGGGGTTCTCGGGGTCGGTGGTGCGCAAGTTCACCGTCGATGACGCGACCCGCTCGGCAACCCTGCAACTGCTCATCACCAAGGCCGGTCCCGGCCGGGCCATGGGTGTTTTAACGGGGGCCGCCACCGACTCGGCGGGCAATATCTACGTTGCCGACGTCGGCCGCAAGGTCATTCACTCCTGGACCGCGACGGGGCAATGGCGCTTTGATATCGGACCCGAGCCGATCCGCGGCGATCTGCGCGGCGTGGCCATCGACGAGGAGTTGGGGCGGATCTACCTCTCGGACGCCGTCTTTGGCGGCATCCGATATTTCGACCTGGAGGGGAACTATCAAGGGGTGATCTCCCAACTCGGTCTCGAAGACGGTGAGTTCACGGACGGGGCCCGGCAGATCGTGGTCACCCCGGATCACCACATCTACGGCGCCGACTACGGGTCATTCCGGGTGCAGGAGTTCCTGCCGGACGGCACTTTTGTCAAGCTCTTCCCCAACCCGGCGATGCGACCGGACCCCGCGGGAATCTCCCAGGCGCGGGGATTGGATGTCGACCCGGTCACCGGCGATGTCCTGACGGTGGACGCCTTCGGCCAGCGGGTGAACCGGTATGCGGCCACCGGCGAGTTGCTGGACCAGTACGGCCGACGTGGCTCCAGCCCACCCCAGGGGATGAATTACCCCAAAGCCGTGGCGGTCAATCCGGCCACCCGCGATATCTGGGTCTCCTCCTTCGAGGGCCCGCCGGGCGTGGTCGGCTACACCGCCGACTTCGCCACCGTGCTCGGGCGCCCGGACATCCCGCGCTGGGTGGGAGACCTGGAGTTCGCGGGCGGCAAGCTGTATGCGCTCGAGCGGCGGCCGGGGGCCGTGCGGGTGATCAATCCCGCCACGCTGGCGGTCGAGCGCACCTGGATCTCGCCCGTGGGTTTGCTCCACGGCCTGGCCGTCGATCCGCTCACTGGCAATCGGTGGATCTCGCACGACACGAAGAAGCAGCTCTTGGTGGTCTCGCCATCGGGGGTCATCCTGCGCAAGATCGTGATGCCGGGCGTCGGCTGGGGAGTGGCCATCAAGGGTGACGAGGTCGCCGTGGCGAATACCAGCACGGGGTTCATCGACATCGTCAACCGCAAGACTTTTCGGGTGATCGGCAAGATCGGCCGGGGCGCCGGCTCCGGATTCGGTCAGCTGCGGGCCCCGTCCGGGCTGCAGTTCGGTCCGGACGGCAAGCTCTATGTCATCGAACAGGTCAACTCACGGGTGACCGTCTTTGGGCCCGATCCGGCGCCTGCCGCAGAGAGTGGGAAGCCAGCGGTCGTGATCAGCGAGGATCCCCCGGTGGTTGACGGGCAAATCGTGCTGACGGGCACCGCCACCGATCCCTCGGGCATTGCGCTCATCGACGCCCAGGTGCGTGACCTGACCACCGGGCGGTACTACGACGGTCGGGCCTCCACCTATCTCAGCGCGGCCACCTGGTCGCCCGGGGTGGTGTGGGGCGATCTGAGCGCCGCGTCGTGGCGGTACACGGTGCCGGCCACGCTGACGAGTCGCTCCTATGAGGTGACGATCCGGGCCACGGATCGCCGCGGAAACCTCTCGCTGTTAGTGACCAAACTGATCGACGTTCCCTAGCGGCGTGGCTGGCTCAGGGTCCTGGACTGGCTCAGGCTCTCGGCGTTCGTCTGGACTCAGTGTCGGGTGGCCCGCAGCGTGTCGGCCAGCGCATCAAGGACGGAGGCGTCCTCGATTGTCCCGGGAATTGTCGGGACCTTGCCATCGGCGATCTCCCGCATCGTCTTGCGCAGGATCTTGCCCGAGCGGGTCTTGGGCAGACCGGTGACGATATCCACCTGCCTCAGCGACGCCACGGCTCCGACCTCGTCGCGGACCCGCTGCACGAGCTCGCGGACGATGCGCTCGCCGTCGGTCGCCGCGTCATACCCGCCCTTGAGCACGACCAGACCGCGGGGGATTTGGCCCTTGAAGTCATCCTGCACGCCGATGACGGCGCACTCGGCGACGGCCGCGTGCCCGGCCAACGCCGCCTCGATCGATCCCGTGGACAGCCGGTGCCCGGCGACATTGAGGACGTCGTCGGTGCGTCCCATGACATAGACGTAGCCGTCGGCGTCGATCAGGCCACCGTCGCCGGTGAGGTAGTAGCCGTCATAGACGGACAGGTAGCCCGAGACGTAGCGCTCGTCGTCCTGCCAGAGCGTCGGGAGGGTACCCGGCGGGAGCGGGAGCTTGATGGCGATGGCCCCCTCCTGGCCCGCGGGCAGTAGCTGGCCGTACTCGTCGAGGACCTGCACGTCATACCCCGGGACCCGCATCGACGGCGAGCCGGCCCGGATCGGCATCGGCTCCAACCCCCGCAGATTCGCGGCGATCGGCCAGCCGGTCTCGGTCTGCCACCAGTTATCGACGATGGCGCAGTGCAGCAGGTCGTCGGCCCAGTGGTAGGTGTCAGGGTCGAGGCGCTCCCCGGCGAGGAAGACATTGCGCAGGGTGGAGATGTCCGCTCCGGCCAAGAGCCGGCCTTCGGGGTCCTCGCGCTTGATGGCCCGATAGGCCGTGGGTGCGGTGAACATCGCCACCGCCCCGTAGTCGGACACGATCCGCCAAAAGGCCCCGGCATCGGGTGTGCCGACCGGCTTGCCCTCATACAGAATCGTCGTGGCCCCGGTCAGGAGCGGCGCATAGACGATGTAGGAGTGGCCGACCACCCAGCCGACGTCGGACGCCGTGAACCAGGTCTCGCCCGGCTGCACGTCATAGATGTTTTCCATCGACCAACGCAGTGCCACCGCATGACCGCCGTTGTCGCGCACGATGCCCTTCGGGCGCCCCGTCGTTCCGGAGGTGTAGAGGATATAGAGCGGGTCGGTGGCCATGACCTCGACGCAGTCGGCCGGTTCGGCATCGCGCATCAGGTCGGCCCAGTCCATCTCCTCCCAATCGGTGTCTCGCTCTCCGATCGCGCAGGTGAGTTGCGGGCGCTGCACGATGATGAGGGACTCGGGGGTGTGCTCGCTACGCTCCAGGGCCGCATCCAACATGGGCTTGTAGGCGATCGTGCGGTTCGGTTCGATCCCGCAACTGGCCGAGACGATGACGCTCGGCTTGGCGTCCTCGATCCGGGCGGCCAACTCGGCGGGGGCGAAGCCGCCGAAGACCACCGAGTGGATCGCCCCGAGTCGCGCGCAGGCGAGCATCGCAATGACCGCCTCGGGCACCATCGGCAGATAGATCAGGACCCGATCGCCCTTCTCGACTCCGAGCCCGGCGAGCACACCCGCGAACTTCGCGACGTCGGCGAGCAAGGCGGCATACGTAAAGCTGCGGGTGGTGCCGGTGACCGGTGAGTCATAGATGAGTGCGAGCTGCTCGCCCCGACCGTCGCGGACGTGCCGATCCAGGGCGTTCCAGCAGGTATTCATGGTCGCCCCAGGGAACCAGCGATAGAACGGCGGGTTGCTGGCATCCAGCACCGTCGTGGGCGGGGTGATCCACTCGATGGCCGTGGCCGCCTGGCCCCAGAACGCGTCCGGGTCGGCGATGCTCTGCTCGTATGCCGCTGCGTAGGCTCCAGTGCTCATGCCTGCCATGGTTGTCCGGTGGCGCGCGGGCCGCTAGGGCTGGCGGCGTGGGGGAGATCAGCGGCACCAATGCCGCGCCGAGCGGCGACCCGTCATCCCGGCTGGCTAAGGTCGGGGTATGGACGTGGTGCTCGGCCCAGGTTCCGCTCGTGGCTGAGCGGGTTGTCGGCGTGGTCGGCGGTGGCATCGTGGGGCTAGCCGTGGCCCGGGAGTTGACCAGAGCCCTGCCCGGTGCGCGCGTCGTGGTGTTCGAGAAGGAATCCGAGGTGGCGCGGCACCAAAGCAGCCACAACTCAGGGGTCGTCCACGCAGGGATCTACTATCCGCCGGGGTCGGTCAAGGCGCGGTTGTGCACCCGAGGTCGGGCACTGATGGAGGACTATCTGGCCGAGCACGAACTGCCTTACCGGCGCTGCGGAAAGCTCGTCGTGGCGATGGATCAGTCGGAGCTCGCCCGGCTCGGGGAGCTGGAGCGACGGGCGGGCGAGAACGGTGTCCCCGGGCTGCGCCGGGTCACGGGCGCCGGGATCTGTGAGATCGAGCCGTATGCCGTGGGGCTCGCCGCCCTGCACTCTCCGGCCACCGGGATCACCGACTTCGGCGCGGTTGCCGAGCGGCTAGCACAGGACGTGCGCGCTGCGGGCGGAGCCGTCCTGCTCGAACACCCGGTCGTGGCGATCCGCAGCACACCCGGGGGTGTGGAGGTGGCTACCCCGGCGGCGCGTCACCGGCTGGACCGGCTCGTGGTCTGCGCCGGATTGCAGGCGGATCGGGTCTCGCGGCTGGCCGACGCCCTGGCGGCCCCGCAGATCGTGCCCTTCCGCGGCGAGTACGTAACGGTGGCGCCCGCGAAGCAGGAACTGGTCCGCGGCATGATCTATCCGGTGCCCGATCCCCGCTATCCCTTCTTGGGCGTCCATTTCACCCGTCGGGTGAGCGGGGAGTTGGAGGTGGGGCCGAACGCGATTCTCGCGCTGGCCCGGGAGGGGTACTCGTGGGCGCAGGTGCGCTGGGGCGACCTGGGGGAGCTCGCGGCATACCCCGGCTTCTGGCGGATGGCTCGGCGCCACTGGCGCATCGAAGCCACACACTGGATCCGGGACGTGACTTTTGATGAAGACCGATCCCAGGTTCGCTGCGGTCACATCGCACAAGTCATGGCCTGTCTCTTATACACATCTCCGAGCCCACGAGACGGACTCCTATCTCGTATGCCGTCTTCTGCTTGAA
>CALLZC010000098.1 GCA_937858995.1 uncultured Nostocoides sp.
TTCAAGCAGAAGACGGCATACGAGATAGGAGTCCGTCTCGTGGGCTCGGAGATGTGTATAAGAGACAGACCCGGTCCCCGCGTGATCGGCCCGCTGCGCGAATCCCCACTGGCCAGACGTTCCAGCGCGGCGGCAATGCGCGCCTCCTCGCGTGCCGGGTCGCGGAAGAGGTCAACGCTGAGGATCCGCAGGGGGCGCCACCCCAGCCGACGCAACTGCTCCTGCACCAGACGGTCGCGCATCCGCGTGCCGCCCAACGCCGCACATGCCGGTCCGTCCAGTTGCACGGCCAGCCCCTCGGCGCTCTTGGCAAAGGGATCGGTGACGGCCAGGTCGACGACCCCGGGGGCGAGCCCAACACCCACCCGCAGCCCGCGCCCAGTCAGCCGCCGCGTCAGATCGGCCAGCAAGTCCGGAGCACGATCGGCCGCCGCGGTGGGCCGCGTGCCGCCCAGCAGGTCGGCGAGCAGGGCCATGCCGAGGGCGAGCGAACCGCCATCGGTGCCATTGCGCGCCGGCAACGGATCGGCGCCCCCGTCCGTCACGGCTGGCGCATCGACACTGTGCAGCACCGTCAGGCGCGCCCGGGCGCGGGTGAGCGCCGCGGTCAGCAAGCGCGTACCCGCCACGCCCGAAACGTCACTGGGGGCATCGCGGCCAATGACGACAAGCACCGCATCGCGCACCAGGCCGCTGACGCGCTCCGCATCCGTGACAACACACGGCTGCGGACCCGAGCCGCCAAAGAACGACACCACACCAGCCTCCGCACCGGGCTCCAGGGCACGCGCCAAGGCAGCGCGCACCCGCGCCGCCAGACCCGAGTTCAGGCAGATGATGGCGAGCGTCTCTGCGGGGCGCGCGCTGGCGTGCGCCAGAGCGGCGTGCACGGCGCGCTCGACCAGAGCCTGATCGTCATCGCCACCAGCTACCTGTTCGACTCTCAGCCCACCGGTGTCGCGGGGCGCCGGGAAATACCGGAACCGGCCGGCATACGCATGCTCTGCCACCCACTCGATGAGCCGCTCGTCGTGCGAGCGATAGTGCCAGGCCAATCGATAGACCGGCCACAGGGTCGCGGCCTCGTCCAGGAGCGACACGCGTCGAGGCTCGGCGACCGTGCCGCCGGTCGTCGCCGTGAAGGCCGTCGGTCCGGGGAGCCGGGAGTCGCCGACCACCAGGGCCTGCGGCGCCCGGGCCAGGGCGCTGAGGGAACTGCCCACACTCAGACACTCGGCGTCCGCGAACACGACCACGTCGAATTTCTCCGCGGCCGGCACCCGCAGCCCCACGGCATACGGGCTGACCATCCAGACCGAGCCCGCCGTGCGCGGATCGGTCGCGATGCCGGCAGCGAGACCCGCCTGGAGCGAGCGATCCACCTCACGGAATCGGCCGCCAGCGGCGCGTAGGTGGTCGCCGGCGACCCGGGCATACCCGGCATCAGCGGCCGTCACTTCCGCGAGAACCGATGCCAGCCAGACGAATTCGGTCTCGGCGGCAACCCGCTCGGGAGGCAGTCGTCGGGTTGCGAGATCCTCGATGAGTTCCCCGAAACCGGCGGCCCGGGCCTTCGCCATGAGGCCGGTGACCGCGGGCAGGACGCGCATGCGGTCGGCTGCGGCGCGCAACTGGGCCACCCGAGCCTGCAATTGCGGCAACGGCTCGCCCAGGAGGTCGGGCGTCCCGCGCAGCCGAGAACCGAGATAGCCCGCGTGCTCTGCGAGGGTGTCGTATGCGGTCTGCGCCTGCGCAATGCCGCGGACCTGGCCGGGCATCACCTGCGACCCACGAACCTGCTGCCACAGTGGGCGCGCCGACAACGCGGCGATCAGAAGTGCGTCGGTGTCGGCCGGGCTGGCTCCCGGCCGGAGCAGGGAACGGATGGCCCGAGAATGCTTCAAGCGCTCGAAGGCGCCGGTGGACCCCGGCCGCGTCCACTGGTCCAGGGGCGCGTCAAAGATGGGCAATCGGAAGCTCTCCAGGACCCGGGTGATGTGTTCCATCCCCGCGATCAGCTCCCCATAGGCACCGAGCGTGGGCAGTGACGGGATGTTCAGGCCCGCGAAGAGCTGACGCACCTGCGCATCGAAGTCAGAGAGCCCCGACTCCCCCAGCGCACTCACCGCCGCGGCCGCCCGGTCGACCTCCTGCGGGCTCGACAACGAGGCACCCCACCAGGGATCTGCCGCGTCATCGGGGCCGGGCCAGGCACCGCGCGCCGCCACCTCGGATAGGGCGGCGACCCACTCCGGAAGCTGGTCCTGGCCGATCGCCGCCAGTTCGGGGTTGCGTAGGCGGACTTTGGAACGCGGTGGGGTCGGCGTCACGCACACGGCGGCGATCCGATCCTGGATCTCGTGCAGCGAGACACCCCAGGGCTCTCGCACGTCGTGCATCCGCGCGACATGCTCGCGCAATTCGCGACCTGCCGTCGTCCATTCCGACTGCAATTGGGCGGTGCGGGTGCTCGGCGGCGGCAGCGCGACCGGGCTTGAGGAGGTGCCGGGCTCGTGGATCAGGGTATGCAGCCCGGCATGCGTGAGCCGGCCGCGGATCGCTGCGCGCGTGCCCGCGGATGCGGCGACCACCAGCGTGCGCGCTCCGGACGCGGCGAGATCGGCGACCACATTGACGATGGTCTGTGCCTTGCCCGTGCCGGGTCCGGAGTCCACGACGAGCGTGCGGCCGGCGCGCACGGCCTCGAGAACCGCGATCTGGGACGGGTCGGCATCCAGGACCGTCGTGCGTTCGGGGTCGGTCGCGGCACGAACCTCGCCAGAGTGTGGGCCAGTGCTCGATCCGCGGGCCAGCGCGCCAACCAGGGGATGGTCGGCGGCCTGCTCCACGACGCGCGCGGCATCGGCGACGGCCGAGAGCTTTGCGTACGGGAAGGTCGTGATCCACAAGTCCCCCGTGATCGTCCACCCGGGGGGTCCGGCGGCGGCCCGGCCGAGCTCGGCATACGCCCCGCTGGGGTCGAATCCGCTCGGCCGCAGGCAACTACGTGCCAGTGCCTCGAAAGGCAAGTCGCCGCCCCCGACGCTCGAGAGGAAACTGCGCAGCACGGGGTTGAACTCGACGTCCGGCGCGACCTCCACATCGAATTCGGTGAGTGAGGCATCGTGCGGGACCAGTCGCGCGCGACGCAGGAACACCGGCGCGTAGGGCGCCGGGCCGCGCCGTTCGGTCCAGCTTGCCCGGCCGACGGCGAGGAAGCAGCCCGGGACCCCGCGTTCCCGGTCGAGTTCGAGTTCCTTCTCCCGGATCGCCCGGGCTCGCGCAACGGCCCGCTCCCGAGCCCCCGGCTCGCGGTAGAGCTCGCTGAGACGAGTGGTCTTGCCCGCCAACAGTTTGGCCAGACCTCCAGGGTGGGAGTGCGTGATATCAAGGGCGACGGCACGATCAGACCACAAGAGCGTGTTGGGCCCGGAGTCGGCAACCAATTCGCCGCGCCACACCGTGAGCCGCTGGGTGTCTGCCTCCGGCGAGCCAGGCGGGAGAACAGGCGCGGAAGTCACGGCCCCAAGGCTAATCCACGGGGGCTAATCCACAGGGGCTCATCCACCCCGCCAACCCTGACCGCTAGCCGACGTGCCGGGCCACTGCGCGCTGGCCGACGTGGGCGAGCGCGGCCAGGGCCATGATGGCGAAGGCCCCGATCAGGGCCAGGTGAGCGAGCCAGCCGTAGCCCCAGTGCTGGACCACGACGCCGGCCAGGGCACCCCCGGATGCGGCGGTGAGCCCCATGAGCAGGTCGGCCAGCCCCTGGGCCCCCGGTCGCTCGCTCACGTCGAGCGGTCCCACGAGCAGGATCGAGCCACTGACGAAGGCGGCCGACCAGCCCAGGCCGAGCAGGAAGAGCGCCACCGTGATGGTGACCGAGAAACCGGCTGCGGACAGGCCCGCCAGGAACGCCGCCACCATCAGAATCGCGCCGCCCAGCAGGGCGATGATCGGTGCACCCAGCCGGTCGGCCCCGATTCCCCAGATCGGCGCGAAGGCGAACATGCCGAGAATGTGCCCGCTGATGACGAACCCGACAACGGCCAAGGTGGCGTGCCCGTGGACCATGTGCAGCGGCGTCATCACCATCACGCTGACCATCACCATGTGGGCCAGCGCCATCATCCCGATGCCCTGCGCCGCCACCTGATGATTGCGTATGGCGGCCCAGCCCCGAGCGATAGAACCCTTGCGCTGGTGATCCGGGGCACCGGCGAGCGTGCGGGAGAGCAGGAGCGGATCCGGGCGTAGCCGCATCCACATCACCCCAGCCGACAGCAGGAGCGCCAGGGCGCTGATGACGAACGGGCCCGCCAGAACGTCCAACCCCAGGGCACGCGCCACGGGGGCCGCGGGTCCGGCCAGGTTGGGACCCAGGACCGATCCGAGGGTCGTGACCCACACCACGAGCGAGAGATCCCGCCCGCGATGCTCTGGGAGGGCGAGGTCGGCGGCGGCATACCGCGCGGCGCTGTTCGCCGAGGTGGCACCACCGAGCAGGGCCGAGCCGATCAGGAAGAGGGCGAACGAGCCGAGGGCGGACGCCGCCACGATCACCAGGGCACCAAGGGTCGCCGCTGCATACGCCGTAGCCAGCGACGGCCGGCGCCCCGCGCGGTGCGCGATGGCGGCGATGGGCAGCGCGAGCAGCGCCGAGCCGAGCGTTTGAAAGGTGCCCCCGAGACCCGCGAGATCGGTGCGCCCGCTGAGCTGTTCGGCGAGGATGGTTCCAACGGTCGCTCCCGCGGCCAGGCCCACCCCGCCGAACACCTGGGTGAGCATCAGGGTGCGGATCGTGTGGCGCTGCACCTTCGCGCGATCCGTGGCCTGAAGCATCGGGCAACCTTCGCACATCGCCGGCCCGACGACCGTAGGCCGTCCGCGGGCCCGGGGCGCGATCAGTGCGAGGTGATCAGCAAGACGCCGAGGGTCACCATCACCACGGCGATGAGCCCGTCCAGCACCCGCCACGCGATCGGCTTGGCGAACAACGGGCCGAGGAGCCGGGCGCCATAGCCCAGACCGGTGAACCACAGCACCGATGCGCTCGCCGCCCCCACCCCAAACGCCCAATTGTGGGAGCCCTGGCTGGTGGCTATCGACCCGAGGAAGACCAGGGTGTCGAGATAGACGTGCGGGTTGAGCCAGGTCAGTGCCAGTGACGTCAGGATCGCCGTCCGCAGGGACGTCGACGAGCCAATACCGCCCGCCTCGAGTCGCTCGGAGGTGAGGGCTCGGCGGGCCGCGAGGAGGCCATAGGTGACCAGGAAGGCGGCACCCACCCATCGGATGCCGGTGACCAGTGCGGGCGCCGCCGCAACGAGGGCACCCATGCCCGCGACGCCGGCAGCGATCAACAATGCGTCGGAGAGCGCACACACGATAACGATGGGCAGCACGTGCTCACGCAGGATTCCTTGGCGCAGCACATAGGCATTCTGGGCGCCGATCGCAATGATGAGGGCGGCACCGGTGACCAGGCCGGTCCCGGCGGCAAGCCATGCGCTGTTCATGACACGACCGTATGCTGTGCCTCCGCCTGTCCTCCAGCTCACTATTCTAATGAATCATTAGACTTTCTGTATGGACGTGACCCTGGACCAGCTCCGAACGCTCGCCGCGGTCGTCGATGAGGGGACCTTCGATGGTGCCTCGGTCGCCTTGCGCGTCACCCCGTCGGCCATCAGCCAGCGGATCAAGGCCCTGGAGAGTGCCTGCGGGCGGGTCTTGGTCACCCGGACCAAGCCGGTCCAGCCGACCCCACCCGGGGTGGCCATGCTGCGTTTGGCACGCACGACCACCCGGCTCGCGCAGGACACCGCGCGGGAGATCGGCGTCGACACGCGGGCGGGCTACGCGACCTTGCCGATCGCGGTCAACGCCGACTCGCTGGCGACCTGGTTCCTGTCGGCCCTGGCCCGCTTGCCCGCGCGCCATCTCGCCGTCTTCGATGTGCACGTCGATGACCAGGACCGCACCTTCGACCTCTTCCATTCCGAGTCGGTGCTCGCGGCAGTCACCTCGGTGGCCCGCCCGATGCCCGGATGCACCGTGACCACCCTGGGGTCGATGCGCTACTTCGCTTGCGCGGCACCGGATTTCGTCGACGCCTGGTTTCCCGAGGGACTGACGCACGACGCGATGGCCGAAGCTCCGCTGGTCGTCTTCAACCGCAAGGACACCCTGCAGCACCGCTTCATCGGCGAGGTGAGCGGGGCCGCGCTCGCCCCGCCCACGCACTATCTCCCGGCATCGGCCGACTTCGTTCGCGGCATCCAGCTCGGGCTGGGGTGGGGACTCGTGCCGCACCTGCAGTGGGCGGCACTTGCCGATCCCGCGTCGCTGGTCCACCTAGCCCCAGACCATCCGGTCGACGTGCCTCTCTATTGGCAGGCCTGGACGCTCGACTCGCCGCCCCTACGGGCCCTGACGGCCGCCGTCCAGGCGGCCGCCGGCGCCCTGCGCACGCCATAGAGCGAGGGAGGTTACTCGCCCCAACAGTTGCGCACGCCGTAGGCGACATCGCGGGAGTCCACCCCGGGTGCGGGGTTGCCCGTGATCAATTGAACCCCGGTGTCCAGGTAGCCATTCGGCGGCTGGTCGTCACGCACGGCATCGACGATCGCCAGCACGCCTTCGCGCGCCATATTGGCCGGATACTGCTGCGCGGTGGCGTCGATCAGGCCGGGACGCACCCCATCCTTGATCGCCCCGCACCCACCGTCCACTGACACCAAGACAATGTCGGCGGGATCGATGTTCGCCGCGCCGAGCGCGTCCAGTGCGCCGAGCGCTGCCGGCTCGTTGACGGCATACACGACATTGACGTCCTGGTTGTCCTGCAGGATCTTCGCCATCGCATCATTCGCCAGTTCGCGGTCACCCTGGGTGTCGACATCGGCCACGATGGCCGGGTCCTTGGCGTCCAATCCCATCGACGCCAGGAATCCCGCCTCGCGCTGATCACCCGAGAGGAAGCCGGGGGTCAATCCGAGCATGGCCACCTGCGGTGTCATACCCAGTTCCTTGGCCTTGGCCGCGGCATACTCGCCGACCAACTCGCCCGCACGGACATTGTCGGTGGTGAAGTAGGCGTCGACCGCGTCGACGGGGTCGAAGGGAGTGTCCAAAGCGATGACGATCACTCCCGCGGCCCGGGCGGCCTCCACGGCCGGCAGCAGGGCGGCGGAGTCGGTCGGCGCGATGAGGATGCCGTTAACCCCCTTGGCCACCATGTCGGCGATCGCCTTTTGCTGACTCTCCACATCGGCGTCACTGGTGCCGGTCGCGGTGAGCAGGGTCACGCCCTGGTCGTCGGCGGTCTTCTCCGCGGTCTCGCGCAACGCCAGCCAGTACGGGTTCTCCTCCTGCTTGGTGATCAATCCGACGGTGACCTCCTCGCGGCTATCGCCGCAGGCCCCCAGCGTCATGAGCATCCCCATGGCCGATGCGGTCACCACTGCCGTGCGTCGCCGGGTCATGATGCGACCACCTCCGGCTGCGCCGAAGCGACCCCGGGTCTGTGGCTCCGCAAGTCGAAGAGGGCATAGAGCGCGACGAGTGCCAGGCAAATGGCCGGCACGACGAAACCCATCGCGGGGCTCGAGGCGTCCATGACGGCCGCGTGCACCATGGGCATGATGGCACCTCCGAGAATCGCCATGACGAGCCCGGCGGCGCCGAACTTGGCGTCGTCACCGAGGCCACGCAGGGCCACTCCGTAGATTGTCGGGAACATCAGGGACAGGGCCGCCGAGATCGAGACGACGGCAATCAAACCGACGATATTCAGCACGAACATCGAGGTGAGGCAACACAGGACGCCGAAGCCCGCCATGAGGAGAAGCAGGAGAGTCGGGCGGAAGATGGTCAGGAGCCAGGTCATCACGAACCGGGAGATCAAGAAGATGATCAGGCTGATCTGCAGCCACCACCCGGCCGACTCGGGCGAGGTTCCCACGACGTCCTGGGCGTAGAGAATCGTGAACGTCCAGGTGCAGGTCTGGGCGGCCACATTGAAGAACTGGGCGAACACGCCATACCGGTAATGCTTGTTGGCCCACAGCCGGCTGAACGTCCCCCCGGAGCCACCCTCGGTCAGATCGATCGCTTCCGGGGCCGGGGGCAGGTGCATCTTGCGCACCGCAATGAGCACCCAGATGCCGATGAGCACCGCGGCGATGCCGATGTAGGGAGTCAGCACGAGCGAGAGGTCGGCCTCCTGGCTCTCGGCGAGTTCCTGGGGGCTCATGATGACCTTGCTTGCCTCCGGGGTCAGGCCCGGCAGGATCAGCACGGCACCCATGAGCACGCCGATATTGGCGCCGATCGGGTTGAACGCCTGTGCCAGGTTGAGCCGCTGCGTCGCCGTCTGCTCATCGCCCATGGCGATCACGAACGGATTGGCCGAGGTCTCCAGGATCGACAAGCCGGCTGCGAGCACGAAGAGCGCCAGAAGGAACATCTCGTACGCCAGGATTTGGCCCGCCGGGATGAAGAGCAAACCCCCGAGCGCGGCCAACCCCAGCCCCACCAGGACACCGGCCTTGTAGCCGAAGCGGCTGGTGATGAAGGCCGCGGGGAGGGCGAGCAGGAAGTAGGCCCCGTAGTACGCGAACTGGACCAGCGAGGACTGGAAGTTCGACATATCAAAGATTCCGCGGAAGACACCGACTAGGACGTCGGTCAGGTTGGCTGCGGCGCCCCAGGCGGTGAAGCACAGCAGCAGCAAGATGAAGGGCACGAGGAGATGGCGCGGCACCAGCTTTCCGGCACCCTCGACGGCATCGGGTGGGGCACCGGTCGCTACCGGGGCGGCACCCTGGCCGCCCGACGCCGACAACGGATCGCTACTCGCCATGGACTACCCCTGCCGTGGTGTTCGGCAGACCCGACGGCGTCGACTCGACCGACTGACTGCGACGCACCGGGGGCGTGACCCACATCACGTCGCGTGGCTCACCATAGCGAGCCGATCAGCGTCCCGCATCCGCATCTCACGGAGGGGGATGCCCGTGCCAGCAGCACCCCGGCGACGAGCCGAACGGACGCGCGCCGCGCATTACCGTAGGGCCATGGCCAAGCCAGCCGCCGCCGAGGTGATCGCCGGAGACCGCGCCGTGCGCGTCTCCTCCCCTGATCGCGTCATCTATCCGGCGACTGAGCACACCCCGGAGGTCACCAAACTCATGGTGGCGCAGTATGTCGCCGCTGTCGGGGAGCCCCTCATGCGGGCCGTGCGCGAGCGGCCCACCGCCCTGGAGCGCTGGACCAAGGGCGTGCAGCCCGGCATGCGCCTGGGCACGGGGCGTCCCGGGGAGCATGCCGACGCCTTCTACCAAAAGCGGGTGCCGGTCGGCGCACCCGACTACCTGCGCAGTTGCCAGATCACCTTCCCCTCGGGACGCACGGCGTCCGAGGTGTGCCCGACCGAGATCGCCGTTCCGGTGTGGTGCGCTCACATGGGAACCATCACCTTCCACCCCTGGCCGGTGCGGTGCACCGATGTCGATCACCCCGACGAGTTGCGGATCGACCTCGACCCGCAACCGGGGACGACCTTCGCGGACGCGGTCCGCGTGGCGGCCGTGGCCGAGGACCTTCTGCGGGAGTTGGGGATCACCGGCTATCCCAAGACCTCCGGCAACCGTGGCGTCCACATCTATGCACGGATCGAGCCGCGGTGGACCTTCGAGGAGGTCCGGCACGCCGCGATCGGCTTCGGCCGAGAGTTGGAGCGGCGCGACGGCGGCGTGACGACGGCCTGGTGGAAGGAAGAGCGCGGCGCGCGGATCTTCGTGGACTACAACCAGAACTGCCGGGACCGGACCATCGCCTCGGCCTACTCGCTGCGCCCTCGCCCCGGCGCCCCGGTCTCGACGCCGATGACCTGGGCGGAGCTCGCGCAGGTGAGGGACCCCACGGCATACAACCTCTTCACGGTGCCCCAACGCCTGGCCGACGTGGGCGATCCCTGGGAGGCAATGGACGCGCGCCACTTCTCCATCGAGCCGCTGCTGCGGCTGTATGACGAGTCCGGCCTCGGCGAGCTGCCGTTCCCGCCCGATTACCCCAAGATGCCCGGTGAGCCGCCGCGCGTGCAGCCGAGCAAGAAGGTCGCGGCGCATTGGGATGCCGACGGCAACCGCCGTCCCGACTGATCTGCCACTGTGTCAGCCGCCGTGGTGATCGCGTACCCAGGCGGCCATCCCGGGCAGGGTGAAACGCAGCCGCCCCCGACCGGCCGCCTCGATGACGCCCCGGTCGATCAGCCGGGCACGCGGCACGCTGATCGATCGCGTGTCCCGGCCCATGGTGTGGGCGATGTGCTCGCGCGGGACGATCTCTTGCGCATAGTCCGCCATGGCCGCGAGGAAGGATTGCTCGAGCTCGCTCGCCGAGTCCCAACGCGCCCGGCACATCGCCGCCATTTGGCCGCGCATCCGGTCCTCGCCCGCCTGCAGATCGGCCAGTTCCAGGACATCTCCGGCTACCGGCGCCGCGGCCTGCCAGGTGGCGTCGCCCGCAAGCTGCAGAAGGTAGGGATTGCCGTCGGCGACCGCGAGCGCGGCAGCCAGGGCATCCGGGTGCCAGGACACCTCGAGCTCGGTTGCCGGCTCCTGGAGCACTCGGCGGGAGTCGTCGTCATCGAATCGCTCGATGCTGATGAACTCGCTGCGCTCCCCGAAGGTTGCCGCCCGCATGATCATCTCGGGGGTGGAGGGCAAACCGGCGGTCATCAGCGCCAGCGGGTTCTCGGCCCGGCGCCCGGCGAGATTTTGCAGGGCATTGAGCAGGATGGCCAGCTCGGCATATGGCGCGGCATGCAGTTCATCGATGAGGACCAGCAGCCCCGCGCCCCCGCGTTCGCGCACCGAGTGCGCGGCCTGGTGCAAGAGCCGCTCCAACCCGGAGATGGCCGCGGCTGGGGGCGCCGACTCCCCCGCGGCCAGCCCGAACTCGCTGGAGAAGGAGATGCCAAAGAGGCCGAATTCCACCGCGATCGAGTCCAGGACCCGCCGGGTGGAGCGGTCATCCAGCACCTCGGCGTCGATCAGCGCGCGCCGCACGGAACTGGCCAGCTCGGGAAGCATCGTGGAGCCCTTGGCACAGGCCACCCAGGCCGTCACGAAGCCGAGTTCCCGAGCGCGGTCCTCGGTGTCGCGCAGGAGCGAGGTCTTGCCCAGCCCGCGCGGTGCGTGCAGCACCACCGGTGGTCCCGCCAGTTCGCCGTATGCCGTGACCCGGGCCAGCAGGTCCCGCAGCCGGGTCCGCTCCGGGACCCGCCCCACCAGGACGCGGGGCAGGTCACCGGGCGTGAACGGGCTCCGAAGCGTCGTCATGACAGCCGAGATACCGTGTTATACATCAAACATTTATAACAGAGTCCGCCGACCGGGGTCGCGGGGCCGAGGGCGCGCCCTGTCGCCCGGCCTCGCCCGGTTAGATCGTGAGCCCGGGTAGGTCGTGAGCCCGGAAAGGTCGTGAGCCTCGTCGCTCAGGCCTGCGGGCGCCAGCGGTAGCCGGTCGGCTCACCCTGCCCCACATCCACGATGGCGGCGACCGGACCGCCACCATCGGGGCCTTGATGGGCTGCGGAGACCGACACGAAGACGGCCGGATCGCCGGTGACCGCGGCGGTCACGCCACCAACGGCGCTCTTGATCTGACGGTGCCAGTGCACATCGGAATCGTCGAGCATGGCGTTGCGGCGGCCGTGCACCGTCCCGTCCGTGGCGGTCTCGCACTTGAGGAAGACATTGACCAGGCGGCCGTCCAGATCGCTCCAGTGCGGGCGCTCCGGCAGGTCCAACCCGGCGTCCCTGATCGCCGCCCAGATTCCATCGGCGTCGAGTGCATCGGACATCACCGAGTGCCCGATGCGGTAGCGACCACCGACCCCCGGGGCATTGCCGACCACGACGACCTGCGCTTGGTCCAACTCCACCCCCGAGGAGCACGACGCGACGCGCGAGTACTTCGAGCGGTTGTGCATGACATCGGCGTCCGTGATGTCGGTGGCCTCGCCCAGCGCCTGGGCAATACCCAGCGCGGTGCAGCCGTTGGACAGGTCCATCGACTCGTGCGTGTGCTCGGTCCACACCCGGTGTCCGCGGGACTTGGCATCGCGGATCGTGTGAATGGTCAACAGCGGGGTCTTGGTCTGTACGTAATGCACATGTTGGGGGTCGGTGATCCCGGCCCGCTCCATCGCCACGGTCACCGCGGCGGCAACCTTGTCGACCATCGCGACATAGCCGATCTCCTCCGGCAGGATGTGCTCGCTCATCGCGAACCCGACGCTCAACCGCAGGTCATCGGACGCCTCGGCCTGCTCGGCGGGCACGGTGGCGAAGATGGTGGCATGCGGGCTGATCACGCCGTCGGTGCCGCCGGACCACACGATCGGGACCTGCTGGACCTGCTCCTGCGGCGCGCCATTGGCGACCAGCACCTCGCGGAACGCGCGGTCCGCGATGATGCGCGTGTAGTCATTGACCCCGCCATTCCCCTCGGTCTTGCCGATGATGGCGATGACCCGATCGGCCGCCATGACCCCGTCGTCCAGCAGCTTCTGCAACTCGGAGGCGTCGGCAACGGAGTGGATCGGGACCTTGCGCACTTCAATGGGCTCAGGCACGGTGGACCTTTCTGATCGATGAATATCGTTGTCATTCATAGGTTTTGAATCACGGTGCCGACGTCGGCGCCGGCCGATACGGCATCGGCAATGCGTTCCAGCGAGGTGATAACGCTGCGGCCGGCGCCGCGCTCGGCGAACCGCAGCGCGGCCTCGACCTTGGGGCCCATGGAGCCGCTGGCGAATTCGCCGGCGTCCGCATACGCCCGCATCTCGCGGGCCGAGACCGTATGCAGTGCGCGCTGCCCCGGGGTGCCCCACCCGACCATTGCGTTCTCGACGTCGGTGGCGATGACCAGGACGTCGGCCTCCAGGTCCCGTGCCAGGATCGCGGCACTTAGGTCCTTGTCGATGACGGCCTCGACGCCCTGCAGGTCGCCCGCGGGGGTGCGCACGACCGGGATGCCGCCGCCGCCGGCCGCGACCACGACATACCCCTGATGGAGCAATGTGCCGATGGTGGCCGTCTCGAGGATCTCCAGCGGTTCCGGGGAGGCGACGACCCGCCGCCAGCCCTTCTCTCCCCGGTCCTGCCAGGTCTGGCCATGGTCCATCAAGACCTTCGCCTCGGCATACGGCAAGAAGCGGCCAATCGGCTTGGTCGGCGTTCGAAACCCGGGATCCTGCGCATCGACCAGCGTCCGCGAGACCAGTGCCGCCGCCGGCCGGGTGAGACCACGGCGACGCAGTGCGCCCTCGAGCGTGTCCAGGATGGTGAAGCCGATGGTGCCTTGCGTCTGCGCACCGCACCAATCGAGCGGAACCGGGGGCACGACGGTCGCGGCCAGCTCGTTCTTGACGAGGAGGTTGCCGACCTGGGGACCGTTCCCGTGCGTGAGCACGACCTCGTGGCCTCGGGCGATGACCTGCGCGACATGCTCCATCGCCAGCCCGATCGCGGCGCGCTGGGCCTTGGGTGCTGCGCTGCCGTCCGGGCCCGTCATGGCGTTGCCGCCGAGCGCGATGAGAATCCTCACGAGAGTGAGCCTAGGAACCCCGGTGGACCTGAGGCGTTGGCAGCACCTGCCCATTGGGACCCGCTGACTTGGCAGGTTCTCGCCTTGGTCACGCGTCTCATCCGCGCAATCCGATGCGGCGATAGCGATCATGTCGGGCCGCCAACCGAGACGCGGTGCGCATGCCGGACAGACTCGAGAGCTCGAAGGCGATGACCTGCGCCATCCGCCGGCAGAATTCCTGCGGCTCGTCCGCGGCATCGGGATGCTCGGCAACGATCCGGTCGATGATGCCATCGGCCAACAGATCGAGGGCGCGCACGCGCTGTTGCGCGGCCAGCTCGGGCGCGTGCGTGGTGTTGCGGTGCAGGATCGCACTGGCGCCCTCCGGCGGCAGCGGCGAGAGCCACGAGTGCTGGGCCGCGACAACCCGGTCGGCCGGCATGAGCGCGATCGCCCCGCCCCCGGTGCCCTGACCCAGCAGCACACACAGAGTCGGCGGCTCATGCGCCACCAGTTCGGCGAGACAGCGGGCGATCTCCCCCGCGAGACCACCCTCCTCCGCTTCCTTGGAGAGCGCCGCGCCCGCGGTGTCGATGATGGACACCAGCGGCAGGTCGAGCTCGGCAGCCAGCTTCATACCGCGGCGGGCGACCCGCAAACCGCTGGGGGACAACGGCCTATCCGCAGACTCCAGGCGACGGTCCTGACCGAGGACGACGCACGGCATACCGCCGAAGCGCGCCAGCGCCAGGAACAGAGATCGGTCCCACTCCCCCGCCCCGGTCCCGAACAGGGGCAGGACCTCCGTGGCCCCGAGCTTGAGCAGTTCCCGCACGCCGGGTCGATCGGGTCGCCGCGACCGAGTGATCGACTCCCAGGCGGCGACATCGGGCAAGGGGCTCTTCGCGAGTTCGCTGAGGTCCGTTGGCGCTTTGGGAGCAAGGACGAGATCCAGGAACCGGCCGGCGGTGACGGTGAGTTCGGCGACCGGCAGCACGGCATCGAGCAGGCCGTGAGCATAGAGATTCTCGGCGCTCTGCACCCCCTCGGGGAAAGGCTGCCCATAGAGCGCCTCGTAGACCCGGGCACCGAGGAAACCGATCGTCGCCCCCGGTTCGGCCACCGTGACGTGCCCGAGCGAACCCCAGGAGGCAAAGACGCCGCCGGTCGTCGGGTGCCGCAGGTAGGTGATGTAGGGCAGTTTCGCGGCCTTGAAGATCGTTACCGCGGCGGTGATCTTCACCATCGTCGCGAAGGCCGGGGTGCCTTCCTGCATGCGGGTGCCGCCGGAGGACGGGGTCGCGAAAAGCGGCAGACCCTCCCGGGTCGCGCGCTCGAAGGCCAGGACGATGCGCTCCGCCGCGGTGCGTCCGATCGACCCGGCGAGGAAGCGGAATTCGCCGCCGATCAGCGCCACCCGGCGGCCGGCAATGCGCCCTTCACCGGTGATGATCGACTCATCGGTCCCGGCGCGTTCGGCGGCGGCGGCAAGCTCGGCGGCATACGCGCTGCCGGGCTCGGCGACGGGCAGCGGCGGCCCGTCCCACGACGCGAAGCTGCCCGGGTCGAGCACCGCGTCGAAGAGATCCCGCACGCCGAGTCGGCGCACCCCATCGCTCATCCCGGCGACTCTTCGTCTAGCCACCGGCGGATCGCCTCGGAGTGCTCGCCAAGGCCCGGGGGCGGCAGATTCCGTTCCCGCCCACCGGAATACGCGTTGTCAGCGAATCGGAGCGGCGAGCCCGGGATGGTGATCGCGCCGAGCACCGGATGCTCGATCGGCATCAGCAGGTGCTGACTACGCACCTGATCCCAGGTGTAGACATCGTCGATCGATCGCACCCTCCCGGCCGGTATGCCAGCCGCCGCGAGCTTGGCGAGCACCTGCGCGCTCGAGTATGCCGCCAGCGCGGCATTGACCGCCGCCACCACCGCCTCGCGGTTCTCCACCCGCTCGCGATTGGTGGCCATCCCCGGCGCTGCCGGGTCGAGCCCGAAGGCGTTGGCAAAGCGCTGCCACAGACTCTCCGCGGCGCAGGCCACTTGCACCGGGCCATCCGCGGCGTGGAACAGACCGTAGGGCGCGATGGATGGATGATGGTTGCCTTGGGCGCGACCCACGGTGCCGCCGACGAGATAGTTGGTGCCGTGCATTGCGTGGGCGCCGATGACCGAGGCGAGCAGACTGGTGCGAACGACCATGCCGCGGCCGGTGCGCTCACGGTCGTAGAGCGCGCAGACCACCCCGAAGGCGCCATTCATCCCGGACAGCAGGTCGCCGATCGGCACGCCCACCCGCTGCGGGTCGTCGGGGGCCGCGCCGGTCACCGACATCAGCCCCGCCTCACCCTGGGCGATCTGGTCATAGCCGGCCCGCCCACCCTCCGGCCCGTCGTGTCCAAAACCACTGATGGACAGGATGATCAAGCGCGCGTTGAGCTCGTGGAGATGGTCGTTGGAGAAGCCCAGCCGATCCATGGCTCCTGGGCGGAAGTTCTCGATCAAGACATCCGCGCGCGCCACCAGCCGGGTGAGGATGTCGCGGCCGTCATCGGACTTCAGGTCCAAGACGATGGATTCCTTGTTGCGATTCGCCGCGAGGAAATAGGTCGAGATGTCGTGATCGGGCCCGACGAAGGGCGGCCCCCAGCCCCGCGTGTCATCGCCGCCCGCCGCCTCCACCTTGATGACCCTGGCGCCGAGATCGCCAAGCATCATGCCGGCTTGCGGGCCCGCGAGCGCACGGGAGAGGTCGATGACAGTGATGCCGTCGAGAGGACCAGACACCATGGGCTCCTTCACTTTTCGCTCTCGTCAGGTGCTTGCAGCCTAGGCCCGGTCACAACCAGTCGAGGGCGTTGGCGCGATCCCCGGTCGAGCACAGTTGGGCATAGCCCGGGCCGCGATCGAAGAAGGGCTGGGGGCCACGATCGGCGCGCAACTGCGCGCGCAGGGCGTCGCTGCCGGCGGTGTCGATGACGATCTCGTGCTGGTTGCCCGAGGCAAGCACACCGTAGCTGGCGCGGGCGCCCTCGATGGAGACCTTGCCCCAGCGCAGGTCACGCTCGACGTCGTCATACGGGCGCTCGAGTGGATCCCCCCACCCACCACCGCCTGTGGTGCGGATGCGAATGATCTGGCCGGCCGTGACCGGCTCGGCATCGGCCAGCGCGTCGATGATCCGCTCGTGCGGGCCGCCGAGGTCGATCGTCACCTCGAAGGGGCGGCCGGCCTGACCCCCCTTGAGACCCCAGCACGCGAGGATCGAGCGGTCGGCAATGGACATGAAGTGCGCGTCCTTGAGCATCCGGATGTGCTTCTCATATCCCAGACCACCCCGGTAGCGGCCGGCGCCACCGGAATCGACGGCCAGCCCGAGACGCTCCACGATGAAGGGGAAGCGTGATTCGGTGAACTCGGTCGGCAGATTGCGGCTGTCGGGGACCACATGGATGGTGTCCTCGCCGTCGGCGTAGTAGCGCCCGCCGGAACCGCCACCGAGCACCTCGCGCATCAGGTAGTCGTTGCCATCCAGGTCCTTGCCATAGACACCCGTGTAGCGGATCGTCTCCTGATCCGCCGGCATGCGACCGTCGACGGCCTTGGCGACGACCCCGGCCAACACCCCGAGCAGGCGCAGGATGACGAAGGTCCGGGCATTGGTCGGCGCCGGATAGATCGGGGTGAGCAAGGTCCCCTTGGGCGGGAAGCGCATCTCGATGAGGGGCACGATCCCCTCGTTGACATCGAGTTCGGCCATCCGCTCGGGAGTGTCCGCGAGATTGCGCAGGATCGGGGCCAGCCACTTCTTGAGGAAGTTGCCCCCCACGTAGTCGCCGCAGTGGTTGATCGGCCCCTTGGCCTGGGGTGCGGTCCCCGTGAAGTCGATGATCAGCCGCGGGCCGTCGCCCGGCCCGCCGGTCTCGGTCTTGGTCAGGGTGATGCGCTGGGTATGCAGTCGCGGCGCCTCGACTCCATCATGTTCGGCGTAGTCCTCCCAGACGTAGGTGCCGGCGGGGATCTTGCTGAGGATCTCGCGGCGGTAGGTCTCGGTGGTGTGGTCGAGGATCGCGTCGAAGGCCGTCTCGACGCTCGCTCGGCCATAGCGCGCGAACAATTCGGCCAGCCGCCGGGCACCCATCAGGCAGGCGGAACTCTCCGCGTCGAGGTCGGCGGCCAGGCTCTCCGGCATCCGGCTGTTGCGCGTCATGATCCGCAGCGCGGCCGTATTGGGAACGCCCGCGTCCCATAACTTGATCGGGGGGACCGACAGACCTTCCTCGAAGACGCTGGTCGCCCCGCTCGGCATCGAGCCCGGACACGCCCCGCCGATGTCGTCGTGGTGCCCAAACGCCTGGACGAAGGCCACGACCTCGCCCTCGTGGAAGACCGGCACGGTGATGCACAGGTCGGGCAGGTGCCCGATGCCCCCCTCCGACTCATAGACGTCGTTGTGGAAGAAGACGTCACCCGGCCGCATGTCAGCGAGCGGGAAGTCGCGCACCACGGGATGCACCAGGGCGGAGTAGGAGCGCCCGGTGAGCTTGCGGAGCTGGCGATCATGGATGCCGGCGCGGAAATCGTGCGCGTCGCGGATCATCGGCGAGCGGCTGGTGCGCCCGATCGCCGTCTCGACCTCCATCTCCACGCTCGCCAGCGTGCCTTGGACGATCTCGACCAGGATCGGGTCCACGCTGGTCCCCGCTGGGGTCAGCCGATTCCCGTGCTCGTATGC
>CALLZC010000099.1 GCA_937858995.1 uncultured Nostocoides sp.
TCAAGCAGAAGACGGCATACGAGATAGGAGTCCGTCTCGTGGGCTCGGAGATGTGTATAAGAGACAGGGTCAGATCACCGCCATCGAGGACGCCATTGCCCGCGGTGACAAGGGCATCTTGATCACCCCGATGAGCACCGGTGTCAACGCGGCCATGGAGAAGGCGCGCGCCGAGGGGCTCTTCGTCATCGCCCTGGACACCCCGCCGGACCCGCCGGAGACCGTCGACATCACCTTCGCCACCGACAACCGGCTCGCCGGCCAGCTCATCGGCAAGTGGGCCGCGGGACAGCTCGCTGGCAAGAAGGCGACCATCGCCCTGCTCGACCTCTTCGACGACAAGATCGTCTCGGTCGACTATGACCGTGACCAGGGCTTCCTCGAGGGCATGGGCATCGACGTCAAGGACGGCAAGGTCAACGCCGACGAGGATGAAACCGGCACCTACTCCGGTGGCGACTACCAGATCGTCTGCAATGAGGCGAGCAATGGCGCCGAGGACGGTGGCCGCACGGGCATGGAGAACTGTTTGTCCAAGAGCACCGACATCAACGTCGTCTACACCATCAACGAGCCGGCAGCGGTCGGCGCGAAGGCGGCCCTGGACGCGGCCGGAATCACCGATGCGATCATCGTCTCGGTCGACGGCGGCTGCGCCGGCGTCGGCGAGGTCAAGAGCGGAGTCATCGGCGCCACCGCGCAGCAGTACCCGCTCAAGATGGCCACCCTGGGCATGGAGGCGATCGCCAAGATCGCTCGCGGTGGTGAAAAGCCCCAGACCACCGAGGGCCTGGACTTCTTCAACACCGGTGTCGCCCTGGTGACCGACAAGCCGGTCGATGGCGTCGAGAGCATCACCTCCGACGAGGGCTCGAAGATCTGCTGGGGCTGATCAACGCCATGACGTCGAACTCTGCTGCTGCCGCCCAATACGGTGGGCGGCAGCAGTCCCCGATCCAGCGAGTGCAGCATCTGCTCCACTCCTATCCGTTCCTGAGCCCGGCGATCCTGCTGATCATCACGATGGCCGCCTTCACCGCGCTCAACAGTCGGTTCGCCTTGCCCGCGAACCTCTCCTCGCTCATGGAGCAGGCAGCCATCGTGGCGCTCCTGGGCGTCGGGCAAACCCTGATCATCCTGACGGCGGGGATCGACCTGTCCTGCGGTGCCATCGCCATCTTGTCGATGATGCTCATGGGCACCCTCGCTTCCACCAATGGTGTACCCGGGCCACTGGCCATCATCTTGGGCATCCTCTTCGGTGTTGCGGCAGGATTCGTCAACGGGCTGCTCATTACCCGGCTCAACCTGCCTCCCTTCATCGTGACCCTGGGCACCTTGTCCGTCTTCACCGCGGTCGCCCTGCTGTATTCGGGCGGCTCGAGCATCCAGGGCAGCAAGATGCCGGACATCATGACGGCGCTCGGCAATAGCTTCCCGGTCGGGTCGTTCCGGATCAGCTACGGAGTCATCGTGGTGGTCCTGACCTACATCGTCGTCGGGTTCGTGCTCTCGCAGACCGCCTGGGGTCGCCATGTGTATGCCGTCGGCGACGACGCGGAGTCCGCTCGCCTGTCCGGTGTCCCCAGCAAACGGATCCTGATCTCGGTGTACACCGTGGCAGGTCTGATCTACGGGATCACCGCCTGGGTTTTGATCGGACGCTCTGGTGCGGCCACGCCGAACGCCATTCCGCAAGGAAATCTCGAGAGCATCACTGCCGTCGTCATCGGCGGGACCAGCCTCTTCGGCGGTCGCGGTCGGCTCGTCGGCACCCTGCTCGGGGCGCTGATCGTGTGGTCCTTCAGCCGCGGCCTCTCGCTCGCCGGAGTCGACCAGCAGTGGCGGCTCTTCGCGATCGGTGTCCTGGTCATCGTTGCAGTCTCTATCGACCAATGGATCCGGAAGGTGAAGGCCTGATGAGCCCAGCGAAGCTTTCCCTCTCGGTCGACGCCATCCCGCAGGAGAAGCGTGCGATCTACGACAAGGAACCGATCCTTGCCGCTCGGGATCTGCGCATCAACTTCGGGCGCGTGGTCGGACTCGACGGGGTCAACCTCGATCTCTATGCCGGCGAAGTGCTCGCCGTCATCGGGGACAACGGGGCCGGCAAGTCGACTCTCATCAAGTGTCTGACGGGTGCCTACCAGCACGATTCCGGCCAGCTCTACCTCAATGGGCAGGAAGTCTCCTTCAAGCGTCCCCAGGACGCCCGGGAGGCCGGAATCGAGACCGTGTACCAGCAACTGGCCGTCATACCGGCGCTGGACATCGCGAGCAACCTGTATCTGGCCCGCGAGGAACGTCGTGCCGGCCCCCTGGGGTCCGTCCTGCGCATGCTGGACAAGAAGGGCATGGCCAAGCGCGCCGGCGCCGCCGTCCAGGAACTCGGCATCCAGACGATCCAAAACATGGGTCAGGCCGTCGAGACCCTCTCGGGTGGTCAGCGGCAAGCAGTCGCAGTCGCTCGGGCTGCAGCGTTCGGGAGCAAGGTGGTCGTGCTCGATGAGCCGACCGCTGCCCTCGGCGTGAAGGAATCCGGCATGGTCTTGAACATGATCAAGCAATTGCGCGACAACGGACTTGGCGTGATCTTGATCAGCCACAACATGCCCCACGTGTGGGAAGCAGCAGATCGCATCCACATTCAGCGCCTCGGCGGCTGCGCCGGCGTCATCACCCCCACGTCTCACGACATGGGTGAAGGCGTGGCCATTATGACCGGGGCCAAGAAACTCGTTCAGGACGCTCCCGCCTGAACGACCCACGCCGCCGGGGGCCGCTGCACCAGCCGCACGGCCCCCGGCGTGCTCACCTGCCGAAGGATTCGACGCCATGACCATTGTTGTCGGCTATATCCCCAGCCCCGAGGGCCTGGCGGCGCTCGACGCGGCCATCGAGGAGGCGCGCGTGCGTCATACCCGCCTCGTGGTCGTTAACACCGGGAATCACGGGGACTACAGCGTCCCGGCCTTCGCCACGGCGCACGACCTGGATGCGCTCGACGGGCAACTGCGCGACGCCGGCATCGACCACGATGTGCGTCAGGCCACCCAGGGCCGTTCGGCCAGCGAAGAACTGCTGTCCACGGCGGAGGCGGAGGGGGCGCAGCTCCTGGTCATCGGGCTGCGCCGACGCAGCCCGCTGGGCAAGTTCATCATGGGCTCCACCGCCCAGGAGGTACTGCTTGACGCGCCGTGCCCCGTCCTATCCGTGAAGGCGTAGCCGTCCCGTCCGCGAAGGCGTAGACGCTCGGCGTCAGCTCGGCTCGGCCAGGATGGGCAGTTCCGCGGTATCGGTACCGAGCACGGCCTTCTCGTCCGGCTTCGCGGGGAGCACATTCGCGACATAGTCGACCAGCGCGTCCTCGATCCGCACATCGTGCCCGGCAACCTCGGCCATGTACCACCGGTGCTCGAGGATCTCGTGGAAGAGCTCCGCCGGCTGCAACTTGCCGCGCAACTGCGGCGGCACGGCGCGCGTGATCGGCTCGTAGATTCGGGCCAACCAATCGTGGGCGACCTGCTCCTCGTCCTCCCCCTGCCGATCCGTGGCGGCTCGGTAGGAGTCCAGGTCGTTGAGCAAGCGGCGTGCCTGATTCTCCTCGACATCCAATCCCGTCAGCCGAATCAGCCGGCGGCTGTGATGCCCGGCATCGACCACCTTCGGCTGGATGGTGATGGTGGTCCCGGTGAAGTCGGTGACGATGGCCAACTCGTCGATATCGAAGCCGATCTCGTTGAGCCGGCGGATCCGGTCATCGACCCGCCAACGTTCCGAGTGGGTGAACTGCTCGACCTCGGTCAGCTCGGCCCACAGCTCGTGATAGCGGGTGATCAGGCGGTCGGAAGTCTCGATCGGGTCCTCGCCGCTGAGCAGCTCTCCGGCTTCGAGGTCGAAGAGCTCGCCAGCAATATTGATCCGGGCAATGTCCAGATCGTGTTCGCGTTGTCCGTCGGAGAGCCGCTCGCGCAACTCCCCGGTTTCGGCGTCGACCAGATAGGCGGCGAAGGACCCGGCGTCGCGCACGAAGAGGGTGTTCGACAGCGAGACATCGCCCCACCAGAACCCGGCCAAATGCAGGCGGACCAGGAGCACCGCCAGAGCGTCGATCAGTCGCGTGGCCGTGTCGGGGCGCAGGCTCTGGCTGTAGAGGGCGCGGTAGGGGAGCGAGAACTGCAGATGTCGGGTGACCAGGCAGGCGTCCAGCGGCCGGCCCTGCTCATCGACGCGCCCCTGGACCACGGCGAGCGGCTCGACGCACGGCATACCCAGCCGTTGGAGATTGCGCAGCATATGGAACTCGCGCAGCGCGAGCTCGGCCTTGATCTCCTTGACCGCTACGACACGACCGGAGAGTTTGACGAAGCGCACGATGTGCCGGGAGATACCGCGCGGCAGCGCGGCGAGTCGATCGGCCGGCCAGTCCTCCAGCGGGGTCTGCCAGGGCAGGTCCAGTAGCGCGGGATCGGGGCGGGCAGCGGTGATATCCAGGGCCACGCTCTGATTCTTCCGGGCCAGGCCCGAAGCGCCAACTCCCGTCCGCCCGCTGTCCCACCCGCTGCGCGCCCCCGACTCCCCGGCTGCGTTGGCCCCCTGAACTAACCTCTGCTAGCACAAGCTGCGCTCAGATCCACATGATGCAACCTGTGGACCTGAGCGCAGCCTGTGCTAGCAGAGGTTAGGAAATCCACCGCGGCCTACTCCCGCGGGGATGGGGGATCAGCCCAGGCGGGCACCCGACTCGGCGTTGAAGACGTGCAGGTGGTTCTGGTTGGGGTAGACGTAGATCGTCTCGCCCTTCCGGGGGACCTTGCGGCCGTCGACGCGGGCCACGAAGGGCTTGGCGAGGCCCTCTTCGTCGCCGTACATGCTGATCGCCGAGTCCGCCGGGACGCCGTGGACATAGGCGTCCGCGCCGAGTTCCTCGACGAGTTCGACCGTCAGGGCCATGCCGTCGTCGTTCGTGGTGACCTCGACATCCTCGGGGCGCACCCCCACCATGACCTGGTTGCCGACGCCGACCAGGGCGGACCGCTCGATGGGCAGTCGGTGGTTGCCGAACTTGACTTCGCCTTCACCGGTGACGGGGACCGCGATGAGGTTCATGGCGGGCGAGCCGATGAAACCGGCGACGAAGAGGTTGGCGGGACGGTCATACATCTCACGCGGGGTGGCGCACTGCTGGAGCAGGCCATCCTTGAGCAGCGCGATGCGATCGCCCATCGTCATGGCCTCGACCTGGTCGTGGGTGACATAGACCGTGGTGACGCCGAGACGGCGCTGGAGCGAGGCGATCTGGGTGCGGGTCTGCACCCGCAGCTTGGCATCGAGGTTCGACAGCGGCTCATCCATGAGGAAGACCTGCGGGCTGCGCACGATGGCCCGGCCCATCGCGACCCGCTGACGCTGGCCACCGGACAGAGCCTTGGGCTTGCGGTCCAGGTAGGTCGTCAGGTCGAGGATCTTGGCGGCTTCCTTGACCCGCTGGTCGATCTCGGACTTGTTGATGCCCGCGATCTTGAGCGCGAAGCCCATGTTGTCGGCGACCGACATGTGCGGGTAGAGCGCGTAGTTCTGGAAGACCATCGCGACATCGCGGTCCTTGGGGGAGAGGTTGGTGACGTCGCGGTCACCGATCCAGATCTTGCCGCCGTTGACCTCTTCGAGGCCGGCGAGCATGCGCAAGGACGTGGACTTGCCACAACCCGAGGGTCCGACGAGAACCAGGAACTCGCCATCCGAGATGTCGATGTTGAGCTTGTCGACGGAGGGGGTGGTGGCACCCGGGTAGACCCGGGTGGCGTTGTCGAACTTGACTGTTGCCATGGTGCGGTACTCCTTCACCGGCAGGAACGTGCCGGACGATCCGTTGTAAAGGTGGTGCGCAGCGCGACATCGGTGTCGCGTAGCCCTGTCAGTGTGCCGTATGCGGTGGCCTCGGCGCTAGCGCCAGGCCGCGGCACGGCGTCCCGATCTCGCCGCCGCCCCCGCCGAGCGCGCGTCGTTACCGTTCCGAGACCGTTTGCGTAAGGAATGCAAGGTTTTGCACCGGGGTAGACAGTTCTTGCAGGCTCCGCTAGGGTGAGGAGTACCACGTCAGGGCCGCACCGTGGCGCCCTGCGCAGTCAGTACTGTCTCTTATACACATCTGACGCTGCCGACGAATAGAGAGGTGTAGATCTCGGTGGTCGCCGTATCATT